>NZ_JABXXR010000005.1 GCF_013376175.1 Ameyamaea chiangmaiensis
CGGCCTCCCTGATCGAAGAGCGGCTCGCCGCCGGGACGCTGCCGCTGGACGATGTCGCGGCGGCCATCGCACACCTGCGCGACGCCGCCTATCTCCGGCGCGCACACCGACTCCGCGACTATGTCGGCGGCACCGATGACACGGCGATGGAGCGGCGTTTCGACGCCCTCGCCCAGGCCGTGATCAATGTGACGCAGGATGCCCCCAACCTGTCGTTCGATGCCGCCCGCGCGCGTCTGGAACTGACCCGCTACGCCGCCGTCTTTACCGCCCATCCGGTCTTCGCGCTGGCCAACCCGGTGTATGAGCGCCTGGCCGCCCTGGCCAGCCGCGCCGACACGCCGGACTGGCCTGCCTTCGCCACACACCGGCGGGCTGCCCCGCCGACCCTGGAAGAAGAATTCCGACTCGCGTCCGAGGCCATTCTGCGGGCGCGCTCGGCGCTTGACCGCCTCAACACCGCCATCCTTGAAAAGGCCCGCGCCCGCTGGCCCTCGCAATGGGACCAGTTGACCCCACGCCCGATCATCGTGACCAGCTGGGTCGGCTACGACACGGACGGCCGCACGGACATCCACTGGTGGGACACGCTGCGCATGCGGCTGCGCATGAAGCTGATGCATCTGGAGCGCCTTCTGGCCCAGATCGGCGACCGTCACGGGATCGACCACCTGCGCAGCCAGATCGAGAGCGCGATCACCGCGGTCCGCACGCAGATCGACGCCTGCCCCGACCGTGCCGATCCGACGGCTGTCGCCGCCTTCGCCGCGACCCTGATCGACCTGCGCGATCAGGCGATTCCCAGTGTCGACTGTCTGCGCTCGGCCTTCGGCACGGCCATCGAGGCCGCCGAGGATAGCGCGAAGATGGGGCTGCTGGTCGCCCGGGCCGGTTTCGTGGCCCACGGCATGGCCGCCGCGCACACGCATGTCCGCCTGAACGCGACGCAGCTTCACAATGTCGCGCGCCAGCGTCTGGCCATCACCGACAATCCGGCCGACCAGTCGCGCCGGCGCGGGCTGCTGAGCGCCATCAACGCCGCACTGGACGAAGTCGCGCCCGTGCCGGTGGATTTCGGCATGCTGCTGGGCGAGCAGGCGACCGCCGCCCGCCTGATGATGACTGTCGCGCAGATCACCAAGCACGTCGACACCACCACGCCGCTCCGGTTCCTGATCGCCGAGACCGAGAGCGGGTTCACCCTGCTCTGCGCGCTCTGGCTCGCCCGCCTGTTCGGCATCGCTGACCACCAGATCGAGATCTCACCCCTGTTCGAGACGCCCGAGGCGCTGGAGCATGGGGAACGCCTGATCGAGGAAGCCCTCCACTCCCCGCACTGGCGGGCCTATCTGCGGCGCACGGGCAAGCTGTGCCTGCAGTTCGGCTATTCGGATTCCGGCCGCTATGTCGGGCAGCTCGCGGCCACCAACCTGGTCGAACGGCTGCGGCTGAAGACGCGCGACCTCTTGCGCAAGCACGGCATGGCCGCCGTCCAGGTGATCCTGTTCGACACCCACGGCGAGAGCATCGGGCGCGGGGCGCACCCATTCAGCCTCGCCGATCGCCTCGACTATCTCAGCCCCCAGCGCCCGCGCGCCCTGTTCGCACAGTCGGGCATCGCCATCCGCGAGGAAAGCGCGTTTCAGGGCGGCGACGGCTACCTGCTGTTCGGCACCCAGAAACTGGCCGACGCCACCATCGCCACCATCGCCGAACACGTCTTTTCGACCTCGGTCGCCGACACCGACCCCGTGTATGACGAGCCCGATTTTTCCGCCGATTTCTTTGCCACCATCGCCATGGGAATGACCGGGCTGGTCGCCGATCCGGGCTACGCCGCCCTGCTCGGCGCGTTCGGCCCCTCCCTGATCGACAAGTCCGGCTCGCGCCCCTCGGCGCGGCAGAGCGACTTTGGCGGCCCTGTGCGGATCACCCACCCCAGCCAGTTGCGCGCCATCCCCAACAACGCGATCCTGCACCAGCTCGGCTGGTGCGCGAATACGCTGCAAGGGCTGGGCGCTGCGGTCGAACGGCATCCCGACACGTTCGAGAGCTTCCGCAGCAGTAGTGCGCGCTTCCGCCATGCGCTGGATTTCGCCACCCATGCGGTTTCGCACTCCGACCCGGCGGTCCTGCGGGCGATGATCAGTCTGCTCGATCCGAACATGTGGCTCGACCGCGCGTCGGCCGAGGCCTCCCCGGCCCGACGCGACGCTCGCCTGCAGATCATGAACGGTGTCGAACGGATCGGCTTTGCCGCCTCGACCCAGTCGATGTTCCGCCGCGTGCAGGCCGACCATCTCGCCCTGCGCACGGCATGGCCCGATGCCCCCCACATGGCGGAGGACGAGATCATTCTCCATGCCCTGCGTCTGGGCCTGATCGAGCGTATCTGGATGCTCGCAGCCGAAATCCCCTACTTCACGCCGCGCGGTTCACTGACCCGCGACATTCTGATGACAACCATCCTGTGCCTGGACCTGCCGACGGCGCTGGCCGATGTGGATCAGATCTTCCCCGATGCGGCATTCAGCGAACTGGATATCGATTTCCACGAGCCACACGGCCCCCGCCAGAGCGGGCGCGCCTACGCGCGGGAGCATGAGACCCTGTTCCAGCCGATGGCCCGCATGTTCGCCCTGGTGCGCGAGATCAGCACCGGCGTCATGCATGCCGTCGGCGCCTTTGGCTGACCACACGACGTTCTTTTGCCCGGAGTACCCCGTTTGACGCGCTTTTCGCTGTTCTGCACGGCTGCCGTTCTTGCCAGCAGCCTGTCCCTGTCCCTGTCCCCGTCCCGCGCCGACACCCCGGGCGCCGCCTCCGACACCGACCGCAGCAGCACAAGCGGCACCGTCACGGTCGGCGGCGACGCCATTCCCTACGAGGCCGTGGCCGGCACACTGCTGATCCACGCCGGCGACTGGGACGATTCGGCCGACGTCCTGCATGGGCGTACGCCCGGACAGTTCACGCTGCCCAAGAAGCCCGATGACGCGCAGCCCGACGCCGCGGCCAGCATGTTCTACGTCGCCTACTTTAAGAAGGGCGCTCGCCCCGAGAACCGGCCGATCACGTTCGTCTATAACGGCGGTCCCGGCTCCTCGACCGTATGGCTGCACATGGGCGCGTTCGGGCCCCGTCGCGTGCTGACCAACAACGACACGCACACGCCGCCTGCGCCGTATCGTCTGGTCAACAACGCCCAGAGCCTGCTCGACGTGACCGATCTGGTGTTTATCGACGCGCCGGGCACGGGCTTCGGGCGCATCGCCGGCAAGGACGCGCAGAAACAATTCTGGGGCGTGGATGCAGACGGGCATGCCTTCGCGCGGTTCATCACACGGTTCCTCGCGGAGAACGGGCGTTTCAACTCGCCCAAATATTTGTTCGGCGAGAGCTACGGCACGACGCGTTCGGCCGTGCTGGCCAACGACCTGGAAAACGACGAGAACGTGGATCTCAACGGCGTGATCCTGCTGTCGCAGATTCTCAGCTATGACAACAACGCCGACACGCCCCAGTACAACCCCGGCAACGACCAGCCCTACGTGCTGTCGCTGCCGACCTATGCCGCCACGGCCTGGTACCACCACAAGCTGCCCGAACAGCCGCCGGCCCTGCGCCCGTTCCTCGACGAGGTCGAGCACTTCGCCGCCACCGACTATCTGCTTGCGCTTCAGCAAGGTGCCTCGCTGCCGTCGGCGCAGCGCGAGGCCATCGCGCAGAAACTGCACGCCTATACGGGCCTGCCGGTCGCCTACATCCTTCGCGCGGACCTGCGCATCAATGGCGGGGAATTCACCGGCCATCTGGAAGAGGACGGCGCCCTGACGACGGGGCGCCTCGATACCCGGTTCTCCGGCCCGACGCTCGACCCGTTGGCCAAGGAAGCGGAATACGACCCGCAATCCTCCGCCATGAGCTCAGCCTATGTGTCGGTGTTCAACGACTATGTGCGCGCGACGCTGAAATATGGTGTCGGGCAGACCTACCGCGCCGAAACCGACGCGGAGGAACATTGGGATTTCCGCCACCAGCAACCCGGCCAGTCCCGTGCCGAGGACGCGGCCGTCAACGTGATGCCCGATCTCGCCATGGCGATGAAGACCAATCCGACGCTGCATGTGATGCTCAACGCCGGGTATTTCGACCTCGCCACGCCCTATTACGAGGGCCTGTACGAGATGAAACACCTGCCGATCCCGGCCGCGCTGCAATCGAACATCGCGTTCAAACAGTACGAATCCGGCCACATGGTCTACGCCAACGAAGCTGCGCTGGCGCAACTGCATGACAATGTGGCCGCGTTCATTCGCAGCACCAGCAGCGCGCCATCACCCTCGCCTTGACACCCCGCCGCCTCAGCCGGCCGGCTCGACCTCGAAAGTCGAGACATCGAGTGTGAAGCTGCCATCCGACTCGATGGCCAGCGCCTGCGTCACCTCCGCCGGTGCCTGCCGCTGGAGCGAGCGGATCGCCGCGACCCGCTCCTCCGGCGTGCGGGTCCGGGCGACCCAGTTTTCGAACGCCATACGGAGTCGCGCGGCTTTCGGGGGGCGAATCGCAAAGCCGGAACGGGTCAGCGCCCCCGTCCACTCCGCGACGCTGTAATCGCGCACATGCGCGATGTCGCGCAGCAGTTCGAGCGTCTGGAGCCAACTGTCGGCCATCGCGCTGGCCGGGGCCGTCACATCCACGAACACGCCAATCCCGCCGGGCGCGAGCACACGTCGGGCCTCACGCAGACCGGCCTCGAGGTCCGTCCAGTGGTGGGTTGAGAAGCGGCAGAACACGCCATCGAACATGCCGTCGGAAAAAGGCAGACGCTCCGCCGGGGCTTCGCTCGTCGCGATGTTCGTCAGGCCCCGCTGTGCCGCCTCGTGCTCGACGGCGCGCAGCATCGGCGGCGTCACGTCGCAGGCCACGACCTGCGTGACATGGGGCGCAAGCCGGTAACTGACATGGCCACCACCGCAGCCAAGGTCCAAGACCCGGCCAAGCCCGCGCCCGGCGGCCAGCGCCTCGATCCGATCAAGATCGGCGCCCTGCGCATGGACCGCGCTCGTCACATAGTCGGCGGCGCGTTCCCCATACTGACTGGCCATAAAGACGGTACTCACATCTGGTCTCCCCTGCTGATGACGGCACAGGATGACCGGGCGCCAAGCACGGTATAAGACTGAAATTTATACGGGTATAATAACCACCATGACGAAGCGGACACCTGAGCAAAGCCGGGCGATCGGCGACTTCCTGCGGGCCCGGCGTACCGTTCTCTCACCACAGGACATGGGAATATTCGGCACGCTGTCCCGCCGCCGCACGCCCGGCCTGCGCCGCGAAGAGGCCGCAGCGCTCTGCGGCATCAGCACCACCTGGTACACCTGGCTGGAACAGGGACGAGACGTTGCCTGTTCCGCCGCGACTCTGGCCAGGATCGCATCGGTGTTCCGTTTCACACCCGCCGAACGCACGTATCTGTTCGCGCTCGCCGCGCTCAAAGACCCGTTCGCCGCGCGTCCGCGAACCGCCGCGCTGCCGGACAGCGCCCGCGCGCTCCCGCTGCTGGTTCAGGCGCCCTGCTACATCCTTGATGATCTGTGGACAGTGTGCGCGGCCAACGATGCGGCCCGGCACTTGTTCGGGCCATGGCTCGACGGTCGCGACCCGAACCTCTTGCGCTTTGTCTTTCTGGCTCCGGAGGCGCGTGACTTCGTGGAGCACTGGGACAGTACCGCGTGGCGGGTTCTGGCCGAGTTCCGTGCCGACAGCGTCCGCGCCGACGCCCGGCAGGTCGAGGCCCTGGTGGCCGAACTCTGCGCGCACAGTCCGGCGTTCGCCGGCCTGTGGCAAAGGCAGTCCGTCCTGACGCGCGAAGGCGGACCGCGACGGTTTCGCCATCCGACGGACGGCCCGTTGGCGTTCGAACAGACGACGCTGCGTTTTTCAGCGTGGCCCGACTATCGCCTCGTCACGCTGACGCCCATCACCGTCACCGACGGCCGAGCGCCATAAAAAAAGCCGGTCCCCGCGAGGGGGACCGGCCTTTCCGTCGACACCATGTCGCCCGATCAGGCGGACTTGGTCATGATCTCCTCGGCCACGTTACGCGGCACCGGATCGTAGTGATGGAACTGCATCGTGAAGGACGCACGGCCCTTCGTGATCGAACGCAGATGCGAGATGTAGCCGAACATTTCCTTCAGCGGGACCTGTGCACGCACCATCACGGTCGAGCCCGAGGTTTCCTGGTTCTGGATCATGCCGCGACGACGGTTAAGGTCGCCCACCACGTCGCCGACGTGATCGTTCGGGGTCGTGATCTCGACGTCCATGATCGGCTCGAGGATCACCGGGCCGGCGTTCTTCATACCTTCACGGAAGCAGGCCTTGGCAGCGATTTCGAAGGCCAGAGCCGACGAGTCGACGTCATGGTACTTGCCGTCGAGCAGCGTGAACTTGAAGTCCACCGTCGGGAAGCCGGCCAGAACGCCCGTGCTGGACTGCATCCGGATGCCTTTTTCGACCGCCGGGATGTATTCCTTCGGCACCGTGCCGCCGACGACCTTGTTTTCGAACTGAATGCCGTCGTTACGCTCCTGCGGGGCGAACTCGATCTTCACTTCGGCGAACTGACCCGAACCACCCGACTGCTTCTTGTGGGTATAGGTCTCGACATGCGGCTTGCTGATCGTCTCACGATAGGCCACCTGCGGCGCGCCGACGTTCGCCTCGACACCGTATTCACGGCGCAGACGGTCAATGATGATGTCCAGATGCAGTTCGCCCATACCCGAAAGAATGGTCTGGCCGGTTTCCTGATCCGTCTTCAGACGCAGCGAGGGATCCTCGCCCGCCAGCTTCTGCAGCGCCAGCGTCATCTTCTCGATGCCGTCCTTGGTCTTCGGCTCGACCGAGATGTCGATAACCGGAACCGGGAACGTCATGCGCTCCAGAACCACGGGATCGGCGGCATCGGCCAGCGTGTCACCGGTCTGGGTGTCCTTCAGGCCCACGAACGCCGCGATGTCGCCCGCGTGGACTTCCTTGACTTCCTGACGCTTGTCGGCGTGCATCTGGAAGATGCGGCCGATACGCTCCTTGTGGCCCTTCGTGGTGTTCAGGACCGAATCACCCGACTTCAGAACACCACGATAGACGCGCACGAAGGTCAGCGTGCCGTACTTGTCGTTGATGATCTTGAACGCGAGGCCGGCGAACTTGCCGTCCGGGTCGACCGGGATGATCGGCAGCGTGTTCTCGTCGACTTCCTCGTCCTCGGGCGGGGCAATGCGGATGCCCTCGACGTCGTTCGGGGCGGGCAGATAGTCGATGACCGCGTCGAGCAGCGGCTGGACGCCCTTGTTCTTGAAGGCCGTGCCGCACAGGACCGGGCGGAACTCACCCGAGATCGCACCCTTCTTGATGCAGCGCTTGAGCGTGGCGACGTCGACGTCACCCTTCTCGAAATACTCTTCCATCGCGACGGTATCGACGGCCAGCGCCGTGTCGAGAAGGGCTTCGCGCGCCTCGGCGGCCTTGTCCTTCAGATCGGCCGGGATCTCTTCGTAATGGAACTTCGCGCCCAGCTCGCCGCCTTCCCAGATGATCGCGCGCATCTCGACCAGATCGACGACGCCGAGGAAGTTTTCCTCCGTGCCGATCGGGAGCTGCAGCGGAATCGCGACGATGTCGAGCTTCTCCTTCAGCGTGTCGAACGCGCGGTAGAAGTCCGCGCCGGTGCGGTCGAGCTTGTTGATGAAGATGATGCGCGGCACGTTGTAACGGTCGGCCAGACGCCAGTTCGTCTCGGACTGCGGCTGAACGCCGGCCACGCCCTCAATGATGAAGATCGCGCCGTCGAGCACGCGCAGCGAGCGGTTGACTTCGATGTTGAAGTCGATGTGGCCCGGGGTGTCGATGATGTTGATGCGGTGGTTTTCCCACTCGCACGTCACAGCCGCCGAAGTGATCGTGATGCCGCGCTCACGCTCCTGCGCCATGTAGTCGGTCGTGGTGTTGCCGTCGTGCACCTCGCCGATCTTGTGCGAAACACCCGTGTAATACAGGATGCGCTCGGTCGTGGTGGTCTTGCCCGCGTCGATATGCGCGGTAATGCCGATATTGCGGATTTTCGACAGGTCGTCGGACACGGGGAACCTCCAGAAAACAAGTCAGGCGCGAAAGGATCGCTCCATCGCGCCCGCCCGAGCCGGGACCCGCCGCAAACGGCAGGTCGGCCCATTGACGTCAGGCGCTGACATGCGACAGCACCCGGAATTTTGCAACCCCGCAGAGCACCCGGATCAGTGATCCAGGCGCCCCACAGGGTCGATGCCCGCCGAAGCGGGGCCGCCTTACGCCGGAGCGTCGGCCTTCTTTTCCTGCGCCTTCAGGATGCGGCGCTTGATGGTCTGCGCCTCGAGCGGCAGCTTGCGGTTCGGCGTCGACAGCAGGAACGCGTCCAGACCGCCGTTATGCTCAACGGTGCGGATCCCGTTGGTGCTGACGCGCATGCGCACGGACGAACCCAGCGTCTCGGACAGCAGCGAGATTTCCTGCAGGTTGGGCAGGAAACGGCGGCGGGACTTGTTGTTGGCGTGGCTGACGTTGTTTCCGGTCAGCACGCCCTTGCCGGTGATCTGGCAGCGACGCGACATCTTTTCGTTCCTCGGTATCATTAGAGCCGAGGCGCAATGCCCGGCAAACCATCGTCGAGATAAGGGGCGGCTTATGCAGAAGCCGGGCACCGCCGTCAAGTCCGAAGCGCCGATTCCCCGATCCGCGCGCCGGCTTCGCGCCTAACTCGTGCGCGCGGGCACGTCCGCATGCGGGTCGAGCCCCCCCTCGCGCACATTGCGCGCGGCATTATCCAGCAGCCGCAACATCGCGTCGCGGTCCATCGTGCGCGCCAGCAGCCCGAGCGCACCGCCCAGAAGGGCCGAGGCGATGGCGAATGGCGGCATCTCCTCGTTCAGCAGGTGGGCGATCATCCGATCGACCATCTCGCCACACTGGCTCAGTTCGGGGGGCAACTGCCCGTCAGGGGCGTGGGCGTCATGCATGGATCTCGTCTCCTTGTGTCGTGTTCAACGGGCCGCCCTGGGCGCGGTCAGACCGGCTGAACCTCCGCGTCGATACGGTCGCGGGATGTGTCTCCACCCCGATCCGGGTCATTCTCGTGCGACTGGCTGGCCCACATGCGGGCGTACAAACCGCCAGCAGCCAGAAGACGGGCGTGGGGTCCGCGCTCCACGATCCGGCCGTCCGCCATCACGAGGATCTCGTCCGCGTCGATCACGGTCGACAGGCGATGGGCGATCACGATGGTCGTGCGATGACGCGACACAGTCCGCAGCGCGGACTGGATGTCACGCTCGGTCTGGGTATCGAGCGCGCTGGTGGCCTCGTCCAGCAGCAGAACGCGCGGATTCTTCAGGATCGTCCGCGCGATCGCGACGCGCTGCTTTTCGCCGCCGGACAGTTTCAGGCCGCGCTCGCCGACCGTCGTGTCATACCCCTCCGGCAGACTGATGATGAAATCATGGATCTGGGCCAGCCGGGCGGCATTCTCGACCTCCTCCCGGCTGGCGCCGATTCGCCCGTAGGCGATGTTGTAGCCGATGGTGTCGTTGAACAGTACCGTGTCCTGCGGCACGACGCCGATCGCCGCCCTCAGATCGGCTTGGGTGTAGTCCCGCACATCATGACCATCGACCAGCACGCGCCCGGAGGTCACGTCGTAAAACCGGAACAGCAGCCGCGAGAGCGTCGATTTCCCCGCCCCCGTCGCGCCGACCACGGCCACATGGCCCCCGGTCGGCACCGAGAAACTGACCCCGTGCAGGATCTCGCGCGATGGGCGGTAGCCGAAGCGGACGTCCTCGAACCGGACCGAGGCCGCTGGCGCCTGGTCCAGCCGGGCGGCCAGCGGGCGAGGCCGCGCCGGGTCGGTCACCTCGGCGGCTTCGTTCATCAGGGCGAACATGTGTTCCATATCCACGAACGACGTCCGTAACGCGGCATAGACCGAGCCCAGGAAATTGAGCGGCAGGTACAGCTGCATCAAATAGGTGTTGACCAGCACAAAGCGGCCGACCCCGTACCGCCCGGCTTCCACGTCATGGGCGGCCATCAGCATGACAGCCGTCAGGGCGACCGCGATGATCACCGCCTGGCCGATGTTCAGGCCGTTCAACGACAGCTGGGTGCTGACGGCGGCACGTTCGTAGCGCGCCTGTGCCTCGTCATAGCGCCGCTCCTCGTGCCGCTCATTGCCGAAATACTTGACCGTCTCGTAATTCAGCAGCGAATCGAGCGCCTTGTTGCTGGCCTCGGCATTGATGTCGTTCATTCGCCGCCGGATGCGCATGCGCCACGACGTGAACAGCAGCGTGAAGCCGACATAGGCCGCGACCGCCATGACCATCAGCGCGGCATAGGACAGGCCGAACAGATGCCAGATGACGCCGATGACCATCGCCGCCTCCAGCAACGTCGGCACGATGCTGAACACCCCCACGCGCAGCAGCGTCTCGATTCCCTCGGTGCCGCGGTCGATCGCACGCGTGACCGCGCCCGTCTGGCGGTCAAGATGAAAGCGTAGCGAGAGTTGGTGCATGTGGCGGAAACTCTGCATCGCGATCACACGGCTGACGCGAAAGCGCACCGGCGCGAACAGAATGTCACGAAGCTCCCCGAACGCCGCCGACGCGACCCGCAGAGCCCCATAGGCCAGCACCAGCGCCACCGGCGTCAGCACCGGGGCCAGGGTCTGCCATCCCGACAGGGCGTCCACCGCCCGGCTGAAGACATAGGGCACATACAGTGTCGCGACTTTGGCCGCGACCAGCAGGACCACGGCCAGGACCACGCGCGCGCGCAGGGCAACGCTGTCACGCGGCCAGAGATAGGGAAGCAGATCGCCGATCGTGGCCCACACGGAACGAGGTGAAGCCGCCGGTATGCCGGGCTCCGGGACGCCGGCACGATCGGCAAGCTTTTGCGTGGGTCTCATGCGGGGAATGTGACACGCGCGGAGGCGATTGCAACCGCGCGGGCGTGAAAACCGCCCTGCACCGACAGCGCGGGGATTGTCAGCGCCACGACCACGGCCCTATCCCTGACGCCACGCCAAAGGCCGTAAGGACACCCAGACCCATGCCCGATGCGCTCGACGGGTACGCCCGACATATCACGGCCGCGAACACCGCGCGGCTGCCGGGCGACCGCACGCCCTTCCTTGTCGCGGGCCGTACCATCGGGTGGATCGCACCCGGACTGGCTCCCGCGCTGGAACGTCGGGGACTCGGCCGCGCGGGAGAGTCCTTTGCGATCCCGTCCGGCGAGGGCCTGGAAGCACTGGGCGCCGCACTCGCCGACGAGGGGCTCTATCGCACGCATGCCGAGTTGTTCGACGTGATCGCCTCCCCGGGCGCGCCTCCGCTGGGGCGCATCGACCGAGGCGCGTTGCCGCTGTTCGGCCTGCTGGCCCAGGGCGTGCACATGAACGGGCTGGTCGAACGCGCCGACGGTCCGTGGCTGTGGATCGGGCGGCGCGCCATGAACAAGCGTCTGGATCCCGGCAAGCTCGATCATCTGGTGGCGGGCGGCATTCCCGCTGGACTGGACGCGCGCGGCGCCCTGACGAAGGAAGCGGCCGAGGAAGCCAGCATTCCGGCCGATCTGGCGGAAACGGCCACGCCGGTCGGCACCATCACCTACACCATGGACCGGCCCGAAGGACTGCGGCGCGACATCCTGTCCTGCTACGATCTGGTCCTGCCCGAAGATTTTCAGCCCGTTCCCGCCGACGGCGAGGTGGTCGCGTTCGAGCTGATCCCCTTGCCCGAAGCCGCCCGGCTGGTGCGCGACACCGATCAGTTCAAGTTCAACGTGACGCTGGTCCTGATCGATCTGTTTCTGCGGCGCGGCCTGATCGACCCGCGTGGTCCGGCCGGTCAGGCGCTCGCCCGGGGCTTGCGGGGGCCGCTTGCATGATCCGCACGGTCATCAGCGGCCTTCGCCGGGGGACATTCGGGGCCGCCATGGTGCTTGCGCCCGTGCTGGCGGACTGCGCGGCGCCGGACGAGGCCGCGATGACCTGCACGCGCTTCGGCACGCACGAACAGATGACCGCGACCCTGATGTTCGGGCTTTCCCGCCCCGACGGGCGACCCGTCACCGATGACGACTGGGCCGGGTTTCTCGCCCGCTCCGTGACCCCGCGTTTCCCGGACGGGCTGAGCATCCTCGCCGCCCATGGACAATGGCGCGACCGGACGAGCGGACTGGTTACCGGCGAGGAATCCCGGCTGGTGCAGATCGTCACCGAACCCACGCCCGAGGTGGCCGCACGTCTGGCGGCCATCCGCGCCGAGTATCGCGCCCGGTTCGACCAGCAATCGGTCGGGCTGGTCATAACGCCAGGCTGCGCCTCGTTCTGAGGGAGCATGACCCGCGCCCTTCAGGCGTGGGCGACGTTGCCGCTGAGCGCGCCCTGATCGCCGTGGGCCGCACGGTCCTCGAAACGATGCAGCACATCCTCGATCGGACCGTCGGCCACGATCCGCCCTTCCTTGAGCCAGATCGCACGATTGCAGTACTGCCGCAGCGTCGCCAGATCGTGCGAGGCCAGAACGAAGATCCGCGCGGCCGAGAGCATGGTCTCGAGACGCGCCCGCGCCTTGACCGCGAACTCCGCGTCCCCGACCGAGATCATCTCGTCCATCAGGATGATGTCGGGCTGGATCGCCGTCGACACACCGAACGCCAGCCGCAGCACCATGCCGCTGCTGTAGGTGCGCATCGGCAGATCGAGGTAATCGCCCAGCTCGGAAAAGGCCGCGATCTCGGGCACCAGCTTGCGTGCCTCGGCCCGCTTCATGCCGAGGAACACGGCGCGCAGGATGACGTTCTGCCGGCCCGTCATCTCGAAATCCATGCCCATCGACAGGTCCAGCAGCGTCGCCACGGAGCCCGTGATATCCGCCGCGCCGCCGGACGGTTCGTAAACGCCGCTCAGCAGCCGCAGCATGGTCGACTTGCCCGCGCCGTTATGGCCCAGCAACGCCACGCGGTCGCCCGGCCGCAGGCTCAACGTAATATGATCGAGCGCGCGGATGCAGACGTGATCGCCGCTTGCCCCCTCGATCCGGCCGCCGACCCGCTGCATCAGGCTGTTGCGCAACGAACGGCCGCGCGCGTTGTAGATCTTGAATTCGACGGAGGCGTCTCTGAGGTCGATGGAAGCCATGAACGCTCTCCTACAGCCAGTAGACGATGCGGGCGCGGAACCGTGCGAACAACGCCAGCGCCAGTGCGCCCAGCACGACCAACGTGGCGCACGCCAGCCCGACGGTGCGCCAGCCCGGCACGTCGCCCAGCAGCGGTTCGGACACCAGACGCATCATCGCCGCGAACGGATTGAGATGCACCAGCCACGCCGCGGCGCCGTGCAGCGTGCTCGACGGCCACATCACTGGCGTCACGAAAAACACGATCTGCACCAAATTCTGGACGATCTGCGGCAGGTCGCGAAAACGCGTGCACAACACGCCCAGCAGATAGCCGCTGAACAATCCGCCCGCCATGACCACCAGCAGACCCAACGGCGCCAGCAGCACCGTCCAGTGCACGCCATGGCGCATGACCAGAAACACCGCCGGGACGATCAGGATGTTGTGGGCGAAGTTCATCAGATGCCGTACCAGCATCCGCATGACAAACACCGTCTTGGGCAGCGGCTCATGCCGCAGATAGGTCTCGGACTGGGTGAAGACCGTTGACGAGTCGGTGATCAAGCCGGCGATCAGCGCCCACGTGACATAGTTGCACGCGACATACGGCAGGAACTGATGCAGGTCCTGGTGGAACAGGAACCCGTAGACCGTGCCGATGCTGACGACGAAAATCGCCATGCTGAGCGTGATCCAGAACTGCCCGAAACGCGACCGCGCATAGCGCTGGCGGATGTCGCCAATGCCCAATGCCCAGTAGATCCGCCAGCTTGCCAGGCCCTCGACAATATCCTTGCGCGCCCGTGGCCAGTAACGAGTTTTACCCATCGGTCCTTCCACCGGCCGACCCCGGACACGGGGCCACCTTCGCTTGTCCGTCGGCGTGATAGCCCGCCCCGCATACCGCTGCAAACGGCAAGCGGGTTCACGCCGCGCGGATTGGCTGGTTCAATGCCCCCCTCAGGGCACGCCGCCCCTCCTCCTGCTTTCGGATCCAGACCATGACGGTGCCTCCCCGCCCCCGCCGCGACGACCACACGATCGAACAGCTTGGCCGCGTGCGCGCCGATCCCTATCACTGGATGAAGGACGATAACTGGCAGGCCGTGCTGCGCGACCCGTCGCTGCTGCGCCCCGACATCGCCGACCATCTGAAAGCCGAGAACGCCTACACCGACGCCATGCTGATCCCCACCCGCGCGCTGCAGGCGCAGATCGTGGCGGAGATGAAGGGACGGCTGAGCCCCTCGGAGAGCTACCCGGCCCTGCCGCATGGCCCGTGGGCGTACTACGTGCGCTACCCGGAAGGGGCGCAGCACCCGGTCTATGCGCGCCATCCGAAGGACACCCCCGACGCCGAGCAGATTCTGCTCGACGCCGACGCGCTGGCTGCGGCACGCAAGGCGGCCGGACAGACCTATTTCGCCCTGGCCGGCACCGCGCACAGTCCCGACCATCGCCTGTTCGCCTACGCCCTCGATTCACAGGGGTCGGAACTCTATCGTGTCCACATCATCGATCTGGACACCGGATGCGAACAGGCGGAGGTCATCGACAACTGTTCGGGCGATTTCGCGTTCTCGCCCGACAGCCGCCACCTGTTCTGGACATGGCGCGACGATCACGGACGTCCGACACGCATCTATCGCCGGCGCCTCGGAACGCATGACGACGTTCTGGTCTATGCCGAGCCGGATCCGGGATTTTTCATCGGCGTGTCTTCCGCCCGCTCCGGCCGCTGGATCGTCGTGACCAGCAACGACCACGATACCTCTGAAGCCTGGCTCATTCCCGGCGATCAGCCTGAGGCGGAGCCCGTGTGCGTCGCCCCGCGCGAGAAGGGCGTGTTCTACGACCTGACCCACTGGGGCGACCGCTTCGTGATCCGCACAAACGTCGACGGCGCCGTCGATTTCAAGCTGATGGAGATGCCCGACTCGGCACCCTCGCGCGCGCACTGGCGCGACCTCGTGCCGCATCGGCCGGGCCACTACGTGACCGGCGCCATCACCTTTGCCGATCATCTCGCGTGGCTGGAGTGGCACGACGCCAACCTGCGGATCGTCGTGCGCGATCGCGGCGGCGACACGCATGCGATCACGGCGGCAGACCCGGCCTATGCCCTTTCGCTCGACGGCGCGTACGCGTTCGACACCACCGAACTGCGCTACAGCTATCAGTCTCCCACCACGCCACGACAGTGGTTCGCCTACGACATGCGCACCCGGACGCGCACGGTGCTCAAAAGCCAGAGCGTCCCGTCGGGCCATGATCCCGCGCGCTATCGGTGCGAGCGACTGTTCGCGACCGCCCCCGATGGCGCTCTGGTACCAATCACGGTGCTGATGCGCGCCGATGTCGTACCCGACGGGTCGGCGCCGCTGCTGCTGTACGGCTACGGGTCGTATGGCATCGCGATCGAGCCCACATTCTCGACGCGCGATCTCAGCCTCGTGGACCGGGGATGGATCTATGCCGTGGCGCATGTCCGCGGCGGATCCGAAAAGGGGTGGAACTGGTTCCTCGACGGACGCGCCACGCACAAGCGCAACACGTTCACGGACTTCATCGCCTGCGCCGATCACCTGACCGCGCATGGATACGGCCGCGCGGGCCGTATCGTGGCCGATGGACGGTCGGCCGGCGGCATGCTGATGGGCGCCATCACCAACATGCGCCCGGAGCTGTTCGCGGGCATCGTCTCGGTCGTGCCCTTCGTCGACGTGCTCAACACCATGTCGGACACCTCGCTGCCGCTCACGCCGCCCGAATGGCCGGAATGGGGCAACCCGATCGAGGACGAGGCCGCCTACGACTTGATCGCGAGCTATTCGCCCTACGACAACATCGCCGACCACGCCTATCCGGCCGTACTGGCGATCGGCGGCCTGACCGACCCCCGCGTCACCTATTGGGAGCCGGCGAAATGGATCGCGCGTCTGCGTGACCACACACGCTCCGACCGGCCGCTGCTGCTGCGCATCAACATGGACGCCGGCCACAAGGGCGCGCGTGGTCGTTTCGAAGCCTTGGACGAGGCCGCCTTGATCCATGCCTTCGCCATATGGGCCATCGAGGGTGCCGATCAGGCGTCGTCCCCGCCGCCAACCTGAACGACCGGCGACGCCCGCGCACTGGTCAGCGGCGGCGGGCCATGCGATCACAGAACGATGCGCCCGGCACGCGCAGCACCAGGACGGACGGCGCAGGAGAGAAATCGAGCGATGGCCTATCAAGCACCCACGATCACGGCCGAACCGCAGACAACGACCTACAGCCTCGCCTCCCTGGGCGAGCCGCACCGTTCGCAGCGCATCGCCCGCGCGCTGCTGGGCCTGTTTTTCATCGTGCTTGGCCTGTACACGGTGCACGGCTTTATCGTTTCGCTGGTGTGGGGGTGCGTGTTCGCGATCTCCTCCTGGCCGCTCTATGCCCGGATGCAAAGGCGCCTGACCGGTCGCGTCTGGGAAATGCTGCTGCCGTTCCTGTTCACCGCCGCGATCGCCCTGATCTTCCTCGTCCCCCTGACCACCATCGGGCTGGAGGCCGCGCGCGAGGCACAGGGCGTCCTGGGCTGGATGCAGACGGCACGCCATGACGGGGTGCCGCTGCCGTCGTGGGTCGGACGGCTGCCCTACGGCCGGGCACAGGTCACCAACTGGTGGCAGGAGAACATGGCCGATCCGCAGGCTGTGTCCGACCTGCTGCATTCCGTGGACGCGGGCCACAGCGTCGCCATGACCCAGCGCGTCGGCACGCAGCTTGCCCATCGCGGGATGCTGTTCGTGATGTCCATCGTCACGCTTTTCTTCGTCTTCAAGGACGGCAATGCCATCATTCGCCAGTCACTGACGGCCTCGCGGCGCGTGTTTGGCAAGCGTGGCGAATCGATCGCGCAGCAGATCATCGCCTCCATCCACGGCACGCTAGCCGGCCTGGTGCTGGTCGGCATTGCCGAGGGAATCCTGCTCGGCATTGCCTACGTGATCGGCGGCGCGCCCCAGCCCCTGCTGTTCGGCGTCGTCACGGCGATCGCCGCGATGATCCCGTTTCTCGCGATCCCGACCGTCGGGCTGGCCTGCGCGCTGATCCTGGTCAAGGGCGCGACAATCACCGCGATCGTGGTGTTCTGCTTCGGCGTGGTCGTGAACTTCGTCTCCGACCACTTCATCCGCCCCTACCTGATCGGCGGCAGCACGCAGATGCCCTTCCTGTGGGTTCTGCTTGGCATCCTCGGCGGGGTCGAGACATGGGGGCTGCTGGGGCTGTTTCTCGGGCCGGCAGCGTTGTCCGTCGTGCATCTTCTGTGGCGCACCATCGCGCGCGAACGTGCGACGGATCCCGGCCTCGATCTCGACTGATCGGGGCCACACGTTTAAAGATTTTAAGAAGAGAAGACCGCAGGGCGGGAATATCGGGCAGGCGGGATTCGAACCCACGACCCCCAGTCCCCCAGACTGATGCGCTACCAGGCTGCGCTACTGCCCGTCCGACCCTGCGGTGACACGGGGTGTAGCAGCGACCGTGCCACCCCGCAAGCCGCCGCGATCGGGTTTTTGCGCTCTCACCTTAACGGCTCTATAAAACCGGATCCCTAGACGGGCAGGTGCTCGCGCAGAAGCTGCAACTCTTCCATCACCATGCGCAGGCCCTCCCGCAGAGCCCCGTTTTCGCGGGCAAGCCGCTCGACACGGGACTCGAGTTCAGCCGCATGACCGTCCGGTTCAGGCACGACGTGCGCGTCGACGGGCTGCTCGGCCCATGGCTCAGGGGCGCTGACAGGCTCAGCGTCATTGTCCCCGTCATCCATTATCGGCCAGAGTTCCGAGGGCGGAGGGGCGACCTGATCCACCTGGCCTTGGCCACCGTTCTGCGGGTGGTCGGTGCCTTCGGGAAACCAGTCGGCAGGCGACGGAGGGTAGGCCGAAGACGGCGCTGTAAACTCGTCCGTCAGCGTCTGCGCCGGAACGAACGTCGTGTCACCCGGGGCTGCATCTGGACGTGCAACGCGGTCGTCCGCGTGCTCCGGCGCACCCTCCCCTTCACGCAGAACCCGCTGCACGCCCTTGATGGTATATCCCTGCACATACAGCAGATCAGAAATACGGCGCAGAAGCTCGACGTCGTCCGGTCGGTAATACCGCCGTCCCCCGCCGCGTTTAAGCGGGCGAACCTCGGCGAAGCGCGTCTCCCAGAAGCGAAGCACATGCTGCGGCACATGCAGTTCGTCGGCGACTTCGCTGATGGTCCGAAACGCGGTCGGCGCCTTGCGCAACCGCCCCGCACCCGTTTCGTCCGCGCTGTCGGCGGGCTCGAACGCGTCGGAACCGCTGCCCATGGATGATGTCGCGTTCATTCGGCGTCATCCTCGCCGGGGGCTTCGCCGTTGACCTTGCCCTTGAGGATCTGGCTGGGCCGAAACACCAGAACCGAGCGCGGCAGAATCGGCACTTCCACGCCCGTCTTGGGATTGCGCCCGGTGCGGCGGCCTTTCTGGCGAATCGAAAACGTCCCGAACCCGCTCAGCTTGACCGAGTCGCCCGATTCCAGCGCCAGCGAGATGCGTTCCAGGACCGCTTCAAGCAGGTCAGCGGATTCATGCCGGGAGAGCCCGACCTGACTGTAAATACTCTCGGCAAGATTTGCGCGTGTGACCGTACTCATCATTTGAGCGTAGCACGCCCTGATTCGCCGTCAATTCAATGCTGTGACCACCCTGTAAATTTACGCTGACGGTCAAAGACGAACCAGCGCCGACCCCCAGGTCAGACCACCCCCCAGTGCTTCCAGCAGGACCAGCGCCCCCGGCAGGATGCGCCCGTCGCGCACGGCCTCATTGAGGGCCAACGGGATTGAGGCCGCGGACGTGTTGGCGTGACGGTCGACCGTGACCACCACGCGTTCCGCAGGTAGCCCAAGTTTGCGGCCGACTCCGTCGATGATGCGCTGGTTGGCCTGATGCGGCACCAGCCAGTCGATGTCGGCATAGCCCAGACCGTTGGCCTGCAACGCCTCATCGACAGCTTCGGACAGATGGGCCACGGCGTGGCGGAACACGTCCCGGCCGTTCATCCGCAGATGGCCGCTCATCTCCCGACGGCCGACAGCGCCATCGACATACAGTAGGTCACCGGTACGGCCGTCGGAATGCAGATGCGTCGACAAAATCCCCGCCTCCGGCCGCTCGGACGGTTCCGCCGCGCGGATCACCACCGCACCGGCCCCGTCGCCGAACAGAACGCAGGTCGCACGATCCTCCCAGTCGACGATACGGGAGTAGACCTCACTGCCGATCACGAGAACACAGCGCGCCTGTCCGCTGCGAATCAGGGAATCCCCCATAGACAGGGCGTAAATGAAACCGGAGCACGCGGCAGCCAGGTCAAACCCGAACCCCCGTTCCATCCCCAGCGCGGCCTGAACACGCGTCGCGGTCGAGGGGAACGCCTGGTCGGGCGTGCTGGTGGCCACCAGGACGGCATCCACATCCGCAGCCCCTATGCCAGCGTAGGCCAACGCGCGTTCGGCGGCCTGGGTGGCCATGGTCACGGCCGTGTCGTCGGGTCCGGCGATGTGACGCTGGTGAATGCCCGTGCGCGTGCGAATCCAGTCGTCCGATGTGTCGACCCGCGCGGCGAGTTCGGCGTTCGTGACGATACGATCTGGCAGATAACCGCCAAATCCGACAAGCAGCGACCTCGGCGACATCGTCTCACTTTCCGTCTGGGGCCAGCGTGCCGGCCTCTGCGGCCCCGTTACGGAACCTGTTCCACCACGTCGCGCGACGCATCAGGCTCGCCACGCGTTACGGGCGCCGTCAAAGACCCCATACGCGCCAGTCGCGCGCGGATCGTCTCGTTGAAGCCATGCGCCACCATGTCCACCGCCACATCCACCGCCGATGCAAAGCCTTCCGCGTCCGTGCCGCCGTGGGACTTCACGACCACGCCGTTCAGACCCACGAAGACCGCGCCGTTATACCGGCGCGGGTCGAGCCATTCGCGCATGCGCTCCAGACCCGGCCGCACCAGAAGATAGCCGATCTTGGCAATCCAGCTCGACGTGAACACGCGCCGTAAAAGGTCGAACGCCAGTTTCAGCGCGCCCTCGCCCGTCTTCAGCGCCACATTGCCTGTAAAGCCATCGGTCACGACGACGTCGGTCGTACCGGCCGTGATGTCGTGTCCTTCGACGAAGCCATGGAACTGGGCGGCAAGCGGGCTGTCGCGCAGCACATCGGCGGCCTGACGCAGGCGCTCGTCACCCTTCAATTCTTCGGAACCGACATTCAGAAGCCCGATGGTCGGCGCGGGCAGGCCCAGCACGGCCTTGGCGAAGGCCTCGCCCATGACAGCGAATTCAACCAGATTGCGCCAGTCGCACGATACGTTCGCCCCAAGGTCGAGCATGACGATATCGCCACGCGCCGTCGGGCTGATGGCCGCCATCGCGGGGCGGGAAATCCCGGGCATCGTCTTCACGACGATCTTCGCCAGCGCCAGCATCGCGCCGCTGTTGCCAGCGGAGACGACGCCCAGCGCCTCGCCCTCGGCCACCGCGTCCATCGCCAGACGCAACGACGAGTCACGCACACGCAGGGCCGCGGTCGGCTTCATGTCCATCGAAACGACAGAGGCCGCATGACGGACCGTGCACACCCGCGCAGCCTTGGGATGCCGGACCAGCAGGGGCGCCAGCCTTGCTTCGTCCCCCAGAAGGAGGACCCGAAGCCCGGGGTGGCGGTCGGCCGCGATATCGAGGCCGGCCACCACGACGTCCGGCGCCGCGTCGCCGCCCATGCCGTCGACGGCCAGCGTGTACGGCTCCGGTGTCGGGGAGAGAGAAACTGTGTCGGTCATGCCCGTTCTTGTGCTGGCCTTTTCCGGATCATTCAAGACCCGGTATCGCCCGCGAACATGCGCCCCGGACGAAGCCGAAGGCTGCCCCCGGGCACCCGCACAGTGCCTCGAATCAGGCGCGAACGGCGGTCTTCAGGGTCTTGCCTGCCGCCACGACCTCACGGCCGTCATAATGACCGCAATGGCTGCAGACATTGTGGGGACGCTTCAGCTCGCCGCAGTTGCCGCACTCGGCATGGGCGGGCGCCGTCAGCGCGTGGTGGCTGCGACGCATGCCGCGGCGGGAAGGCGAGGTTTTTCTTTTGGGTACAGCCATGGGTCCGAGCCCCTCCGAATTCACAACATAGACAGAACGGCACAACCGCCAGAAGCGGTCACCGCCCTGTCCGTCATTCCATAATGCAGGTCGGGGCCTCTAGCAGACTGAACGCCGGGCCGCAAGACAATTGCAGCCGCGCACCTGATGGCTCCGGTTTCTCCGCAGCGCCTTACTGCAATCTGTCGCGCAGCTTGGCAAGACCGGCGAAGGCCGATGGCGCCTCGTCCGGGACCTCGCTTCCGTCGGCATCGGCCGGTGCCACATCGACCCCATGCTCATGCCGGACGCCGTTCTTGCGCGGATACGGGTCCAGCGCCAGAGCCAGCTGGGCCACGCTTTCCTCACCGAGATCGAGCGCGTCGTCTTCATAGGGCACGTCGTCCATCGACTCCGGGTCCTGCCCGTCATCCGTCGCCCGCCCGGCCGGTACGAAATGAACGGCGAACCGTTCGGCCACCGTTTCGGTGAATTCCTCCAGCGAGACGACGCACACACGCCGCACCTTCGCCGACAGTTGGCCATGCGCCACGAAATCGCGACGTCCGTGGCCGGCGACGACGCGGTACGAACAGCTCAGCGCCCGCACCTCGGGCACACCGAGCCGAGCGGCGATCGCATGCCGCTCCGACTCACGGGCCTCCACGGTCATCTCAAAGGGCCCCTGGCCGATCCGTCCGACCGTCACCAGGCGTGACAGTTCGACAGGCGGGGCCGCTCCGCGTTCTTCGGTGTGCGCCATCGCTCTCATACTCCTCTTCCGGCACGCGTCCCGCCGTCGGGCGTCGTGCGCGAGTGTTCCGTGCCATCCGCAACGTGTCCAGCGGTCCGATGCCGCAACAGCAAGATTGACACCCGGACAGCGATCGGGCACGCGACAAGGCAGTCGTCTCTATGTAAGGGCCGCCCGTCCGGCCCCCATCGCACAGGATACAAGGCCCGACCATGCCGCCTGCCTCCACCCGTCCGTTCCCCCGCTTTCGTACCCTGCTGATCGCGGGCGGTCTCGGACTGTCTTTGGGCGGCTGTTCGATGTTCTCGCCCATTCCGCAGCCCCGTGGCTCACTGGTGGAGGCCGATGACTACAAGACGCTGACTCCCGGCACCAGCAACAAGAACGACGTTCTCGATGCCATGGGATCGCCGACGTCGCACGCCACGTTCGACGACAACACCTGGATCTACATCTCCATGGTGACGACGCCGCGCCCCCTCAGCTTCCCCGGCATCCGCAAGCAGGACGTCGTGGTATTGAAGTTCGATCAGGGGGGCACCCTGACCAGCCTGAAGACCTTCAACAAGCATGACGCGCACTATGTCGGCATGGAGGGCGACACGACCCCCACGCCGGGCACCAAGATCAACATCATGCAGCAGATCCTGGGCAATGTCGGCCGCTACAACCCGATGTCGGGCATGGGCAACAGCGCGTTCGGCGGCAGCACCGGCCCGATGAACGCCAATGCCGGCCCCGGCCATGGGGGCACCGGCAACTCGATTCCCTAAGGGCCCGCCGGACTCGACGCGGTAGGGGGCTGCCCTACAGCGGCAGCCGGATCCACACCCGCAGTCCGCCCAGCGGACTGTCTCCCAGCCCGATCTCGCCGCCGTGCGCGCGGACGATGTCACGTGCGATGGACAGGCCCAGCCCGCTGTTACCGCCCTCCCCGTGGGCGAAGGGGCGAAAGAAGCGCTCGCGCTGCTCCGGCGGAATACCCGGCCCGTCATCGTCGATCGCCATGTGCAGATACTGACCGTCCGGCCACGCCGCAAATGCGACGTGACCAGCGTGGCGGCGCGCGTTTTCCGCCAGATTGAGCAACACGCGGCGCATCGCGTCGGGCCGCATCACGGCCTCCAGCATGGGCGGCACGTCGACACGCGTAACCGCGCTGCCCGCGCGCATGGCGGCGGCTGCGGCATCGTGCAGCAGTTGCGCCACATCCACGACCCTGGCGACCTCCGCCCCCTCCCCCCGCGCAAATGCCAGATAGCCGCCGATCATGCGCTCCATCTCCGCCACGTCGCCCTCCATATCGGCGATATCAGGCTTCAGGGACGACGCCTCGACCGTGCCTTGCGTCGGCAACATCGCCAGCCCGAGACGCAGGCGTGTCAACGGAGTGCGCAGATCATGCGACACACCGGCCAGCATGGTGGTTCGTTGCGTCACAAACCGCAGGATGCGTGCCTGCATCCGATTGAAGGCAACGGCCGCCTTGCGAACCTCCTGCGCGCCTTCGGGTCGGATTTCGCCGGGGTCACGCCCCATGCCGAACGCTTCCGCCGCCCGCGCGAGACGGCGGATCGCACGCACCTGGTTGCGCATCACCAGAGCCGCGATCAGCAGCATCACCGCAGAGCTGCCCGCCTCCCACGCCACGAACAGCCAGATCGGACCGACCAGCAGCCGCTTTCGTGGCGCCTCGACGTCCAGAACCCCGTCGCGCAACTGGATCCGAATATGAACGCTGCGCGCGTCGGTGCTCCAGTCGACGAAAAACGAGCGTCCGAAAGCGCCAGCCAGAGCGCGGGTCAGGTCGTCGTCCATCGGACCCAGCACATGCGTCGTGCCGTGCCGGTGCAACTGCGCACCCGGCTCCCACCCCATAGTCAAGAGCGTGCGTTGGCGCGCCCGTTCCAGGATCCAGTTCTGCTCGACCTCGCTGCTGGCTTGCTGAAGCAAATCGATCGTAAGCCCGACCTCGCCTGTCACGCCGTCCGACAGGCGTCGCGACACCACCGACAGGAAGTTGCCGTAGTACAACTCCAGCGCGATCGACTGCGTGACCAGCAGTGGCACAAGCACAATCAGCAGGGCACGCCCCAGAAAAGAACCGGGCATCAAACGCTTGATCGACCGCCCAACACCGCGCCGCCAGACCGTGGATCGCCCCATGCCCCGTACCACGCCCCGCCTCAGTGGCCGGGCTTGAGCACGTAGCCCTTGCCTCGGACGGTGTGCAGAAACCGGGGCTCACGCGGATCAGGCTCGATGCGTCGCCGCAGACGCGTGACCTGGACATCGACCGCGCGTTCGCCGATCTCGTCCATGTCCAGCAGGCGCGCGATCTCCTCGCGCGACAGGGTCTCGCCCGGCCGCGCCGCCAGTACGCTCAGCAACGCCTGCTCGCCGCCGGTGAGGTGCACGACGCCGGACGCACCACTCAGCAGACCGCGCCCTGTGTCGAACTCCAGACTGCCCAATCGGATCGGACGTTGCGTCGTTGTCGGATTCACCGGCACCGCCCGCCGCAAATGGGCCTTGAGCCGAAGCAGCAACTCTCGCGGCTCGAACGGCTTGGCAAGATAGTCGTCCGCGCCGGCCTCCAGTCCCACGATGCGGTCCTCCGGCTCGCCGCGTGCCGTCAGCATCAGCACGGGCAACGCCAGACCGGAGTCGCGCAGCCCCTTGATCAGGGAAAGACCGTTCTCGCCGGGCATCATCACGTCGACGACCATCGCATCGGGGTGAAGGAAGGTCAGGATCTGGCGGGCTTCGGCCGCGTCCCCCGCAACGGTGATGCGAAAGCCCTGCTCGACCAGATAGCGCTGCAGGAGGCGGCGAAGGCGCGCGTCATCATCGATCACAAGAACATGCGCGCCCGCACCCGCCGTTGTGCTGTCAGCCTCGCTCATGGTTGTCCCTTCGGTGCGTTCACAACAGTCATCCCCGCGTCGTGCGACCCGGGGACGGCCGCGCGCCGGCATCCGTGCCCTTCGTCGGCGCGGCCGGCTCCAGAAGCGCGCCCAGCACGCGACGGAACCCTTCGACCGAGGCCGCGCCCGCCGTCCGATACGCCTCCACCAGACGCTCGCGCTGGGCGTCGAACAGCGCCTGCTCCGCCTCGATCCCAGACGGCGACAGGGACAGAACCTTATGCCGACGGTCCTGTCGCCCGCGCGCCATCACCACCAGCCCACGCGCCTCCAGATCGTCGAGAACCCGTCCCAGGCTCTGCTTGGTGATCCCCAGCGCCTGCAGCAGAGCGCCCACCGTCAGCCCCGGCCGGCTGCCCACCACATGCAGGACGCGCTGATGCGCGCGTCCGATGCCATAAGCCTCACGCACCGGTTCGGCACAGGCGTTGAGTTCCTGCCACGCGGACAACAGGACCTGTTGCGCCTGCCGGATATAGTCCTCCCTCAGGAAAAGATGTCCGGCGCCGGCGGCCTCGTGGGCCTTGCGCGGGGCGGGGGATGGAAAGCCACCGACCCGCGCGGTCATGTGAAACGCGCCTTCAGCCGTCCCACCGCGCGTATCGCGGCAAGGCGACGGTCGAGAAAGGCGGCGACCGCCTGCGGATCGTCGCCACGTGCCTGCCAGAACAGCCACAGGGGCGCCAGGATCGCCGCAAGGGTCAGGCGTCGCGTGGTGAACGCCAGTCCGTCACCCGACGGGTCGGTGACCGTCCAGACAGCGTCCGCCATGCGAAGCGTCGCGCGCGCATAGGCGCGAGCGGCACAGGGCATCTGAAGCGTCGCCACTACGCGGCGGCCCATATCCCCGTCGCGCTGCGCCGTCGCCACCCGCGCCAGAACCAAGGCACGCACGCGCAGGCCGATCCGCGTCTCGGCCGCGATCCGCGCCGTCACCGCGGCGCGCGGATCAAACGTGTCCCGGTCGCGGAGGTCCATCGCATATTCCGCCATCTCGGCCGCGCCACCGGCGAACAGAAGATCCGCGTCCACTCCTGCCGTCTGCCGCAGCCGTTCAATGGTCCAGGCGCCGTGCCCATGCGCGAGCATCGCCCGGATCGCCGCGTCCCGCTCTCCACTACGGGCCACGGGTGGCGGCAAGACGAGGGCGGAGAGTCGATCCGTGCGTGCGCGTCTCATTCTGTGGGCATCCCGTAGCGTGCGATCTCGTCCTGAAACCCCAGACGCCGCAGATCCCGCATGCGTGACGGATACAGGACACCGTCGAGGTGGTCGTTCTCATGTTGAAGGACATTGGCGAGAAAGCCCGTCGCCGTCCCCCGCACGGGATGCCCGAGGCCATCCAGACCCGCATAGCGCACACGCGCAAAACGCGGCACGACGCCCCGCAGGTGCGGAATCGACAGACAGCCTTCGACGCACATCACCTCGTCCAGGCCGTCCGGTTCCAGCACCGGATTGATCAGCACGCTCGGCTCGATCGGCGGATCATCCGGGCCGGTGCTGCGCGACGGCGGCACGGAATAGACAAAAATGCGCTGAGAAACATGGACTTGCGGACCCGCGAGCCCTGCCCCGCCAGCATCGAGCATCGTCTCGATCATGTCGTCGATCAGCGCCCGCACCGCCGGAGCACAGGGGTCAGCAATCGGCGCGGCGACCCGCAGCAGAACCGGATGGCCCATGCGGGCGATCTTGAGTATGGACATCATGTCTCCCGCACACCGGACGAGATGGTCGCCCGGCACTCAAAAATCATTCTATCAGCGGCGAGGCACTGCGGGAATGATTTGAATTCCTGCCGGATCGCATGCTATAGCGACGCCCCACACCCGAATCGCGGGCGGGACGATGGTCTCGATGCCAGTGATTCACGCCCCTATTCAAGGTCGCGCGAGGATGCGCGTGCCACACAGGAGATGACGGCCCAGTGCAGGTTCTCGTTCGTGACAACAATGTCGATCAGGCCCTCAAGGCCCTCAAGAAGAAAATGCAGCGCGAAGGCGTCTTCCGCGAGATGAAGCTTCGCCGTCATTACGAGAAGCCGTCCGAGCGCAAGGCCCGCGAAGCGGCCGAGGCCGTTCGCCGCGCGCGCAAGATGGAGCGCAAGCGCATCGAGCGCGAAGGTTTCTGATCGCGCCAGACGCGGTATCTGGGCTTCCAGATCAAAAAGGGCTGCCGGACATCACCCGGCGGCCCTTTTTTGCGTCCAGGGCGGACGCGTGGGGTCAAGTTGTGTGTCCCGGATGCCGGCGGGCTCGTGGTTGGCCCATGCGCCTCACTGGCCGGCCATGCGTCGAGGCCTCCTCGCGGTCTTTGGCCAGGTTTGGAACCGCGTTAGTGCTGGTCCATCAACTGCCGGCTCAGATACACGCCCTCCAGCGCCCGTTCATGGGCAACCTCGGCGGCATTCGCCGTGCCGGAATGGCCACCTTCCGTGTCCTCGTAGTAAAAGAACGGTTTCCCAAGAGCTTCGAGGCGCGCGGCAAACAGACGGGCATGGACAGGCCCCACGCGATCGTCCCGCGTGGAGGTAAAGATGAACGGCACCGGATAGGCGGTGCCTACCGACAGGTGCTGAAGCGGCGACAACGCCTCCAGAACGCGCTTTTCAGCCGGCACGGACATGGAGCCATATTCATCCGCCCATGACGCCCCTGCGGCCATCGTCTCGTAGTGGAGCATGTCCAGCAGCGGCACACCGATGATCACAGCGCCCCACAAGGCGGGATGTTGGGTGAATTCGACACCCATCAGCAGGCCGCCGTTGGAACGCCCGCGAATCCCGAGAAAACGCGGCTGCGTGATACGCCGTGCGAACAGATCGCGCGCCACCGCGACGAAGTCGTCATAGACTTTTTGTCGACCCGCCTTGCGCCCGGCCTCGTGCCACGACGGCCCGAACTCCCCGCCGCCGCGAATATTCGCCACGACGTAGGCGCCACCATGTGCCAGCCAGACGCGCCCTATCTCGGGCGCGTAAGTGGGGGTGTAGGATGCCTGGAACCCGCCATAGGCCGTCATCAACGTCGGCGTCGTGCCCGACAAGGTCCAGTCGCGTCGATGGACGACGAAGTAGGGGATGGCCGTCCCGTCGGACGATTTTGCCCAGTTCTGGTCTACGACCAGAGTCGTCGCGTCAAACAGCGCGGGCTCCGAGCGCACGAGCTGCGACACACCCGTCTTGCCGTTCACCGTCCAGAGTTGCGGCGGGAGGATATATCCCTCGACGTGGAGAAAGATCTGATCGGTCGCGGGCGATGCATCCGCCAGACTGACGGTCGCCATGTCCGGCAGCTCCAGTGTCTGACTCGCCCACGGACCATTCGGCGCGTCTGACGGACGAAACAAAAGCGCACGGCCGCGCACCGTATCGAACAGGGTCACCACAACCGCGCCACGCGACACCCCGACCTCGTTCAGAGCCTGCCGGGGCGACGGCGCGAACAGAAGTTGTGGGGCATGGTCGGGCTTGACCGGATCGACGCTCAGAAGGCTGCCGGCGGCGAATATCGCGCCCGTGTCGGCACGAAACGGCTCGTTGATGCTCAGGATCAACCGCCCGCGCAGAAGCCCCCACAGGTCCAGACGATGAGGCAGCGCAAGTTCGTGCACCCCGTCCGCATCAACCCGCGCGTAACGATCGTCGAAAAAGCTGACACCACGGCGAATCAGCACCATGTGATGGCCGTCCCCATCCGTCAGCGCCACGGGCCCGACCGACACATCGGTCGGGGCACCACGCATGACTTCCTGGGCCTGATCGATCGGCTGCCCACGGGCCCAGCGGCGAACGATGAAGGGATAACCCGACGAGGTCAGGCTTCCGCCCCCCCAGTCCCGCGCCACGAGCAAGGTGTCACGATCCACCCATGCCACGCTTTGTTTTGAGCGCGGCAGAGCGAAGCCGTGCGTCACGAACATGGCCGCCCGCGTATCGAACTCACGCTCGCTCGTGGCGTCCTCGCCGGAGTCGGACAGGGACACCATGCAGAATCGCCCCTGTGGCGACAGGCACTCCGCTCCCTTGAAGACCCAGTTACGATGCTCCTGCCGCGCAAGGGCGTCGATGTCGAGACGGGTCGTCCAGGCCGGCCGTGACTGAAGGAAGGATGCCGGACTGGTGGCGCGCCAGATGCCGTGCGGGTGCTGGTCGTCCTGCCAGAAATTCCAGATGCGTCCGTCCATGAACTGCGGAAGCGCCAGTCGGTCGTGTGACTGGGTGACTGCCAGGACGTCGTCGTAAAACGGCTGGTATCGCGCGTCGGCCTGTAACGCGGCAAACGTGGCGTCATTCCGGGCACGGACCCATGCCAGAGCCTCGCCGCCGTCAACCTGCGACAAGGCCGCCGTCGATGGTACGGGTGTCGTCTGTGCCGACGCCGAAACGGCCCACAGCCCCAGCGCGACGACCGCCCGCCGAACCCCACGCATCGCGCACATCGCAAACACTCCTGCCTTGCTGATCAGCGACCTATGCGATCAGGCGCGGCAAAGCGCAAACCCTCAGCCGATCGACAGGGTGGCCATGGCCTGCTCCACCTCCTGAAAGGTCGGCATGATTGCTCCGGGAATCTCCTTGCGGCCGATCTCGACACTGACGGGCGGCGGATTACCCTGCAGATGCGCCACGATGACCGAACGAATGAGCCCGAAATAGCTGGCTTCCTCCTCGATCACCGATCGCAGGCGTGACGCTATGGGTGCAACGATGCCGTACGCGAGAAGCACGCCGAGAAACGTGCCCACCAGAGCACCGGCGATCATCTCGCCCAGGACGATCGGGGGTTTGCTGATGGAGGCCATGGTCTTGATCACCCCGAGCACGGCCGCGACAATGCCCAGCGCAGGCAGAGCATCCGAAATGCTCTGCAGGGCGTGGGGAAAATGCATTTCCTCACGCGTGTTTTTCTTGAGCTCCCGGCTCATGATCTCGTCGAGCTGGTACGGATCGGTCAGGTTCATGCCGATCATGCGCAGGTAGTCGCAGATCATGTTCCGCGCCCGAACATTGTCACGCACCTTTGGAAAAGCGGCGAACGCGGCACTTTCGGTCGGATTCTCGATATGCGCCTCCAAGGCCATGACACCCTTGGCATGCGCCAGCCTGACGAAGAAGAACAGCAGGCTCAACATGTCGAGATAGTCGGCACGCCCGTACGCAGGCCCTTTCAGGGCCTTGGCGAACCCTTTGGCCGCGTGCTTCAGATCGTCCATGGAGCTCGCCATCACGAATGTGCCGATCGCAGCTCCCAGAATGGTCAGAAGCTCAAACGGCATCGAAGCGACGAGCGGGCCGATGGCGCCGCCGGACGCGACGAACGAACCGAATACGCACAACAGCACGAAGACCAGACCGCCCATAATCAGCACGTCGTGTTCTCTTTCCTTGGGTTGTTACCGTGTGGACACGGGATCAGGTCGGTCATTCCGACGGCTCGGGGAACTGGCGGCGCACGGTCAGGACGATGCGCCGGTTCCCCGGATCGCCCGGCGCCTCGGGCCGGGCGAGTTCCCGGTCGGCGCGCCCGCTTACCGAGTCGATCCGCGCCTCCGCAAGACCGTCTTCCTGAAGAAGGTCGCGCGCCGACGCCGCACGCAATGTGGACAAGGTCCAGTTCGACTGCTGTCCCGCGCGATAGGGCGTGGCATCGGTGTATCCGGTGACGGCGATCGGCCCTTCGAGACGGGCCAGATAGGGCGCGATGCTTTTCAGCAGGGCGCGTCCATGCGCATTGGGTCGCGTTGATCCGAGGTCGAACATCGACTGTGCCTGCGCGTCGGCGATGTCGATCTCCAGCCCCTGCGCGGTGACCCGTATCGACACGGTACCGGCCTGCTGGCGCACAGCGGGATCCTGCGCCACCGCATCGCGGATCTGCTCAGCCGCCGCGCGCAGCGTTCCCTCTTCGGCCCGCGCGGCATCGGCACGGGCGGAAGGATCGCTCCATTGCGGGCCATCCGTGCCGCCGATCGGCACGATGCGCGGCACGGCCGGCGGGACGTCGACGCGCGGACCCAGACTGCGCGCTTCCGAACCCACGTGCAGGGCGTGACGTCCCATCGTGCTGGCATCGCTGCCCTCACCCGAGACCCTGTCGCCGGCACCGCTGACCGTGTCGTTGCCGTCCAGCCCTCCGGTCGGCATGACGGTGCGATCCGGGCGCTGGTCGGCCTTGCGCTCGGCGGCGGTGAACTTCGAATCCACCAGCCGCGTGCCGTCGATCAGGGGCGAAATGCGCGTGGAGACCACACCGCCGGCCGGAGGCTGATTGTCGTGCGCCTCGGCCAGGGGGTTGAAGAAATTGGCAATTCCGCGCCGCTGCTGCTCCGTCGTCGCGTTGATCAGCCACATGACGAGAAAAAACGCCATCATCGCCGTCACGAAGTCGGCGTACGCGATCTTCCAGCTGCCGCCATGATGTTCGGACGGGGCCGCCTCTTCGCGCCGAATGATGATCGGTCGTTTCTCGTTCTCACCCGGACGGCGTGCCATCTGACCCCCTGTTCAAGGACCAGTGTGACGCCCGCACGTTAAAGCGAGTTTAACGGGCGGCAGGTATTTCCGACATTAACGGACCACGCGCCGGATCGGCTTCGATACGCACATGATACAGGCGATACCGATCGATCTGCTTGCCGGCCTGCACACGCGCGATCTCACCGGCGTCCTCGCCCGGGCCCACCCCCTGCGGCAACGCGTCGCGCCGGCGTTCACTGCGCACCAGCAACGCCTGCGTCGCCGCCGGATGCGGCAGCGCGAACGTCCTCCAGCGCGGATCGGGACCTGCGACGACCCCTGAGACGCCATACAGGGCGAGCTCGGACGCCAGACCATATTCGTCGGCAAGAACCACCTCGTCCGGCCGCCGCGCCGCCTCGACCGACCGTGCGAGCGCCGGCCAGCCGCCGGTCTGGCGCAGCACGACATCGTGATGGGGCGACAACGGCAGGATCGACCAGAGACCCTGCCCATAGACCGCGCCGGCCATGGCAACGCCGCACACCGACGCCGGGCGCCATAGACGCCTCGCCCAGCCGACCGATCCGGCTGCCGCATAACCGGCCGGCAACGCGAGAAACGGGTAGATCAGCACCGGCCAGTTGGCCTGAACCCTGTCCCCCAAAGCATGAAATACGAACACGGCCGTCGGGACACCGATCATAGCCGCGAGCAACGCCGCCCCGCCATCGCGCCGCGCCATACGCCAGAGCTGAATGCCGCCCAGCACAAACAGGACAAAGACCAGCGGCGTCGCCAGACCAATCTGGCCGCCGATCAGTTCACCCAGAAACTGCACGGCCCGTTCAGGCTTGAACACACCCACGCGACCGCCCTGACGCAGAAAGCTGACCCAGTCGTTCCGGGCATTCCACAGCACGACCGGCACGCAGACAATCGCGCCCGCCAGACCACCCAGCCACACCCATGGGGTGACAAGCCACCGACGCCCCCGTGCGCAGGCCAGAAGCCACACGCCCACACCCGCCACCGGCAGCACCGCCGTATATTTAGACTCGAACGCCGCGCCGAACGCGCCACCGGCCAGAAGCCACCACGCCCCACGGCCCGTCGCCAGAAGCCGCCCCAGAGCAAACAGCGCAAGGCACAGGAAAAACAGCAATGGCGAATCCGGTGTCATCACGACACCGCCGACCCCCAGCGCCAGCGTGGCGTTCAACAGCGCGGCCGCGCGCACGGGACCCTGCCCCCCCGTGGTCGTGGGCATGATGTCCCGCGCGGCCCCGACGACAAGAAGACTGCCGGCCGCCACCGCTAGTGGACCCAACAGACGGATGCCGAGCGCGGTATCGCCCGCCAGCCAACGTCCGGCGGCAATCCACAGCGCCACCATCGGCGGATGGTCGGGATAGCCCCCCGCCAGCGCATGCGACCAGACGCGATAATAAGCCTCATCGGGCGTGACGGGCATCCGCCACGCCACCAGCAGCCGGACCAGCGTCAGCGCCCCAAGCCACCCCAGCGCGCTGCGCGCTGTCACCGCGCGCGCCAGACGAGGGTCGAGGACACCGCATAGTTCCACACGACCCCGATCACCGCGCCGATCGCGGCCGCATGGCCCCATTCGTGACGCGCCACGTGAAACTGGCTGCCGATCCCCACATTGGCGAACGCGCCGACCAGACACACCACGACAAACAGCGCCAGGCCCGACCACAACCGTGCGCCGCGCAACCGTCGATCGGCGTAGGTGACGCGATTGTTCATCCAGAAGTTGGTCATGATGGCGCAGATCGTGCCGCCCCAGGCGGCCGTAACAAACCCGGCCCCCAGAGCACGCAGCCCCTCCAGCACGGCCAGATTGACCAGCACGCCGACCGCGCCGACGAAGGCAAAGCCCATGAAGCGGGTCGGCAGCCACCCGTTGGCCAACTTGTCGAGCACCATCGTGGCAAACTGGATCAGCACCAGCGTGTCGAGCTTGCTCTCGCCCGCGAGTCGCGGCTTGAACCCACAGGCTACCTCGGTCACGCGGGGGCGCTGTGGTGCGGACATGACCAGATCGAGCAGGATCTTGAAGCCGGTGGCGGAAAGACGGGGCGCGGTCTGGACGAACAGGTCGCGCCGTGCGGCAAAGAAACCGCTCATCGGGTCGGTCAGCCGTACCGGCAGGACCGCCTGCGCCAGCCTGATTCCCCCATCGGACAACGCATGACGCCATGCGTTGGCCAGACCAGCGTTGTCGCCCCCCTCGACATGACGGCTGCCCACGGCAATGTCGCTGGCTCCGGAGGCGACCGCGTCGATCAGATCGGGCAGGCGCGCCTCGTCATGTTGCAGATCGCCATCCATCACCGCCACGACCGGAGCGCAGGACGACAGCACGCCCTCGATCACGGCCGACGACAGGCCGCGCCGCCCGATCCGGCGCACGCACCGCACATGCGCATCAGACCGCGCGATCGCCGCGACCGCCTCGGCCGTTCCGTCCGGTGAGTTGTCGTCGACGAAGATAACTTCCCAGCGTCGCCCGGCCAGCACGCGACGCAGCGCCTGCACCATCGGTACGACGTTGGCCTGTTCGTTGTAACAGGGCACGATGACACTGACGTCCGGCGCGCACGCACCGGGGGGCGGGGCACGACCGTCATCTTGCGCCGACATGGTCATATCCTTGGGAATGGGCATCATGCGGCAGACAGCATGTCGCGGCGGACCGGGCAAGTTTCAGGGCGTAACCGGCACACCTGCCAGATCCCGGCTCGTGCGGATTGTCTGCAGGGTCTGCACGCGACTGACATGCGGGCTTTCAGTCAACCGGCGGGTCAACTGATTTTCATGCACCGCGTCGCGCGCGACAAGGCGCACGAGAAAATCGCCGCCACCCCTGATCATGTGGCATTCGCGGACCTCGGGCCATTCCGCCACCCAGTTCTCGAACGCGGTCAGGACGGACTCCTTCTGGCTGTCCAGCCCGATCAGGGCAAAGAGCGAGATCGACCACCCCAGTTGCTGGGGATCGGTGTCGGCGTGATAACCGCGGATAATCCCCAGTTCCTCGAGCCGGCGCACACGGCGCAGACACGGCGGCGCGGAGATGCCGGCCCGTCTGGCCAATTCCACATTCGTGATCCGGCCATCGGCCTGAAGCTCCGCGACAATACGCCGATCAACGGAATCCAGATCCATCACGCCGCGCCTGTCATCGTTGCTACCCACGAACCGCAGCCTATAGGCCAAGGCCGCTTCCCGCGCAAAGACCATTCATAGAGTGAAAGACACACCTACACATCCTGTGCTTGCCCGTTTGTTTCAGCGGGCCCATATCAGGCGCAAAGCACAGTCCAGAAAACTGCGTATCAGCGGCCGGGGTTCATGCCAAACACCATCTCCACAGACCTTCTTGTCATCGGTGCGGGTCCCGCGGGCTACACGGCCGCGATTTACGCCGCCCGGGCCTCGCTCTCGCCAGTGCTGGTCGCGGGCCTCCAGCCCGGCGGTCAGCTGATGATCACGACCGACGTCGAAAACTATCCGGGCTTCGCCACGGCCGTTCAAGGCCCCTGGCTTATGGAACAGATGGCCGAGCAGGCGGCGCATGTGGGGACACGCATCGTCCACGACATCATCGTGGACTGCGATTTCGCCCCAGCCGACGGTGACGTCTTCCGGTGCGTGGGCGACTCGGGCGACATCTATCTCGCCCGGTCGGTGGTCATCGCCACCGGCGCACAGGCAAAGTGGCTTGGCCTGGAGTCCGAACAGCAGTTGCAGGGGGCCGGGGTGTCGGCCTGCGCCACCTGCGACGGGTTCTTCTATCGTGGCAAGCAGGTCTGCGTCGTGGGGGGCGGCAATACGGCCGTGGAGGAAGCGCTCTATCTCACGCACCATGCCGATCATGTGACCCTGATCCATCGGCGCGACACTCTGCGCGCCGAAAAAATCCTGCAGGAGCGCCTGTTCGAGCACCCGAAAGTGTCGGTGCGCTGGAACAGCGAAGTCGCCGACATCATCGGCGAAGGCACGCCACGCGTCGTGACCGGCGTGCATCTGCGCGACACGCACACGGGCGAGATGTCGACGCTGGCGACGGACGGCGTGTTCGTGGCCATCGGCCACAGTCCCAACACGGCACTGTTCCGCGATCACGTCCGCCTGGACGACGAAGGCTATATCGTCACCGCGCCGGGCTCTACCCGCACCTCGGTGCCGGGAGTGTTCGCCGCCGGAGACGTCCAGGACAAGATCTTTCGCCAAGCCATCACCGCCGCCGGTACAGGCTGCATGGCGGCACTCGAAGCGGAACGTTTTCTCGCACATTTGTGAGGCCGGACCGGGCGATCACAACGCCGGTGGCTTCCGGCGGGACTCGGGGCCGAATACTTGCACCTGCGCCGCATAACGTGGTGTGATCGAAACATATTTTCTGACGGAGTGGTCGGGTGGACTGGGATAAACTCAGGATTTTTCATGCGGTCGCCGAGGCCGGCTCCTTCACGCACGCAGGGGATGTCCTGAACCTCAGCCAGTCGGCTGTGTCACGACAGATATCGGCCCTTGAAGAAGCGCTCCAGGTCCCGCTTTTTCATCGACACGCCAGGGGCCTGATCCTGACCGAACAAGGCGAGACGCTTAACCAGACCGTCCGCGATGTATTCTCCAAACTCGCCATGACGCAGGCGTTGCTGACCGAGAGCAAGGAAAAGGCCGCGGGCCGCTTGCGCGTTACGACGACCAGCGGTTTCGGTTCGTGCTGGCTGACGCCGCGTCTGCACCGTTTTCTGGAGAAGCACCCCGACATCTCCATCAGCCTGATCCTCGAAGACAACGACCTCGACCTCGGCATGCGTGAGGCGGACGTCGCCGTGCGGATGCACCCGCCCCGTCAGCCCGACCTGATCCAGCGCCATCTTGCTGATTTTTCGATGCCGATCTACGCGTCACCCGATTATCTGCGCCGCCACGGCACGCCGACTACGGTCGAGGACCTCGCCAGCCACCAGATGATCACCTTTGGTGGCTACCATCCGCCGGTACCGCACATCAATTGGCTGTGGGACGCCGTCACCACCGCATCGGGCGGCGGACCGAAGCCGCCCCGCCTGGAAGTCAACAGTCTGGCATCCATGGCCAATGCCATCGCGTCGGGTGTGGGGATCGGGTCGGTCCCGCTCTACGCGTGCGCCCAGTACCCCGATCTGGTGCGTCTGTTCGACGACCTGCCGTTACCGACCGTCGATGCCTATTTCGTGTATCCGGAAGAACTCAAGACGTCCAAGCGTGTGTCGGTGTTCCGTGACTTCCTTCTGGCGGAAATTCACGCCAGCAAGCGGTAATGCTCGTGGCCTGACACGCCCCTCAGGTGTGGTGTTGTCGCGGGCGGCTGAGGGTACAGGCCGGGTGTTCGCCCGCGAAATACATCGCTAGGCCGACCGGTGCCAGATACCGTGCCCGGTCGATAATTCTGGGCGCGCGCTCCGTCAGGTAAATCGTCGAATCCTTACCGTAGCAGCCAGCGACCAGTGTCGCATGCGGGGGCGATGCAGCCCGCGAATCACCGGCCAGTGCGTGGTCGGCGCCCATCACGGCAACGCATGCTGCCAGAAGCACATATCCCCTGTTCATCACCGCGTCTCCCCGAGCACCCTTGCGCGCACCCCGCACGATAGCCCGTGTGCGGCACACAAACAAGAACATTAAGAGAACACTAACGTTTCCGGCGGCAGACCGCCGTATGTCATGTTTATCAGGCCTTGTTTTTTACAAGGTTGACGCGCTCACGAAGTTCCTTGCCTGCCTTGAAGAACGGAACACGTTTTTCATCGACCGGCACGGCATCGCCGGTGCGGGGATTGCGGCCGACGCGGGCATCCCGCTGCTTGACCGTAAAGGCGCCGAAGCCGCGAAGCTCCACCCGGTCGCCGCGAGACAACGCTTCGACGATCTCGTCGAAGATCGTCTGGACGATCAGTTCCACATCCCGACTGAGAAGATGAGGGTTGGCAGCCGCGAGTTCGGCAATCAGTTCCGACTTGGTCATCCCTCCTCCTGTGCGTCAGTCGCCGAGCTGCAGGAGAGCAACAGGCCCTCCTCGGGCCAAATCCTGACCCAAAAAACCTTTTGAGACAATGGCCTGCGCCAGGCCGCCGAAATCACCCGAGGCCATGTGGGCGACCAGCCAGTTGCGCTTCTTTTGTCCAATGTCACGCACCGGCAAGGCAAGCGAAATATGGTAACGGTCACGGAGCCAGTTTCGTGCGTCGTCTTCCGTGCCGATCTGATCGACCAGACCCAACGTGACGGCCTTCGCCCCGGTATAGGGCCGACCGTCTGCAAGCGCCCGCACCGCGTCGGGCGACATATGCCGTCCGGCCGCGACCATGGCGACGAATTGTTCGTAAAGCTCACCCACCAGGCTCTGCAACATGGCCCGTCCCGCAGGGGACAGGGGCTGAACGCCAGACGGCTGGCCCTTCAGATCGCCCGACACCAGTTGGTCGACCGACACGCCGACCTTGCCCAGCAGACCGGAAAAATCGGGCGCCTGCATCAGAACGCCGATCGACCCGGTCAACGTCGCGCGCTGCGCGAAAATGCGCTGGGCCGGCACCGAGATCATGTAACCGGCTGATGCCGCCAAGCCGTCCATGGTGACCACCACAGGCTTGCGGCGAGCGGCGCGCTCAACTGCGTCGTGCAGATTTTCGCCCCCGGTGACGGAGCCACCCGGCGTATCAACGTCCAGAATAATGGCTTTTACGGAGGCGTCGTCCCCGGCATCTCGCAATGCGTCGGTCAGTCGACTAACGTCCGATCCTATCACACCCGTGACGCGCAAGCGCGCCAGATGATCGCGCTTCAGACCACCGTGGTCGGAGACGTGAAGACGTACGCCCCCGGCCACGGCGACGAGAAGTGTAAAGGCACCGATGGCCCCAAGACGCCACCGCAACAGCGCCCGGCGCTGTTGCAGCCGGGCCAGCGCCTCATCGCCAGATGTCGCGACCACCCTGGATCTCCGTCAATGGTCTGTTCGCTCGTGCGGAATCGCCCGGCTCAGGCGGCGCCGCCCTTGCGACGACCACGCGTCGGCTTGGCGCTTTCCCCACTCTCGCTGATGTCGGCGACAGAGGCATCGGCCTCGATGCTGACCTTGCGGCCCAGACCGATCTCGCGTGCCAGCGTCGAACGGCGCTCGGCATAGTTCGGCGCGACCATGGGATAGTCGGACGGCAGGCCCCACCGCTCGCGGTACTGTTCCGGCGTCATACCATAGGCGCTCTGCAGATGACGCTTGAGCATCTTGAGTTTCTTACCGTCCTCAAGGCAGACGATATAATCCGGAAAAACCGAACGCTTGATCGGCACGGCGGGCTGCAGCTTCTCGGGCTCCGGCTCGACATGGCCCGCACCATCCAACGCGCGATAGACCTGTCGAATAAGCTCGGGCAGCGATTCGGACGTGATCGTATTGTTCGCCACGTGGGCCGAGACGATCTGCGCGGTCAGATCAAGCAACGACGAACGGGTCTCTGTGTCAGGCATGGTATGGAATCCGATTAAATTCATGTATGCGGCAGAAGCACGGTTATCCGTCACTCAGCGTTTGTATTCTACAATAGTTCATTAAAAAATCAACAAGCGCTGGTAGAGATATAAATATCCGTTCATAAACGCATCACTCTGTTGCCTACGAAAGACGCGATATGTCCGATACTTCCCTTCTCCTTCCCGCGATTGTGATATTCGGCAGCATCAATATCGATATCGTGGCCCGGCTTGAAGCACTGCCCAAACCCGGTGAAACGCTGCACGCGCCCGCCGCCCAGATCGGACTGGGCGGCAAGGGCGCCAATCAGGCCGCCGCGGCGGCTCGGCTGAGTGGTTCGGCACGTCTTGTCGGCCAGGTCGGCAACGATGCTTTTGCCGACACGGCCCGTACGGCTCTGGCGCGTTTCGGTGTGGACGCGTCGGCCCTGCGCACGGACCGCGATCATCAGACCGGACTCGCCCTGATCGCGGTGGACGCGCGGGGCGAAAACACAATCACGGTGATCGGCGGTGCGAACCTGTCGATCGCGCCGACGGACCTACCCGAGTTTGAGAAGGTTCTTTTTCCGGCAAAGGTTCTTCTTCTTCAGCTGGAAATTCCCCTGGCCGTGGTGCGCACCGCCGCACAGGCGGCCCACACCCGAGGCGTGCCGGTCATTCTCGATCCCGCACCCGTCCCGCACGAGCCGTTGGACCCCGCGCTGTATGCTTTGGCGACCGTGATGACCCCCAATGAGACGGAAACCGAACGACTGGTCGGCATCCGGCCCCATGATGCGCAGACGGCCGCCGACGCGGCAGCGGTCTTTCATCAGCGCGGCCTCGCCCGCGTTCTGATCAAACTCGGCGCACGGGGCGTGTTCTGGTCCGCAGACGGCGAGAGCGGCTTCATACCCCCGTTCCGCGTCACCGCGATCGACAGCGTAGCCGCGGGGGACTGCTTCAACGGCGGTCTGGCCACCGCCATGGCGGAGGGCAGACCGTTTGCCGACTGCGTGCGGTTCGCCGCCGCGTGCGGCGCACTTGCCACTACCCGCCACGGTGCGGCCGACGCCGCGCCGACACGGGACGAGGTCGATGAGCTTTTACGCTCACAACCTTGACCAGGTCAGGAGTGTTCCGATGATCGATGTGCATTACTGGCCGACGCCCAATGGTCACAAAATCACGCTCATGCTGGAGGAGACGCGACTCGCCTATCGGCTTCATGCCGTCAATATCGGCAAGGGAGACCAGTTCCTGCCGGATTTCCTTGCCATTTCGCCCAATAATCGCATCCCCGCGATTGTCGATCACGCGCCAGACGACGGGGGGGCACCGCTCTCCGTTTTCGAATCCGGCGCGATCCTGTCGTATCTTTCGCGCAAGACAGGGCGCTTCGGCGGTGACACGCCACGCCAGCGCATCGCGGTCGAGGAATGGCTGTTCTGGCAGGTCGGGGGGCTCGGCCCCATGGCGGGACAGAATCATCATTTCTCAAGCTACGCGCCGGAAAAAATACCTTACGCCATCGACCGTTATGTCAAGGAAACCACGCGCCTCTATGGCGTGATGGACCGACGGCTGAGCGCCACGGCGTTTCTGGCGGGCGATGCGGTATCGATTGCCGATTTTGCCGCCTATCCCTGGATCCTTCCCGAAGGACAGGGTCAGGACATGACCCTGTTTCCGTCACTAGCCCGCTGGCATGCCGCAATCGCTGCCCGACCCGCCACACGGCGCGCCTACGCCCTGACGCAAAGCGTGCGGAGCGGCGACGTCTTGTTCGCCACCGCCGACGATCGCAACGCCCTGTTCGCACAGGCCGGCCTTCGCGATGACGGGGCTGATGCAACAGACTTCGTAATTCGGGGCGCCCGGGTCGAGGATGCGGCGATGCTGCCCGACGTGGAGCGCTCGGCCGCCAACGCCTTCCGCGGCGTGGTCGATCCGGCCATCGGCGACCTGTCGTGGATTGCCGACGACACCGTCATGTCAGCCGACGACCATCGCCTCGCGATCATCGGTGGCCAGACATGGGTCGCCGTCGACGAACACGACAGGCCGCACGCCTTTCTCAGTGCCTCGCTTCACGATACATACCTTCATATTCATGAGATTTCCGTGGCCACCCGATTTCAGCGTCGGGGCGTCGGCCGCGCGCTGCTGACACGGGCCGCCACCGCTGCCGCGGAACAGGGTCTGAAGGCCCTGACTCTCACGACGTTCCGAACCGTGCCGTTCAACGCGCCCTATTACGCGCGCCTCGGCTTTGTGGAGATACCGCGCCCGGAATGCCCCCCGTGGCTGGACGAGATCCTGAACGAGGAGGTCGCGCGCGGTCTGCCGTCCACCTCCCGCTGCGCGATGATCCTGCGCCTGTAAACAAGACGCTCCGGTAACGCCCACTCTTCATCCGCGACCGGCGAACCACCGCGCGAACCAGTTCGCCGTGCGCGTTGCGACATCCGCCCGCGCGCCGGGGTCGGCCAGCCCATGCCCGAGACCGGGATAGACAACATAGCTGTACGGCACGCCCAGAACGCGCAGGGCCTGAACATACTCCTGGCTTTGTGGCATCGGGCACTCGATATCGCGCTCGCCGACATACACGAAAGCGGGCGTATGCATCGTCTTCATATGCAGGACGGGCGACGCCGCGAGGTAGGGCTCCGGGTTATCGTAGATCGAGGCGCCGAAGAACGGAATGTCAGACGTCACGATCCCCTGCTCGCCCTCGATCGACAGCCAGTCCGACACGCCACCCCCCGCCGCCACGGCCGCAAAGCGATCCGTCTGCGTCGGTGCCCACATCGCCATGTAGCCGCCATACGAATACCCGATCAGCCCGAGCCGACGCTCATCGACCGGAAAGGTCCCCGCAACAGCGTCAATCCCGGCAAGAATGTCGCGCAGGGGGCCACCGCCATAGTCATGCACGACCGCGCTGGCGAAGGCTTCTCCCTGACCGAAACTGCCACGGGGATTGGGCAGCAGCAGGTCATATCCACGCGCCAGCAGCGCCGTCTCCGTCGGCCCGACGCCAAAACGCGGCACCCACGCGGCACTGGGGCCGCCATGAACATCAATGATCAACGGGTGCTGTGCGGCCGTCATGCCGGGCGCGCGCAGATACCACCCCTGCACGGACACACCATCGCTTTTCCACGTCAGGGACAACGCCTTCACGCCGCCAGCCAGGCCACGATTGAGTTGCGTCACGTCGTGAAAGGCTGTCAGGCGCCCGTCTTCCACCAAAGCGGCCGCGAGTTCGGGCGCCCGATCGAAGTCCTCGCGCACCGTCACCGCCGCGCCACCGGCACAGGCGATCGCGTGGCTGCGCTGACCCAGCCCCACGCTGCCGCCGCCATGCCACATCACGCGGGGCCGTTCACCGTCGAGCGCAAGCAGTGCGAACTCCGTCTCATGCTGGACGGTGGCCGACAGTCCGGCACCACACTGCCACCCTACGGCCGTCGCGGTCATCGCGCGCGCTTCCTTGACCATCCGGTTCACGGGCGCGGCGTTCGCGTCCAGCGCCAGCGTGTAGACGTCGCCGCCGGTCGATCCGAAATCGCTCATCAATCCACCGATAAACGCCGCCGTGCGACCATCGGGAGAGACCCGGGGCTGGGCAAGTTGCATGGTCTGCGGCGGATGGAACAGGGTCGTCGTCACACCGTCGGGCGCGATGCGGTCCAGTGTCGCCACCCAGTAATTGGCATCGCCATCCCCGGCGGCCGAGACGGCGATATAACCGCCGCCCGGCAGGGGATCGTAGTCGTAGACATAGCGCCCGGCGTCGGAGACGAAATGCACCGCGCCGCCATCGATCCGGGCAATGCGCTGTTCGTCCGGCTGGACGTTCATGTCCCCTGCCCGCACGGCCGATGCCTGCGTTGCCCCCGGGCGCTTAGCCGGATGAAGGGTCGCCAGGACCGACAGGTTGCCCGTCGCATCAAAGACGGGGCGATCGATGACGCCATCAAAATGCAGGATCAGCGCCGGGTGAACGCCTTGCGCCGTCATCCCGAAGAGCGACGAACTGCCATCCGCGTCGGTCGTGACGACGACCAGGGAGTGGCCGCCCGGCGCGAACGCAGCGGCCGTCGGAACGCAACCCGCGACGGAGCACGGGAGGGTGACCGTCCTGGCGCGCCCATCGCCCGTGCCACGCAGCATCAGCACCGTGCCACCCGCAGCGCCTTGCTCCAGACTGGCCACCTGTGTTCCGTCGGGCGACAGCACGACATCGGCAAAGCGTGTCGGACCATGCGGCGCGGCAACCGCACCATGCCCGCAGGACAGAATGCCCAGCAGGACGGTCAGAGCGCGAAGAGGAAGGCGAGTCATAAGGCAGCGTTTTCCCGACCGGACACAGGGCCGCGTACCCTAGCCCCGCCGGGGAGGCGCGGAAACTACCCGGACGGTCACGCACTCTTGAACAATCAGTAAATGGCAGTCATGCGTGCGTTGCGCGGAGCTTTCGCCCTGCCGTTCGGCTACCCTTCGCGTCCTTACTGGTCCAAAGCGCGCGCATGACTGCCTCGTCCACCCCTCAGTCGTCCCGGTCCCGACGAGCGACCGCCGTACAGTCCGCCGTGTCCGCCTGGATGGCGCGGCCATCTGGTCTGGCGTGGCTGTACGCGCCGTCGCCGGCGTCGCTGCTGTTCGCGGTCAGGACGACGGCGGCGGCGATCATCTCGTTGCTGATCGCCATGTGGATGGAACTCGACAGCCCGCAATGGTCGGCCATGACCGTTTGGATCGTGGCCCAGAACTCGCGCGGGGAAAGTCTGTCCAAATCGCGCTGGCGTGTCGTCGGTACCGCCGTGGGCGTGGTCATGGCCGTGCTGTTCACAGCTCTGTTTCCCCAGCAGCCCTTCCTGTTTCTGCCTGCCATCGCCTTATGGCTCGGCCTGTGCTGCACGGTCGCGACGATGGTGCGCAATTTCCGCGCCTATGCCGCCGTCCTCGCCGGATATAGCTGCGCGATCGTCGGACTTGCGGCGGCGTCGAACCCGAACGACATCTTTACCGTCGCCGTGTCGCGCTCGACCTACATCATGCTGGGCATCGTGGTCGAAGGATCCCTGGCCGCCCTGTTTGCCATCAATGGCGAGACACAGGCCCGCATCGCCCTCCGCGCCAAGCTGACATCGGCCATGGACAGCGCAACCGATGCGGTTGCGCACGTTCTCGACGGTGGCGAACACGCCTTTCAGCGCTCGCGCGCGCTGTTCGGCACAATCCTGACGATCAACGACCAGATCGAATTCACCGAAGTCGAAATGGGCCACCACGGCAGCGAGGGCGACCACGCCCGGGCGGCACTGGCGGCCGTGTCCGTCCTGCTGTCGCGCGCGCTCGGCATGGCCACGCGCATGGCCGCGCTACCGGACGAGCAGAGCGATTTCCGCGCCACGGCCGGGATGGCACGCGACCTGATGCGCGACATCCCCCCCCTGCTGGCACACGACGAAGGCGCGGCGAACGCCATGGTCCGCGTGCGTGCCCTGCAGGACCAGTGCAGAGCCCGGATCACCGCCGCCCTGGGCGAGGAACTGCCGCCGCAGGGGGGCGTGAGCGAAGAGCACATGACGATGTTGCTCGACCGCCGCGTTCTTCATCAGGCCCTGTGGGAGTTGCTGGACGACCTGTATTTCGCACTGCGCGAGTTCCACGCCAGCACACGCCCCGACGTGCGCGACCATTTCCATTTCCGCCTGCCGGCACCGCGCGATTACACCGAGGCCCTGCATAACGGCATCCGCGCCACCGCCAGCATCACGGTGGCGTCGCTCATCTGGGAAGTCACCGCATGGTCAAGCGGCCTTGGCTTCATCACCATCATCTCGCTCACGGTCGGTCTGTTCGCGACCCGCGAGAACCCGGTGATCGCCACCAGCAACTTCTTCCGCGGAACGGTGGCGGCCGCAATCGTCGCCGGAATCATGTCGCTCTGGGTCGTGCCGGCCGTCAATGATCCGACGACTCTGGCCGCCGTTCTGGCCGTGCCGATGATCGTGGGCGGACTGGCCGCGCGCAACGCGTCCACCGCCCTGGCCGCCGCAGCCTACAACATCTTCACCATCAATATGATCTCGCCGCTCAACGGTGGGCGGGAGACGGAGATCGCCTATTTCAACAGCGCCGTGGCCACGGTTCTGGGCGCGGGCTGCGCGGTCCTGATCTTCCGCATGGTACTTCCGTTCAACACCGACTCCGTGCGCTGGCGGATGCGCGGGCGTATTCTGGGCGATCTGCGGCGTCTGGCCGCCAGCCCGGCGTTACCCGATACGCGCCGCTGGGTGGGTTACAGCGCCGACCGCATGGCGCGCGTCGTCCGGCACGCCGGCCCGGCGCCGGCCCCCGTGATCGAGGCTTATCTCCAGGGCACGCTGGCGGCGATGACCATCGGGCTGAACGTCATTCGCCTGCGCCATCTGCACGCGCGCCAGCAACTGCCGCCCTCCGCCCGGCGACCGGTGGAGGTGGTCCTGCGGCGGATGACCCAGTTTACCGGTCGCTATGGTCGCACGGCCGCCATGGCCCATGCCGCCACGCGGATACTGCGGCAGCTTGAAATCCGCGAAAGCGACATCGAAAAACGTCTGGAGATGACGCGCGCCATCGCGTATCTGCTGGTCATCTCGAACGAACTCGACCAGAACGCCGACTTCCTGAACGCACAACGTCCATATCGACGGGTCGACGGTGCCTGACCCCGGCGGCGGAAACGTGTGCGAACGGTGCGGCAAACGCGCGCCCCGAAGGACCGACCACCGTGCCCATTCCACCCCTCGCCCTTCGTGGCGACGTCGTCACCTTTTCCGGCAATCCGTTCGAGCAGCCGCCCGAATCGTGCCTTGTTCATGTCCGTGACGCGCTGGTCGTCGCCCGTGACGGCGTTCTGACCCATGTCGCGCCCTATGACGCGCGCGACGTCCCTGCCGACGCCACGGTGCACATCGCGCCTGGACTGATTGGCGCCGGGTTCATCGACGCGCATGTGCATTACCCCCAGCTCGGGGTCACCGGTTCCTATGGCGAGCAACTGCTGACATGGCTGGAGCGCTATGTGTTCCCGGCCGAGGCGGCCTTCGCCGACCGCGCGCACGCCGATCATGTCGCCGACGCTTTCCTGAGCCAACTGATCGCCGCCGGAACCACGACCGCCTGCGTCTATTGCACGGTCCACCCGGAGTCGGTCGACGCGTTCTTCACCCATGCCGAGGCGCTGGGCGCGCTGATGATCGCCGGAAAGGTTCTGATGGACCGCAACGCGCCCGACGCGCTGCGCGACACCGCGCAAGGCGGGTATGACGAGTCCAAGGCGCTCATCAGTCGCTGGCACGGTCGCGGACGACTTCGCTATGCCGTCACCCCGCGTTTCGCCCCCACCAGCACCCAGGCGCAGCTCGATATGGCGGGGGCGCTCCTGCGCGAACATGACGGTCTCTACATGCAGACGCACATCGCCGAAAACACGGCGGAAATCGACTGGGTGCGCAGCCTGTTTCCCGATCGGCGCGACTACCTCGACGTGTATGGCCATGCTGGTCTGATCGGCCCGCGCTCGGTACTGGGGCACGGCATCTATCTCGGCACCGACGAACTCGACCGATGCCATGAGGCACAGTGCGGCGTCGCCCACTGTCCCAGTTCGAATCTGTTTCTCGGCAGTGGTACTTTCGATCTGTTCGGCGCCATGCGCCGCCCCCGGCCGGTGCGGTGTGGACTGGGCTCGGATGTGGGTGCCGGCACATCGCTTTCGGCCCTGCGAACGCTGGGCGATGGCTACAAGGTCGCGCAGGCGCTGGGGCAACGGCTGCACGCCGTTCAGGGGTTTTGGCTGGCAACGGCCGGCAACGCGCGGGCGCTTCACCTCGACCATCGTATCGGCACGGTCGCCGTCGGTATGGATGCCGATCTGTGCGTTCTCGATCCGGGCGCAACGCCGCTGCTGGCATTACGAACCGGGGGCGCGCGCGACCTGACCGATGTCCTGTTCGCGCTGATGTCTCTGGGTGACGAACGCTGTGTCCGCGAGACCTATATCGCCGGCCGGCGCGTCCATGAGCACCGGCCGGCGAACTGAAGTCTTCCCGTCAGAAGCGCTGCGAAATCCCGGTCAGGATCGTGCGGCGCAGGCCATATTGCGGTGCGCCGACGCCAATGCCCGTGCCGCTCCGCAACTCGTAGCGCGCATCGAACAGGTTGGTGACGTCGAGGCGAACCTGCGTACGCTTGAGGAACGACATATGGAACAGATCCTCGAAGCTCTGCACGAGCGACAGGTTGAACGTCACATACTGCGGCACCGAAGCCCCGTTCGGGATGTCGGAATCCTCGCGCAGACCACTGCCATAGACCATCGTGGCCGACAGCATCAGCGGATGACCCGTTTTGTACCAGAACCGGTAGCTTCCGCCGGCCGATGCCGTCCATCGCTGATCGTGGTCAAGATGGATCCATCGATGACGGGCATAAGCCAGATCGTCGGGATCGAAATTCCATTGTGCCGTCGTGATGTCCTTGCCGATCGCGCGTGACCACGCGACGTTACCATAAACGCTGAACGGACCACGGTCGTAGTTCGTGGCAAATTCATACCCATGCACCTGGCCGCGACGGTAATTGAACGCCGACAGCACGATCGGGGATCCGAATTGCCCCTCGTCGATCATGTTCTTCGCGATCTTCAGATAGGCGTCGAACGATGCATGCCAACCCGGCAGAATCTCCTGCGCGAAGCCGGCGTCAAAGTAATGATCGCGCTCGGCCTTGACGGTCGAGTCCTGAAGCGTTCCGGGCGCGGCTGAGGTGTTCGCATATTTGCTCAGCTGCGTTCCGCCCACGATCTCGAACGGCGGCGGCGTGAAGTAGCGTGAATATCCCGCGTGAAGCACGCCACCGTGCCATGGCTGATACACGATGTTGATGCGGGGGCTGATCTGCTTCGAATGGGTGTACTCGTCCACGCCATCAAATCTCAGGCCGTAATTGATCGTCAGGTTATGCAACGGGTGCCATTCGTCCTGGGCGTACAGACCATAGATCCAGCCTGTCCGTCCGTTCCCGTCATGAATGTTGAGTGTATCGCCGTTGAACACGGCCGCTCCGGTCTCGTCTTCGCCCGTCTGCGCATAGACGACGGAATCGGTCTTCGAAATATTCCGCTCCACATAAGCCTGATAACCGAACCGCACCGTATGGTCAGGAGCGGCCCGCCACGTGACGTCCGTCTGCGAGCCCGACGAAAAGACCGAGCGCTGGGCCCGCTGGGAAATACCGTTATAGACCAGATCACCCAGGGCGTCGGGCGAATAGCCCAGCGACGAATAACGCACGATCGCCGACGCCTGAAGGCTGATGTTCGAGCCGATATCTTTTTGCAGGGACAGGATTCCGAAATCGGTGATCTGCTTCTGACGCTCATTCAGACTCGCGCTGTCGACGGAACCATAATTCGTCTGTTCCAGCGAACTGCCGAGATAGCTCGGATTGGCAAACTGTCTCTGCTGACCGGGATTGTTCGGAAGCTGATACTCGGCATTGGACACACCCGCCGTCAGGCTGATCCGGGTGTTGGAATCGGCCGTGTACCGCAGATGACCCAGGAAATGATACTGGTTGCTCAGATCATGCAGAGCATTGAAACTCGACGTCGGGTTCTCGATGCCGACGCGATCATGGACGAAATCGCCGGTGGCGAAGAAATCCCATTTCCCGGCATGGCCACCATATTGAAGCGAGGGGAAGAAGTAATCCCGCGCACCACCGTAGATCGAGACCTCGCCGCCGCGATCGGCACTGCCGTTCTTGGTCGAGATATCGATAACGCCGGCCTGAAGAAATCCGTATTCGCTGGGCAACGCCCCCGTGGTCAGGGACATGGAATGGGCAAAGCGCGTCATCAGCGCCTGTCCGAACACGCTCATCCCCTCGGGCAGTCCGACGCCGTCGAGCCGGAACTGCACTTCATTATGATCGCCGCGAACGTGGATCTGGCCGTAACTGTCCTGCGCCACGCCCGGGGCCTGCAGCAGAACGCCGTTCAGAGGCGCATTGTCGCCCCCCGGGATCGTCTCCAGATCCTGGCGCGAAAAACGATAGGTCGTGGCACCGGTGGACGGCTGCAACGCCGCGCGACGCTGATCGAGATGCGCGTTGACGACGATATGCTCCTCGTTCGTGTCCAGCGTGTCCGTCACCGTCTGCTGGGACGCCCCCCCCGTAAACGACGAACGCGAAACGGCGCTCGACCGCTTGGCCGGGGCGAGCGGCTTCGCATGAACGCCGGCCGGTTGGGGCGTCGACTGGCTGCTGTCGGGCGCCGTCGTCCGCGCGCGTGAGGGAACCATCGTCGCAGCCGAACACAGCGCGGTTGCCGCCAGCCAGAGAGCGAGAGAGCGCGGTTTTGAAATGGGAGTCATGACCTGCCTGATGAGACACTCGATACCGCGCCCGGTATATATGGTATATTATAACATATCAAACCGGCAGCGAGAGATGCGCGACAGTGAGGGTAGAACCTGTTGCACGAGTGTCACATGAGGACGCGGACTCCGGGCGCCGACGTCCGCCTCAGGGCGCGGGCACGAGGACATGCTTGCCGGCGCTCTCCAGCACCATGTCGGCCTGGGGCGTGTGGATCCGTCCGCACAGGACATTGCGGTAGTGGCGCTCCAGCGGGTTGTCCTGGCTCAGGCCCGGATTGCCGGTGACTTCGATCGCCTTGGCGACCGCGGCGATGGCATTCTCGGTCATGATCCGCTTGATCTGACCATCGTCCTCCGCCCTTTGCCCGGCCTCGGCCTGCGTCAACCCCCGTTCCATGAGGGCGGTGTTGACCAAAAGAAGACCATCGATCTCACCCAGCACGCTGTGAAAACGCGGCAGCGTCGCCAGCGACCGGCCCAGGGCCGACGGCACCCGGCTGTGCAGGAAGTCCACCAGCCAGTCTCGCGCCGAACGCGCGATCGCATCGTACAGGCCCGCAACGATTATGGCATGCCAGCGCGCGACACTCGCCGTCTCTGGGCTGCCCGCGCCCACCGGCTGCAACGACGTCAGATATCGGTCGGGGATGTCCACATCGTCGAACACGAATGTATGGCTTCCGGTGGCGCGCATCCCCAGATGATGCCAGCTTTTCTCGATCCGGACGCCCGGCAGGTCGAGCGGCACGACAATCTGGCCAACGCGTGGTTCGGGCTCGTCCGTCACACCCCAGACCAGACCCCACGTCAGCGCGCTTGAGCCCGTGGAGAAAATTTTCTGCCCGCTCAGCAGCCATCGGCCACCCGCGCGCCGCACGCGCGTGGCGGGGACACCGCCGCGCGCCGGGGTGCCCAGGTCCGGCTCGACCCGCAGCGCGTTGACCAGAGCGCCGTCACGAACAACAGAGCCGAGCACTTCATCACGCAGGTCATCCGGCCATGTCGACGAGCACGCGATGCCGGCCGTCTGGAGATATTGCATGGCCAGAATAAGCGCCGATGACGGATCCGCCCGGGCGACGCGCGCGACGAGGTCGACGGTCCGGCGCAACCCGATCCCACCACCGCCCTTCTCGCGCGGCACGGCCAGCGCGAGAAACCCCGCCTGACGAAGGTCGTCCAACGTCTCGAGGGCGATCTCGCCGGACCGGTCATGCACGGCCGCGCGTTCGGCAAAGCGCGGCAGCAGGGCGGCCAGACGTTCATCCTGCCGGGTCTGGGCATCGACCCCGTGTGATCCGTCCATCTGCCGCACTCCTCCGTCGCCTGCACCGGCTGGTCGTCGCTGCCGTTCATCTTAGGAAGCGTGGCACAAGACCTGTCAAACCAAAGCGGCAAAAGGCTGGATTGAGCACGCGTGCAGGCTCGCGATCGACCCTGTCGGCCGGCGGGGGGGGGGCACGGGTGATCATGTGCCCCCGGGAAGAGGTCCCCGGCGTCAGGCGGACGCCAGCACCGCCCGTCGCTTCGGGACCACCATGCGGAACAAAGGCCCGGTCAGGGTCGTGGAGGCCACGGCCAAAACCATCAGGGAGGCGAACGCGAACTCCGAAATCATGCCACGGCTGTGCAGGATGGTCGCCGCGACGATTTCCATAAGCCCCTTGCACTGCAACAAAGACCCCACGCCCAGCGCGTCGCGCCAGCGCATGCCGCCGACGGGCGGCACCGCGACAACGGCACCGATCTTCGTGGACACGGACATCACGACCAGCATGACGGACGCGAGCACCGACGGCCACGTCAGCGCCCTGCCGTCGATATTCAGTCCACTATGGCCGAAGAACAGGGGCGCCAGCCAGATCAGGGCAAACGTGCCGACCTGCTCGACCGGCAGCCTGCGGACCCACGCCGGCGGCATCACCGCACCGGCGAAATACGCCCCGATCAGTTCATGCAGGCCAAGCTGCATGCTGGCCCACGCACCACCCGCCAGCCAGATAGGCAACGCCGCCCAGATGGCGAGCACCGGCGGATTGCGGACATGCCGCGTCGCCCAACGACCCGCTAACGCCAGAACGACAAGTATCACCACGGCAGCGAACTGGTGGATCGTCCAGCCATGCAAGGCCGCCGTGCCCTTGGCCATGATCTCCAGCCCCGCGAGCCCGATCCAAAGGGCGGCATCGTCCACGACGGCGATTTTAAGCGCCGTCTGTCCCAAGGGCCGATCATGCGGGCCGAGTTCGCGCACCAGTCCGATCAGGACCGGCAGCGCACTGACCGCCAGACACAGTCCGATCGACATGGCCTGAATCCACAGACCCGTTCCCGGGGCCTGCCACCCGGGCAGCGACAGGAAGAACCGATGAATAAGCGTCGTCCCAATGACGAACGGGATCAGCAATGCGAACAACGCACTGCCAAGCAAACGGCCAAGTCCCGCGTTCGTCGATGCCTCGCCCGCGTCCGCACCGGGGTGCTGCCACATCTCCAGCCCGGCGGTGAAGGCCAGAACCAGAACGGCAACCCAGCCGATATACGTGCCATACAGCGACGGAATTCCCGCCCATCCCAGGGGCCAACGGGTGACCGCGAGCGTGATCCCGACCAGAATAGGCAGGACGACGATCGGCATGGTCCGTTGCGTCAGGCGCCACATCAGCCATGGCAACAGAACAAACACCAGCGCATCCAAGACTAAGGCCATAATATCCGCCATGACCTCTCCGTTGTTCACATCAAAAGAAAGGTAATAGTAGAGAAATTATTCGCGCGGAAAACACTTTTCTCTAAATGCCGACTTTATACCATCACGCCACTGCCTTGCCGGCTGCCAGACGAATGGCGCGTGCCATGGCTTCCACCCCGTTTCCGCGATTGGTCGACAGCGCCTGCACCAGTCCCAGGTCATGCAGGAAGCGTGGTTCGGTTGCCATGATCTCGTCCGGCGTGCGCCCCGAATAGACACGCAGCAACATCGCGACCAACCCCGACACGATGGCCGCGTCGGACGCACCGGCGAAATACAGGCACCCGTCGCGCTCGAGGCTCTCGAGCCAGACCTGGCTCTGACAGCCCGGCACGCGGTGGGCGTCGTCGTACCAGCCAGCGGGCATCGGTGGCAACTTCCGGCCCAATTCGATGATATATTGGTAACGCTCCATCCAGTCGTCGAACAGTGCGAGTTCCTCTCCGATCTCCGCGATCGCGGCGGCGGCGGTTTCGTCTTGGGGGGTAACGAACGGATCGGACATGGTGCTGACCTTGCGCTGGAGCGATCTCCGGGGAACGAAATCGGTGCGCGCGGTGTCCGCGCGCTCCGGCCCGTCCTCAGAGGATGAAGCGGCTCAGATCGCCTTTCTGGGCAAGCGGCGCAACCTTCTCCCGCACGTCGGCCGCCGCGACCCGCACGGCCTGACCCGCACGGTCAGAGGCCGAGAACGAGACATCCTCCAGCAACCGCTCCAGAACCGTGGCCAGCCGCCGCGCGCCGATATTCTCCACGCGCTCGTTGATCTCGGCCGCAAGGTCGGCCAAGGCCCCCACCGCATCGTCGTCGAACGCCAGATCCACGCCCTCGGTCTCCAGCAGCGCGGAGTACTGCTTCAGCAGCGAATGCTCCGGCTCGGTCAGAATCCGCCGCAGGTCGTCGCGCGACAGCGGATCGAGCTCCACGCGGATCGGCAGGCGGCCCTGCAACTCCGGCAGAAGGTCGGCCGGCTTGGCCAGATGGAACGCGCCCGAGGCGATGAACAGGATATGATCCGTCTTGACCGGTCCATGCTTGGTCGAGACCGTCGTACCCTCGATCAACGGCAGAAGATCGCGCTGCACGCCTTCGCGGGAGACGTCACCGCCGCGCACCCCTCCGTCGGACGAACGCGCGCAGACCTTGTCGATCTCGTCGAGGAACACGATGCCGTGGTCCTGCGCGTGCTGCACGGCCTCGCGCGTCAAAGCATCCGAATCCAGCAGGCGGTCGGCCTCCTCCCGCACCAGCGCCTCGCGCGCCGCGGCGACGGTCAGGCGGCGGCGCTGCGGCGTCCGGTTCATCAGCCCCTTCATCATGTCGCCGAAATTGATGACGTTCCCCGGCTGCAAGCCGGGCATCTCGCCCACAGGCGCGGCCTGCGGGTCCGTGATGGCGAGTTCGACCTCCCTGGTCTCCAGTTCCCCGTTGCGCAGCATCTGGCGGAACTTGCTCTTGGTGTCGGCGGACGCGGATTCGCCCACCAGTGCATCGACCAGCCGCGCTTCGGCCGCCTGCTCGGCGCCGGCCTGCACGTCGCGCCGCCGGATGTCGCGCAACATGGTGATCGAGACTTCAACCAGATCGCGCACGATGCTCTCGACATCGCGGCCGACATACCCCACCTCGGTGAATTTCGTCGCCTCGACCTTCAGAAACGGACTTTGCGCCAGCTTGGCCAGACGGCGGGCGATCTCGGTCTTGCCGCAGCCGGTCGGCCCGATCATCAGGATGTTCTTGGGCACGACCTCGTCGCGCAGACCCTCAGGCAACTGCGCACGCCGCCAGCGATTGCGCATCGCAATGGCGACGGCACGCTTGGCATCGTTCTGCCCGATGATGAACCGGTCGAGTTCCGAGACGATCTCGCGCGGGGAATAGTTCGGACTGTCCATAAGGCTCACGCTCCCTCGCCCGGGCTGTCGGAGCCCAGCGTTTCGAGAATGACGGAGTAATTCGTATAGACGCAGATATCGCCGGCGATCTTCATTGCCCGGCGTGCGATCTCCGCGGCATCAAGACCTTCGACCGTCATCAACGCCCGTGCCGCCGACAGGGCGTAGTTTCCACCCGAACCGATCGCGACGATGCCGTCTTCGGGTTCCAGCACGTCCCCGTTGCCGGTCAGGGTGAACGAGCGCTCCGCGTCGGCGACGGCCATCATCGCCTCCAGACGGCGCAGGTAGCGATCGGTCCGCCAGTCCTTGGCCAGTTCCACGCAAGCGCGCTCCAGCTGATTGGGATAGCGCTCCAGCTTGGCCTCAAGACGCTCCAGCAACGTGAAGGCATCGGCCGTGGCACCGGCGAACCCCGCGAGGATCGTGCCGTGCGGGCCGATCCGGCGGACCTTGCGGGCATTGCCCTTGATCACCGTCTGGCCCAGCGTCACTTGGCCGTCGCCCGCCATGGCGACCGAGCGGCCACGACGCACAGAGAGAATGGTCGTGCCGTGCCAGCCGACCGGATCATGGGGGGAAGACGTCATATTGTGCATAGAGCGATAAGATAGGCGACGGAAGCCGCAAGACAAGAGACCCCGCCGGCCACCCGGCCCCGCGCTCAACCCCCCGCGACCTCACGCAGGGCGGCGGCCAGCGCCTGTGGCGTGAACGGCTTGGCCAGCACCCGCGCCCCGTCCGGCAGCGTGTCCATGTCGGCGAAACCGGTAACGAAGATGATCTTTTGCGACGGGCGCTCCTCAAGGATGCGGCGCGCACATTCCACGCCGCCCATCACCGGCATCAGAAGATCCATCACCACCAGATCGAACGGCTCGCCCTTACGGATCAGTGACAGTGCCTCCTCGCCGTCCTCGGCTTCGACGACCGTATGCCCGGCCTGCATCAGGAACCCGGCCGTCACCGCACGCACCAGCGCCTCGTCATCGACGACCAGCACATGCAGCGGCCCGGTCGGCGCACCGGTCGCCGTTACAGCGGACGACACCGGTTCGGTGACGGGGTCGCAGGCCGCCTCGGCGGGCAACCAAAGCTCCATGCGCGTACCGCGCCCCGGCGCCGAGTCCACCCGCACATCGCCGCCGCAATGCCGCACAAAACCATAGACCATCGACAGGCCAAGGCCGGTCCCGCGCCCGATATCCTTGGTGGTGAAAAACGGTTCGAAAATCCGGGCGGCGGTCTCGGTCGACATGCCCAGTCCTTCGTCCACCACGGCGATGACGACATAGGCGCCAGCGGGCAGCGTGGCCACCGTCGCCGCCCCGCCGCCGCCCGCGACCCCCTTGAGCGCGGCGTCGGGCTCGACCTGTTCGGCCCTTGCCTCGATCCGGATCGTGCCGCCGCCCGGCATCGCGTCCCGGGCATTGATGCACAAGTTGAGCAGCGCCATTTCGAGCTGCCCGGAATCGGTTCGCACCTGTGGCAGACGCCCGGCGCCCGGCACGCCCGCAAGGTCCAGCACGCATGCCCCCCCGCCGCCCGGCGTCTGGTCGAGGTCGGGGCGCGAGACGGTGCTCTGGGCCAGAAGATCGCGCATGCCGCTGATCAGGGCGCAGGCATCGACACTGTGGATCTGCAGATCGCGGGGGCGGCTGAAGTTCAGTAGCCGCCGCGTCAGCACCGCTCCGCGCTGGGCGGCCGTGGTCGCGTTGTCCAGCAGACGCGCCACCGCCGGGTCGGGCGCGACCATATCGCCCACCAGTTCCAGAGAGCCGATCACGGCGGTCAGCAGGTTGTTAAAATCATGGGCAATGCCCCCGGACAGGGTGCCGAGCGCCTGCATCTTCTCGGCCTGGCGCAGCCGCTGCTCCATCTCCACGCGCGCCGTGACGTCCCGGTCGATCGTGACCGACCAGACCCCCTCGTTTTCATGCCCATCCAGATCGCGGCCACGCCCGGCCAGCTGGACGCGCGTCACCTCGCGCCAGCGCCCGGCACCCGGCTCGTCCGGGGGGACCAGAAACGTCTCCTCGTCGCGTCCGTTGGCGGCCAGACGCTGCTCCGCCGCCTCGACCCGCGCACGCTGTCCGGGGGCGCACAGATCGACCTCCCGGTGGCCGACACAGTCCACGGGGTCCGCGGCGAACGTGGCGGCGGCGAGGTCATTGACACGCACGAACCGACCCGACCAGTCCTTGAACGACAAGCCGGAGCGCAGATTGGCCATCAGCGCGCCCAGCAGCATCCGCTCGGTCCGCAACTCGCCTTCAAGCCGGAACCGCTCGGCGGCCTGCCGTACCATGGCCAGCATAGCATCCGGCTCCCACGGCTTGTGGGAATAGAACGAAATCCGCCCCTGATTCAGCGCCGCCGCGACGGCGCCGATATCGGCATATCCGGTTAGCAGGATCGCCTGCGCGTCACTGAGCGCGCGGGCACGCGTCAGAAACACATCGCCCGGGATGCCGGGCATGCGCTGGTCGGAAATGATGACCGCGATGCCCGGGTTTCTGTGCAGGATCTCGAGCGCGCGGGCCGGCGCCGTCGTGGAGAGGACCTCGAACGAATCCTCAAGGAGGTCGGTCAGCGCGACCAGAATTTCCGACTCATCGTCGACGATCAGAACAAGCGGGCGCGCGGTCATGGCGTCTCCTGCGACGAATAGGGCGCGGCGGTGTCGGGAGCCTCCAGCGCGCGATAGGGGACGGTCAGGGTAAAGCGCGCGCCGCCCAGCCCCGACTCATCGATGGCGATCGCGCCGTGATGGGCCTGCATGACACCATAGGCGATCGCCAGACCAAGGCCGGTCCCGGCACCCACGGGCTTGGTGGTGAAAAACGGCTCGAAAATCCGCTCGCGCGTTTCGGGAGGAATGCCCGGCCCGGAATCCTCGACCTCGATGATGTAGGACGGTTCGGTCGAATCGGAAGAGGGGTACAGGCGCGTTGCGATCCGGATGCGGCCTGTCACCATGCGATGGTCGCCGCGTCCTTCGCTGTCGCCCTCGCGCACGATCGCGTCGATCGCATTGCTCAGCAGGTTCATCACGACCTGATTCAACAGGGCCGGCTGACAGTACAGCACGGCCGGCGCCCGCAGGTCGGTCTCGATCACGATCCCCGGGCCGATCTTGTGTGTCAGCAGCGCCAGAGCGACGTCGACCGCCTCGGGCACATCGACCTCCTGAAAAGCCCCCTCATCCAGTCGCGAGAACTTTCGCAGGCTCAGCACCAGATTTTGAATCCGCTTCAGACCCAGCGCCATGGAGCCGACACGCGCGCGGCACTTGGCCAGCAGCGCCTCGCGCGTGCCGGCGTCGGGGGGGGCGGCCTCGTTCATCAACCGATCCAGCGCGCGCTCGACCGTGTCCTTGTGCGCGATCGTAAAGGCCAGCGGGTTGTTGATCTCATGCGCGATACCGGCCACCAGCTCACCCAGCGAGGCCATCTTGGCACTCTGCACCAGCTTGCCCTGCGCCTCGATCAGGGCGTGGTTGGCGTGTGCCAGCTCCCGGTTCGCCTGCTCCAGCGCTCCGGCCAGGGATGCCTTGGCCGCGTTGACCGATGCCTCCAGCCGCGCGCTCGCCACCGCCGCCTCCTGTGCGCGACGCTCGTCCTCCTGCCGCCGGATCTCGTCCTGTCCCAGCTTGCGGCGCACCAGAACGCGGATACGCAGGGCCAGAACGTCGGAATCAATGTCCTCGGGCACCAGATCGTCCACGCCGGCCTCGAACAGCCGCAGCGAGGCATCGCTGCGATAGTCCGATTGCCGGCACAGACCCAGAATACGCAACGGCACATCACCGGCCAGAAGAACACGCTGGCGTAGCGCGTCGAGCCGCCGGCAGAACGCGACCCCGTCGAAGCGCGTTGTCACAAGGTCGACCACGATGCAGTCCGGTGCCCGGTCCGGGTCCAGCCAGCCCGATTCGATCAGGCCGTCGGGGTCGTGCTCCTCGGTCACCAGATGGCCGTCGCGCGACAGCAACGCCACCAGAGCTCCCGGCGTGCGGCTCGACCGGGTGTCGTCTCCCGTCAGCACCACGATCCGGGCGCGCCGGAACGGCAGCGCGTCCTCGCCCCCCTGTCGGCCGGTCTGCCGCAGGAGCGCCCGGATGCGCAGCACCAGAACCTCGGGCAACGCGGATTTGGACACATACGCGTCCGCTCCGCTTTCCAGCCCCTCGCGCTCCAGCCCGGGCTCGGCCCCCTCGGTCAGCATCAGCACGGGGACAAGACGCGTGGAGGCGCTCATGCGGATCTGACGCGCCATCTGCCCGCCATTCATGCCCGGCAGATGGTAATCCGCGATGACGAGGTCCGGAATATCGTGCGCCAGACGGTCGAGCGCGACCTCGCCACTCTCGACGCGTTCGACCTGGAACCCGTGCTGTTCGAGCATGCGGCGGATGCGCAGCGCCTGCGTGTCGGAATCCTCGACCAGCAGCAGGCGCGCGCCGTTGTCCACGGCTGATGCGTTCACAAGGGGGATCCTTCCGCCAGTCCCGATCGCACGGCGGCCCCCGCAAGCGGCACGGGAACGCCAGCCGTCGCGCACAGGCTGCCGGCAATCAGGTCGAGCGGCAGCACCAGCGACGCCGCATTCATCTCGATCGCCGCGCGCGGCATGCCGAACACGACCGCCGTGCGCGCGTCCTCCGCGATCGTCGGGCC
>NZ_JABXXR010000006.1 GCF_013376175.1 Ameyamaea chiangmaiensis
GTGCCGCTGCCCCCGCAGCGCTCGGTCGTGCCCGGGCTGGCCGCCGTGGCCCGTGCCATCTGGAGTGAGGCCGCGGTCCTGACCGACGCCCCCCTGTCGCGCATCGAGACCGGGTTTTCGACGCCGGGCCCGGTGGATGGCCTGCTGGGGGTGGAGACCTGCGGTCTTGCGCCGGCGTTCTCGCCCTTGAGCGCGGATGGCCATCTGGCGCTGAGCACGCGTGCCCGTCTGGCCGCGCGCGGTCTGACGCCGGAAGCCGCCCTGGCGCTCAGTCTGGCGGGCGAGCCGGTGCTGCCGCTGCCTGGGCCTGACGCTCATCTGGCGATGCACCGGGCTCTGGCCGGCTTCGTCGATCGCCTGCCGGCGCGCCCGGAGCCCCTGTCGCTGCCAATGCGCGCGAGGCTGTCCAACGAGCGCGGTGCGCACCGTCCGCTACCCGCCCGTCATGGCGGTTTCAGCCAGAAAGCAAGTGTCGGGGGGCACAAGCTGTTCCTGCGCACCGGGGAGTACGAAGACGGGACACTCGGCGAAGTTAGCCTGACCCCGGCCCGGGAAAGCCCCATGGTCCGCGGACTGATGGACTGTTTCAGCCAGTCAGTCAGCATCGGCCTGCAATACGGCGCGCCGCTTGATGCCTATGTGGACGCGTTCGCCTATACGCGCTTCGGCCCCGGGGGCACGGTGGAAGGCGATCCGGTCGCCTCCTATGCCACGTCGCTCCTTGACTACGCGTTTCGGGCCCTGTCCGATGCCTATCTAGGCAAGCGTCTGCCGGACGCGCCCCATCGCGATGAGGCACCCGAAGGCGTTCCGATGCTGCCGCTCGAACTGCCCGAGGCCACGCCGGATCACCCACCGTCCGGGGGCCGACGCGCCCGGCTACGTCTCGTCAGCTGACCATACAGGATCTTATCGATGACCCAGACCACACCCACCGACCGCCTTGCCGCCCTCGGCATCACGCTGCCGACGGCCGCCGTGCCGGTCGCCAACTATGTTGCCGCCGTGCAGACAGGGTCCACTCTGGTGGTGTCCGGCCAGTTACCCCTGGTGGACGGCAAGCTTCTCGCCACAGGCAAGCTTGGCGGCGCTGTATCGACCGAACGCGGGGTCGAGGCGGCACGCGCCTGCATGATCAACGTGCTGGCACAGCTTCAGGCCGCGATCGGCGACCTGTCGCGCGTGCGGCGCGTCGTACGGCTGGGCGGCTTCATCGCCTGCACGCCCGACTTCACCACGCATGCCGCCGTGATGAACGGGGCGTCCGATCTGGCCGTGGCAGTGTTCGGTGACGCCGGCAAGCACGCACGCTCGACCATCGGCGTGCCGTCCCTGCCGCTGGATGCCGCGGTCGAGGTCGAGGGCCTGTTCGAAATCGGCTGAACCTCTCGACGGCACCCCTTACCATGCGGCAAGGCGAGAGACATATCTGACCCATGTCCGACTGGTCTCTCGCCCTTCACCCCTCTATTGCCGATATTCCCGCCGACGCATGGGATGCCTGCGCCGGTGACGACAACCCCTTCGTCAGCCATGCCTATCTGGGATGTCTCGAAGACAGCGGATCGGCGTCGGCGCGCACCGGCTGGCTGCCGCGCCATGCGCGTCTGATCGCGCCTGACGGCCGGACCGCCGCGGTCGTGCCGCTCTATCTCAAGTCGCATTCCTGGGGCGAATACGTCTTCGATCAGGCATGGGCGCGGGCATTCCAGCAGGCGGGCGGCGCGTACTACCCGAAGATGCAGGGTGCCGTGCCGTTCGCGCCCGTACCGGGCCGGCGGTTGATGATTCGTCCCGATCTTGCCGAATCCGCGCCCGAGATCACCCGGGCACTGGCGGGGGCCTTGCAGCAGGCCTGCGCCGAACTCGACCTGTCCTCGGTCCACGTCACTTTCTGCACACTGCAGGAGCGCGAACAGCTGGCCGATGCCGGCTGGCTTGCGCGCTCTGGGATTCAGTTTCACTGGCACAACCAGGGGTATGCCACCTTCGACGACTTTCTGGGGGCGCTCGCGTCGCGCAAGCGCAAGTCCGTGCGCCGCGAGCGGCGGGACGCGCAGACCGCCGGGCTGATGTTCCGCACCCTGCAAGGGTCTGCCATCACGTCCGACCACTGGAAGGCCTTCTACCGGTTCTACTGCGCGACGATCGATCGCAAATGGGGCAGCGCCTATCTGACGCCTGCATTCTTTCCGTTGCTGTCCGAACGTCTGGGCGACCGTGTCGTCCTGATGATCGCCGAGCATGAAGGCACGCCGGTGGCCGGGGCCCTGAACCTGATGGGGCGTGACACGCTCTACGGCCGCAACTGGGGCTGCGAAGGGGACTGGCCCTTCCTGCATTTCGAGTTGTGTTATTACCGCGCGATCGAGTTCGCGATCGAACACGGTCTGGCGCGGGTGGAGGCAGGCGCGCAGGGCGAGCATAAGATCCAGCGCGGCTACGTGCCGGTCGAAACCGCCTCCGCCCATTGGATCGCGCATCCGGGCCTGCGCGCCGCCGTCGCCGAGTATCTGGACCACGAAACCCCGGCGGTGCGCGCGGAGATGGCCGAGCTGGGCACGCTGTCGCCGTATCGCCGCGACGACGGGCCTGACTGAGGCCCGGAGCCATTCCACCGAACCCTGGTCCGGCGGAATGGCTCCCGTTCATTATTTATCAATTCTTTTCAAATATTTGAACGTATCCACTCAAACCCGGTTCTGCCTTAGGCCGCCGCCATCTGCCTGGTCAGACGCTCATCGAGTGCGGCGAGGAAGGCCTCCGTGGTCATCCAGGGGGTCCCTTCACCCACCAGAGTCGCAAGGTCGCGCGTCATCTGACCATCCTCGACAGCCTCGATACAGACGCTTTCCAGTGTCTGGGCGAAATGCGTGACATCGGGCGTGTTGTCGAACCGACCCCGATAGGCCAGTCCCCGCGTCCAGGCGAAGATCGAGGCGATCGGATTCGTGCTGGTCGCGCGCCCCTTCAGATGTTCGCGGTAATGACGCGTGACCGTGCCGTGCGCCGCCTCCGACTCCACGACAGATCCGGTGGGGTCGAGCAGCACGGAGGTCATCAGGCCGAGGCTGCCGAAGCCCTGCGCGACGATATCGCTCTGCACGTCGCCGTCGTAGTTCTTGCACGCCCAGACATAGCCGCCACGCCATTTCAGCGCGCAGGCCACCATGTCGTCGATCAGCCGGTGTTCGTACGTCAGTCCGAGGCGGTCGAAATCGGCCTTGAACTCGGCATCGAAGATCGACTGGAAGACGTCCTTGAACATACCATCATAGGCCTTGAGGATGGTGTTCTTGGTCGAAAGATAGACCGGAAAACCGCGATCCCGGCCGTAGGCGAACGACGCACGGGCGAATCCCTCGATCGACGCGCGGGTGTTGTGCATCCCCAGCGCCACGCCTTCTCCCTTGAAGTCGTGCACGGCCAGTTCGATCGGCGCGGAGCCGTCCTGCGGCGTAAAGGTCATGCTCAGCGCGCCCGGTCCCGGAATACGGGTCTCGACTGCGCGGTAGATATCGCCGTAGGCATGGCGGCCAATGACGATCGGCTGGCTCCAGTGCGGCACCAGACGTGGCACGTTGTTGCAGATGATCGGCTCGCGAAAAATGGTGCCGTCGAGGATGTTGCGAATTGTCCCGTTGGGGGAGCGCCACATCTTCTTCAGGTCGAACTCCTTCACCCGGTCCTCATCCGGCGTGATGGTGGCGCATTTCACGCCCACGCCGTACGTGCGGATCGCCTCGGCCGCCTCGACGGTCACGTGATCGTCCGTCCGGTCGCGGCTTTCGATGCCGAGATCGTAGTATCTCAGATCGATATCGAGATAGGGAAGAATCAGCCTGTCGCGGATGAAACCCCAGATCACGCGGGTCATCTCGTCGCCGTCGAGTTCGACCACAGGTTCGGCGACCTTGATTTTGGCCATCAGCCCATTTCCTTTTTTTTCTTGTTCTGGACCCCGGATGGAAGGGCGTCCGTAGTGTGCGAAGCACGGCGGACATTGCAAGCGACGGATGGGTCAATTCCTCTTCAGTGTTTCGCTCGCCGCGCACTCAGGAAGGAAATTGTTAATCCTTTTGTCGGCATGATGCGGAGACGAACAAGGGATATTCGCCCCGTGGACAATCCGACCTATATCGCCCTATCGCGCCTCGATACCGCCGACCGCGCCCTGTCGATGGTCGCGACCAATATCGCCAACGCATCGACCAGCGGATACAAGGCCGAACACGGGCTGTTTTCCGACTATCTGGTCCGGCAGGACAGCGCCACGACGCCGCAGGGCGGATCGACCTATCAGTTCACGCAGGATCTCGCGACATATCGCGACCAGAGCCAGGGCCCGATGCAGGCGACCGGCAACCCGCTGGACCTGGCCCTCGGCGGCTCGGGCTATTTCTCCGTCCAGACCACCGACGGGGTGCGCCTGACGCGCGCCGGGCGCTTTCAACGCCTGTCCGATGGCACGATCGCCGACGAGAGCGGTAACGCGCTTCTGGACCGGCTGGGTCAACCGGTGCGTCTGCAACCGACCGACAAGAGCGTGACCATCAGCGCGGACGGCACCCTGACGACCGAGAGCGGGGTTGCCGCCTATATCGGTGTGGTCGAGGCGGACGATACGAACCAGCTTCTGGCGCAGGGCAACCGGCTGTTCAAAAGCCGGTCCGGCACGCGGCAGAGCACCACGCCGAAAATCGTCCAGGGGATGGTCGAGGGCAGCACCGTCCAGGCCATGGCCGAGATGACGCATATGCTTCAGATCCAGCGTGACTACACCGCCGTCATGCGCTTCGTCGAGGACGAGGGAAAGCGTCAGCAGAACGCGATCGACAAGATCGCACAGGTCATGTCCTGACCGCCCCAGCCTCAAGGAAAAGACAGATGCGTTCACTCGATATCGCCGGCACGGGCATGCAGGCCCAGCAGACCAACGTCGAAACCATTTCCAATAACATCGCGAACATGACCACAACCGGCTACAAGCGGCGCCGGGCGGAGTTTCAGGACCTGATCTATCAGGATCTGCGCCGTGTCGGCACGACAAGTTCGGATACCGGCACCATTGTTCCCTCCGGTGCGCAGGTGGGTCTGGGGGTGAAGACCGCAGCGATTTACGCGATCAATGAACAGGGCAATCTCGAACAGACCAGTAACAGCCTCGATTTCGCCATTCAGGGAACAGGCTATTTTCAGATCAGCCTGCCCTCCGGCGAAACCGCCTATACGCGGGACGGGACATTTTCCCTGTCGAATTCCGGTGAAATCGTGACATCGGACGGCTATCCCCTGTCGCCGCCGATCACCGTCCCCAACAATGCGCAGTCCATATCCGTCGACAACTCCGGCCAGATCGAGGCCACGATCGTGGGCCAGACGACACCGCAGATTCTCGGCCAGATCCAGCTCGCCGACTTTCCCAATCCCAACGGTCTCGCCGCGATGGGACAGAACCTGTTCACCCAGACTGAGGCATCGGGCAATCCGATAACCGGCAATCCCAATACCATTGGTTATGGCAACGTGCAGCAGGGTTACATTGAGACGTCGAACGTCAACGTGGTCACCGAGATCACGGACCTGATCACGGCGCAGCGCGCTTACGAAATGAACAGCAAGGTCATTACCGCATCGGACCAGATGATGCAGACCCTGACGAACCTGCAGTAACGCCCTCCAGATGCGGTCGATCCGTTCCATTGTTCTGCCAGTGGCCGCCACTCTTCTGTTCGGGGTCTCTCTGTGTCACGACGCTCGCGCGGCGACTGTCCGACCACGGATCAGCGTCGACGGAACCCGGGTTCATCTGTCCGATCTGTTTTCCGACGTGCCGCCGACGAACGACGCGGATCTGGGCGATGCCCCCCCGCTGGGGGGGAGCTTCGATATCGGAGCCGCCCAGTTACAAGCCATCGCCGCGCAATATGGGATCGATTGGTCAAACGACGGCCATCTGGCACACGCGGTCGTCACGCGGGCCAGTCGCCTGGTCACGCGGGAGGACATGGCAACCGTCATGGCAGGCGTTCTCCATGACCGGGGCACACCGGACAGCGCCCGCGTCATGGTGGCACCCTTTCCCGACACGCTCGTGCCGATAGGATTCACGGGTCCGCCGACGGTCCGGTCGCTGGACGTGTCCGGCCTGGGTGGCAGCCGCTTTCAGGCGACGCTTGAGTTTCCCGGCGACACGACACCGATCGTGCTGCGGTTGACCGGCACCATCGATATCCCCGCACGGGCCGTGGAACTTCGCCATGCCGTTCAGAGCGGAGATGCCATCACACCCGATAATGTCGTGATGGCGGACTGCCTGTCGCGCGATCTGCCCAAAGACGCGGTGCTTGCACCTGGCGACATGGACGGGATGATCGCACGGCGTCCGATCGCGGCCGGACAGCCCCTCACACGGACATCTATGGAGCGTCCCCACGTGATCCATAAGGGTGCCCCCGTGATACTGATTTATACGGCCGACAATCTTCGGATCACGGCGTCCGGGGTCGCCCTGGAAGACGCCGGTACCGGCGATCCGATCCACGTGGCCAATCCGGGCTCTCACGTCATGATGCTGGGGACGGTCATCGATCGGGGACAGGTGGAAATCCAGCCGGGGTCTATACCAACCCCGATGAACGATCGCGGGGCCTTCACCGTGGCGAACCATCATGCTCAACTCTGACCGGTCAGGGCCACGCCTGCGCCACACGTGGGGCCTGCCGCTCTTGCTGCTGCCTGTCCTACTGGCAGGATGCGGAACGTTGGGAACACTGTCCGAGATTGGACGGCCGCCCCGCATGACGCAGGTGCAGGATCCGACCCTGTCCCCCAATTATCGGCCGATTACCATGCCGATGCCGCCCTTGCAGCCGCCGCCGAGCGAACTGGCCAGTCTGTGGCGACCCGGCAGCCGCGCATTCTTCAAGGACCAGCGTGCGGCCCAGGTCGGGGATCTGATTACGATTCTGGTCGAAATCAGCGACAATGCCACTGTGGTTAACGATACCACGGCGTCGCGTGCCAACAGCCAGAGCATGGGCATTCCCAATCTCTTTGGGATCAAGCAAAAAATCGTCAGCCACCTGACAGGCGCGAACTCACTGTCCACGACCAGCAATGACGGCAACACCGCCACCGGGCAGATCACACGTAACGAGGCGATCACCCTCAGTCTGGCAGGCACAATCACGCAGGTGTTGCCCAACGGCAACTTCGTTGTGATTGCAAAACAGGAAGTCCGCGTCAATTCGGAATTGCGCGAACTGACCGTCAGTGGGATCGTTCGGCCGCAGGATATAACGGCGGACAACACCATCTCCCACGACAGGATGGCCGAGGCGCGCATATCCTATGGCGGACGCGGGCAACTGACCCAGATCCAGACACCACGCTACGGGCAGCAGGTTCTGGACGCCATACTGCCCTTCTGAGCCTTGCGGCCGGCACGGGGGCGGCGTCCACCGGCGCATCCGTCACGCTTATCGCGCGACGATAGAGAGTTGCCTCCACTGCTCCTGACGTGTCGTTATATGTTTTTTTCTCTGGCTATCATAGATGTTCGTGGCAAGTCCTGAGTGTCGAAGCCACCTGATAATCGCTGAAATTCGCGCTCCGGTGCGAACAGTGATGCAAACTCTAAAGAAAAATTCATTCTTTCCCGCAAACAACAGGAGATGCCGCGCGCGCTCTATTAAGAAATAGTCATTCTCGCCTCTGCGGGCCGGATGTCGTGTGCGCCCTCTTGTTTTATGTCTCTTTTATGTATTTTTATGTCTGCTGACCTAAACCCGTCAGTACGCCTTCTGAACACGGACAGACAGAGACCAGAGCATGCGCGATATCACGCAACGAATGGGGCATCAGCCGCCATGAACGCCATTGTCGTCACGGCGCTGAAGCGCCCGTACACCTTCGTCGTCCTCTCGATTCTGATCGTCTTGTTTGGCGTAATGTCAGCAATCAAGACGCCAACAGACGTCTTTCCTAACATCAAGATCCCCGCCATTGCGGTCGTCTGGACATACGGTGGCCTTCTGCCCGATGAATTCGCCGGCCGTATCATGTACAACTACGAGCAGGGCGTTACCTCGACAGTCGAGGGAATCGAACATATGGAGTCCGATTCCTATTACGGTCGCGGGATCGTCAAAATCTTCTTCCAGCCGGGCACGGATATCGGCTCGGCCGAAGCTGACGTGACGGCTATTTCACAAACGGTTTTGATGCAGCTCCCGGTGAAAATTCCGGCGCCGATGATCATGAAGCTCGAGGCATCTTCCGTTCCGGTCATCACACTCAAGCTCACGTCGGATACAATGACTCCGTCCGACCTCTTCAAGCTTGCCCAGATTCGCGTCAGAACGCTGCTGGTTACGGTACCGGGAGCGATCGTGCCTCATCCTTATGGTGGTATGGACGCGTTCGTGATGTTCGCGCTCGATCAAACTCAGCTGCAGGCGCACCATCTGTCGACTATGGACGTTCAGAACGTTCTTGACTCTCAGAACATCGTGCGCCCGGCGGGTGACCAGAAAATCGGTCCGACGGACTGGATGGTGCAGACGAACTCGCAACCACGCACCATGGAAGAACTGAACAACATTCCGATCAAGCGCGTAGGCAACTCGGTGGTCTACATGCATGACCTCGGGCATGTGTATCGTGGCGGACATCCTCAGACAAACCTGGTGCTCGTCAAGGGACGCCAAGCCGTCATCATGGTGGTCATGAAAAGCGGTGAAGCCTCAACTCTGGATGTTGTCTCAGGGGTGAAGGCTCTCATGCCCCGCCTGAAGCAGGTCATTCCTCCCAGCGCGCATATCTCGGTCCTGAACGACGCCTCCGGCTTCGTGAAAGACTCGATCAAAGACGTGCTTCGCGAAATGGTCACGGCCGCCTTCCTGACCGGCCTCGTGGTGTTGCTGTTCCTGGGTTCCTGGCGCTCGACTCTTATTATTGCGACGTCGATCCCCCTCGCCATTCTCTGTGCCGTCATCGGGCTGGGCTGGGCCGGTCAAACGATCAACGTCATGACGCTTGGCGGTCTAGCACTGGCCGTCGGTATTCTGGTCGATGATGCGACCGTCATGATCGAAAATATCGACACACATCTGGAGATGGGCAAGGAACTGGAGGTCGCGATCATCGACGCAGCCAACCAGATCGTTATTGCAACATTTGTGTCGACTACCTGTATCTGTATCGTGTGGTTGCCACTGTTCGAGCTTGGCGGTGTTGCCGGCTGGCTGTTCATGCCCATGGCGGAAGCCATTATCTTCGCCATGATCGCGTCGTTCATTCTTTCACGAACCCTAGTCCCTACCATGGCGAAGTTCCTGCTCGCCGGTCAGACACATGGCGGACATGGGCACGACACACACAACGACGAGTTGAAGGGCGGCAATGTATTCGCCCGCTTCCAACGCGGCTTTGAACATCGTTTCACGCACTTCCGAGAAGGTTATGGTCGCTTCCTGCAGCGAGCCATCGATAACCGTATCCGCTTCGCGTCCGTATTCCTGGGGCTGTCCGTGCTGTCGCTCGGCCTCTTCGCCGTATCCGGCCGAGACTTCTTTCCTGAGATCAAGTCAGGCCAATTGCAGATGCATTTCCGAGCGCCTCTCGGAACACGTATCGAGGTGGCTGGTCGTATCGCAACCCTTGTGAGCGATCGGATTCATCAGCTTCTGCCCGGAAAAGTTGACGACGTAGTCAGCAACTGCGGCCTTCCCGAAGGTCCGCACAACCAGGCATTTATTCCGACACCAACCATCGGCACGCAAGACTGCGATCTGACGATCTCCTTGACCAGCGAGGAGTCACCTGTCTGGGATTATCGCAAAATTCTCCGTAAGGGCTTGTCTGAAAGCTTCCCGGGCACCGCGTTCACGTTCCAGCCGGCTGATCTGACAGCACGTATTCTGAACTTCGGTTCTCCGTCACCGATCGACATCAAGATCGGTGGTCCGGAACTCAACAAGAGCTATGCCTATGCCATTGAACTGGTTAACAAGCTGAAGCTCGTCCCAGGGGCGGCCGACGTCACGTTGCAGCAGACGATGAAAACTCCAACGCTGTTCGTAAACGGAAACAGAACATTCAGCCAAGGCATGGGCGTCAGCGCTGCCAATTTGGCCGATAACGAGTTGATGACCCTGTCCGGCAGTTCCACAGTCGATCCGCAGTATTGGTACGATCCGGCATGGGGTGTGACGTTTCTGCTGAACACCTATGTCCCCCAGAACCAGTTGACGCACCTCAATAATCTACTGGCCATTCCAGTTGACAAAGGTGACGGCGACCCAAGTGGCAAAGATATGCAACTGCTCGGTGCAATCAGCACCATTACAGCAAAAGGCACGCCCGGACAGGTCTCCCATTATAACTCGATGCCCGCGTTCGACGTCTATGTTTCGGCGGAAGGGACGGATCTTGGCACAGTGCTGGCCGGCGTGAAGAAAGTGATCGCAGCAACTGCCTCTGACGTCCCGCGCGGGGCAGCTGTTGATATCGAGGGCCAAGCCCCAACGATGCGCAGCGCCTATGTTCAGCTGATCGGCGGCCTGGTTGTGTCGATCGCGCTGATTTACCTCCTGATCGTCGTGAACTTTCAATCCTGGCTGGATCCGTTCATCATCATTTCGGCTCTTCCCGGCGCCCTGGCCGGTATTGCCTGGAGCCTGTTCCTGACGCACACGCATCTTTCGGTTCCAGCTCTGACCGGTGCGATCATGTGCATGGGCACTGCAACAGCAAACTCCATCCTCGTGGTTTCTTATGCGCGTGAGCGACTGGAAATTCACGGCGATGCTCTGAAGGCGGCACTCGAGGCAGGTTACGGGCGCATCCGTCCCGTGCTGATGACAGCCGCTGCGATGATCGTTGGCATGGTCCCAATGTCGATCAGCAACTCTCAAAATGCCCCTCTGGGCAAAGCGGTGATCGGTGGCCTGTTGGTTGCAACAGTCTCCACACTTCTCTTCGTTCCCTGCGTTTACGCGATCATCTATAACCGGTCGTCGAGCCGGAAGGAGACCGTCTGATGGCTTCCCTGTCACGCAACACCGCCCTGACGGTGGGAGTTTGTGCCTGTGCAGTCCTTATCGGCTACCAAGTTGTCACGCGCGTCCACGCGGTGGGGCAACTTCGGGCCGAGACGACCGCCAATGCCATTCCAGATGTCGCCGTCATTCAGGCGAAGCCTGCGCCAAACGTCGTAAGTCTCACGCTACCTGGCAACCTCGATGCCTGGTACCAGGCGCCGATCTACCCGCAGGCCTCGGGCTATGTGAAGATGTGGTACAAGGACTATGGTGCTGACGTGCACGCCGGGGATGTCTTGGCCGAGATCAATGCACCTGGCCTTGACGCGCAATATGCACAGGCCAAGGCTGATTTAGCCGCCACAGTGGCGAAGTACAACTTGGCCGTGATCAGTGCGGACCGTTGGCGCGCCATGAGCAAATCACAGGCTGTTTCCGGGCAGTCGGTTTCGGTAGCCGAGGCCAACGAAAAAGCCAGCCGGGCCGCAATGGAAGCGGCCCAGCATAACGTTGACCGATTTGACGCTCTCGAACGCTTCAAAACTATTGTGGCCCCGTTCGACGGAGTCGTGACATCCAGAAATATTAACGTCGGCGACTACGTCAGCAGTGGTGCGGGTGAACATGGCAGTAACGGCGATGCGAGCCAGCTGTTTACCGTCTCGGACATGCACAAGATGCGCTTGTTTGTGTCGGTTCCCGAGACCTTCTCTTACATCTTGAAGCCCGGAATGACTGCCGAAGTTAGCGTTCCACAATTTCCGGGACGCACCTTCAAGGCGGACTTCCTGACGATTGCCAAGGGATATGACCCGAACACCCGTACGGCCGTGACTGAGTTCACGATCGATAACGACAAGCATGAGTTGTGGCCCGGCACGTTCGGCTCTGTCACGATGACGGCACCCGCATTAGCGGGCGTCTTCGAGATTCCAACTGCTGCTTTGGTGTTTCAGGAAAAGGGCATGCAAGTGGGCGTAGTAGACGCCAACAACATTGTTCATTATCGCAATATCGATATCGGTCGTATGGCAGACACCCAGACAGACGTTCTGTCTGGCATATCCGCCAGCGACCGGATCATCAACAACCCTCCTGCCGACCTTCTGGAAGGCCAGAAAGTGCACGTCGTCGTACCCGTGAAGGGTTATGACGAGTCGAGCGAGGAAATCGAGGGATGAGCATGCGTTCCTTGCGCCGGGCAATACTGCCCGGCTGCGCAATACTGTCGCTGGCCGCCTTGTCGGCCTGCGATCTTGCGCCGGATTACAAAACTCCGACGTTTATCGTACCGGCCGCTTGGCACGGCCAAGGTGCCTTTTCGATCGCGACCCCAGCCGATACACAATTGCCGTCCGACTGGTGGACGCTGCTGCGTGACCCGCAACTCGATGCACTCGAGAGCCGGGCCATGACCCAGAACGCGGATCTGCAGGCCGCGGCCGAGCGCTTCGTACAGGCGCGGGCGATGGTGATGCAGGCGCGCGCTGATCTGCTGCCGCATTTCGGCCTGGCTTTTGGTGCGAGCGACAACAAGCAGTCCGCCGACCGCCTGTTCCGCTATAAGGGTGCGATCACACAGACGGACGAGTTCTATGGGGGCTTGGCGTCCTGGGAGCCGGATTTCTGGTCACAGATCCGCAACCAGGTGCGTATGAGCAAATACGCAGCCCAGGAACGGGCCGCGAAATACGCGGCGGCGCGCCTGAGCCTGCAGGCCGAATTGGCGACGGACTACGTGATGCTGCGTGGTTACGACGCTCAGGATGCGATTTATCGCCAGTCGATCGCTTACTACGAGCGTGCGGTGGATGTGACACGCACGCAGTTGACCAATCAGGCGGCGCCAAAGCTTGATCTCGATCGTGCCCAGAACAGACTGTACGTCACACAGGCTGCCGAACTTGATCTTCAGGCCGAGCGCGAGGTGACGGAGCACGCAATCGCGATCCTGACCAACAGCGCCCCGCAGAGCTTTCATATTGCCCCACGCGATACCATTGGTCTGGCGCGCGTCGCTATCCCGACCGGGATCCCGTCGACGCTGCTGCAGCGCCGCCCCGATATCGCGGCCTCGGAGCGGGAGATGGCGCAGGCCAATCGCGCCATCGGCGTGGCACGGGCGGCGTTCTATCCGCATATTTCGCTCAACGCGAATGGCGGTTTCGATGCCAACGGATTCGATCTGGCCAATCTGGCCAACAGCATGTGGTCCTATGGCGCGTCCGCGTCGATGCCGATCTTCGAGGGTGGCTTGCGGCGCGCGGCGATGCAGTCGTCGTGGTCGGCCTACCGCGAGACGCGCGATACCTATCGCGGCACTGTATTGTCGGCATTCCGCGAAGTCGAGGACGGGATTTCACGTGAATCCCGGCTGTGGGCCGAGAATGATCGCCTGAAGCAGGCGGCGGCGGCGGCGATCGACATGCAGTCGATGACGATGTCGCTCTACAAGGGTGGGCTGTCGGCCTATCTGGATGCAATCATCGCGCAGGAAGCGGCGCTGGACGCGCGTATTTCGCAGGTGCAGGTCGAAGCACGCTATTTCGAGGCCGAGGTTGGACTGATCCGGGCGCTAGGTGGCGGCTGGAGCGATCGTCTGTTGCCGACGCCTGACCAGACCATGACGTTCGATGTCCTGCAGTACCAGGGTATTCACCATCCGGCACCGGCGGGTGGAATCGACATCTCGACGCATCCTGAGGCGTTCGAAAACCTCACCGCCTCGGCGCCCGCGGCACACTGAGCCCCGCCCGCAAGGCCTGACCAGCGCAAGAGCGCTGGTCAGGCTGGCGACCGACGGCAGATGGCGTTAGACCGGCATCATGCCGCCATCATCCCCAATCCCCGCCTGTTCCGAGGCACCCGAGTCCAACACCGCCGACCTGCCAGTCCGGATCGCGGCCCTCTATCGTTTCGCCCCTTTCAACGATTGCGATGGCTATCGCGCGTCGCTGCAGGCGGTGTGCGGCGCGCATGGTGTGCGCGGAATCCTTCTCGTCGCGCCCGAGGGGATCAACGGCACGATCGCGGGCAGCGACGACGCGATCGAGGCCGTACTAGGCCATATCCGCACGCTTCCCGGCTGTTCAACGCTGGAGGTTAAATACGCTCGGGCTGCCGCATTACCGTTCCTGCGCATGAAGGTACGGATCAAGCGCGAAATTGTCAGCATGGATGCGCCCGGCCTCGACCCAGCCCGCGAAGGCGGTATTCTTGTCGAGCCCGAAGCCTGGAACACTCTGATCAGCGAGCCTGGAACAATCCTGATCGACACCCGCAATGACTACGAAGTGGCGATCGGCAGCTTCGCCGGGGCGATCGACCCACACACGCAGCGCTTTCGTGATTTTCCCGACTGGTTTCGCGCCAACCGGGAGCGCCTGTTATCGACGCCCGACACCAAGATCGCGATGTTCTGCACCGGCGGCATACGGTGTGAAAAGGCCACGGCCTTTCTTCGTGCCGAAGGGGTGGGAAACGTCTTTCATCTTCACGGCGGGATACTGAACTACTTCGAGAAGGTACCGGCGTCGGAGAGCCTTTGGCAGGGCGAATGTTTCGTTTTTGACCAGCGCGTCGCGGTTACCCATGATCTGAAACCGGGCACGCATACAGTCTGCCACGCCTGCCGCGCACCGCTGAGCCACGAAGACCAGAAATCGCCCCTGTATCGTCCTGGCGAGTCGTGTCCCCATTGTCATGCGGCCCGCACAAATGAGCAGCGCGCACGCTATGCCGAGCGCGAACGTCAGGTCCAGTTGGCCAGATCGCGCGGCGCCACGCATTTGGGACAGGTCGGATCCGACAAGGACGACATCGACTGAGGGAGAAGGCACTGACTTGATCGCGTAGAAATGAGCGATCTGAACCCGTAGTTACCCTACACGCATGCATGAATCACGGATGCCGGTCGCAAGCCATGCGCCGCCGATGTTCTTCGTGTGGGATGAACATGGTGTAATCACCGTGCTCGGCAATCGAACAACGCGATTGGGACGAGATCAAAAAACAAGAACAATGGAGGGGGCTACCATGCGCCTCGCTCTTTCACACCGCCCTTTGCATATGCCGACATCACAGACGGTACTGATCATTACCGTCGCTATGGGAGCCGCCATCTTCTGGGGGCTCGCGTTCTGGATCGGCTACACCTGACAGGCTGCGTCAGTCGCGCTTGGTGGGCGGTTCCGGTAGCAACGCCGGCACGAACACCAGCGTCGCCAGCAGCGTGCACCCCAGCGACAGCAGCAGGAGCCGGCCCATGCTGGCCGTGCCCGGATGGTGCGACAGCGCCAGGGATCCGAACGCCGTGCCCGTGGTGAGTGCGGAAAACAGGACGGCGCGTGCAGTCGGCGATGACAGGGGCCGCCGGACGCCAGAACGCCAGTTCATGACGAAATAGACGTTGAACGATACGCCGACGCCCAGCAGAAGCGGCAGGGCGATGATGTTGGCGAAGTTCAGCGGTTCGGGCACCACGATGATCAGGATGACGGTCATCAGCGCCGACAGCAACAGCGGCGCCAGCACCAGAAGCACGTCACCCACGCGTCGCAGGGCCAGCAGTAGGATGATCCCTATCATCGCGAGTGCTGAGAGCGCGGCCACCGTGAACGCATGCACCATGGTGTGCGCGCTCTCGATGACGGTCACCACCGTGCCGCCGACGTCGGGCGCGACCGATCGGATCTGACCCACGAACGTGTACATGGCCGCGTCCGCACCCAGCACGTTCTTGGGCCGGATTTCCAGTCTGGCGCGGCCGTCGGGCAGAAGGTAGTTGCGCGCGATGTCAGGCGGGATGTCCGTGATCGTGACCGGGCCCGCGCCCAGCACGGTGCGTAGCTGGTCCAGCTCCTGCGGCAGGAAACGCGTCAGGAGGTCGTTTACGTGCAGCAAGCTGCCGTCCGGCTGGGTGGCGAGGGTCGACAGTTCCGACTGGATGCGGCGTAGCGGATCGTTGGCGGCCAGCTTGGACGAAATACTCGCGATCGCGTCGGCGGCCTTTTTCGCCGACTGGCGAAGTGCGGCGGCATCGGGCGCCGGAGCGGGCTGAGTGACGGTAAGGCCGGGCATCAGAAGCGACGCCGCGTCCTGAATCATGGCCAGCTTTTGCGGCTGGTCCTCGGGGACGTACGAACCCAGCCACATCACGCTGTCGACGCTTGGAAGAGCCTCGAACCGTTTGGCGTAGTCGCGAGCCTGATCCAGAGACGGGACGAGCAGTTCCGCGCTGTAAGGGGTGGTCTGCGGATTGCGCGTCAGGAGATGGATGGCCCGCATGCCTTCGGTGTGGGGGTCCTTGGTGTGCAGCGGATCGGCGTCGAAGTGCAGCATGGGCACAAGCGCCGCGCCTAGCACGGCCAGGGCCGCAAAGGTGCCCAGAATGAAACGACGATGGCGGCGCACGGCGCGATCCGCGGGCTGGGCAAAGGCAAAGCCGGAGAACCGATACTCCAGTCGCGGATGCATCAGAAGCAGGAGTGCGGGCAGAAGCGTGATGGTGCAGACGAACGCGATTAGCATCCCGATACCGGCGATCAGGCCCAGCTGGGCGACACCGATGAAGGCGGTGGGGGTAAACGCCAGAAATCCGGCGGCTGTCGCGCAGGCGGCGACCAGGATCTGATGCCCGGTCTCCGCCCCCGTATGCAGGAGCGCTTCGGTCAGGTGGGGCGAACCGCCATTGTCGGAATGCTGCGCCCGGAAACGGACGCAGAACTGAATGGCGAAATCGACCGCGATCCCGACGAACAGTACCGCGAAGGCGACGGAGATCAGATTGAGCGTGCCGACAGCAATGGCCGCGAAGCCGGTTGTCAGCGTCAATCCGAAGACGAGCACCACGACGATGGGCACGATGACGCGCCACGAACGCACAGCCAGCACAAGCCACAGCGTGACCAGCACGAGCGAGCCGGCAAGCCCCGCGACCATGCCCTGAGCAACGGTGGCGAATTCCTCGTCCGAGATTTCCACATCGCCGGTGACGAACACTTGCGCGTGTCCGTTCCTGACGAATTCAAGCGACGCGATGGCCTTTCGCATGGCGTCCGTCGCGGCCCCTCCGGGCTGGAACGAACCATAGTCCAGACGCGGCTGAGTCAGCACGAACTGGTACTGACCGGCCAGATTGGCGAGGTCGCCCGCAAGCAGGCGCTGCCACGAAAGATAGTCCGCCTTGCCCCCGGCCGCGTTCCCCAGTGCGGAGGCGAAATTGTTCAGCGGCCCGGCAAACCCGGACAGGTCCTGGCCCGCCTGCACGCCCTGCGCGACCAGCGACAGCGCATCGAACAACCCCCGCGCGGACGGATCGGCGGCCAGGGTCCCGAGGAACGCCTGCGCGTTGACCGTGTCGTCCAGCACCTGCCCCAGCGGCTTGCGGTCGAGATAGAGCAGGCCGTTGCGGGCGAGAAAGGGGTTGGCGTCCGGATCGCTGACCGTGCGGAAATCGACATGGTTGGTCGACAGGGCGGCGGTCAGGGCGCGCGCCGTCGCCTCGGCCTCTTCAGGGATATCGGCGCGGATGACGGCGACCAGCAGGTCCTGGTTTTGCGGAAAGAGATGCGCCATCTGCGCTGCCTGCCGTTTCCACGGCAGGTCGGACGAGAACATCTTGTCCGTGTCGGTGGTGACGTCGAGACGTTTGACCGTGACGCCAACCGCAAGGGCCACGAGAACGGTGAACAGGGCCGTAACGGCCAGCGCGTGGCGCGCGCATAGGGAGACGGTGCGACCGATCAATGCGGCAATCATGCTGAGAACTTCAGATCCCTGATCCTCGGCGACACGGGATCAGGAACCCGGTTGCACTGTGTGGCCCGGCGTCGCGCCGTTTGAAGGAGTCATGGGTTTGACCCAATCCCGCCCCCGCTTGCAAGCCCGCGAGCAAAATCTTTCATGTCGATGCCTCAAACCGCGCCCGGGCCACCACCATGAACACCGTCGCGCGCGCCGGCGCCCCACGACCACCAGCGCCTCGGCACGCTTACCGCGTCATGCTGCGCCGGTGCGCACCAGTGATGCTCCAGCCACGACCAGAGCCCGAGGGACGGCAGGCCCCAGGCCAGTTCGCGCAGTCGCTTGACCAGCGACAATGAAATGGCGACGGGGGGCGGGAAGCCAAACAGGCCGCAGATCAGGATGTAGCCTCCTTCGGACACGCCGAGTGCGCCGGGGACGGCGAAGCCCACGGATTTGGCCGCCTGCCCGACGCTTTCGATCACCAGCCCTTGGCTGACCGTCGCGGGATGGCCCATACTGCCGAGGATGACGCACACCTCGAACGTGCCCAGCAGCCAGCCCAAGAACTGGGCGAAACCGGCCCGTGGGGCGTTGTTGCCGCGTTTGTAGAGCGAGAGGATTTCGCTGTTCAGCCCGCGAACCCCTTCGGTGCCCGTCCAGCCGAGATGACCGCCGATGCGCAGCAGCAGCCCCTCGACGATCGACAAAGCGCCGCAAAACTGGAGCGCCGCCATTACGACGCCGGCGATGAGGGCGGTCATGCTGCTCTCAAGGAGCAGGTCCGTTGTATGCGACCGATGGACGAGCATCAGCAGGACCAGAAGTCCCAAAGCGGTGAGCGCCAGCTGGCTGAGCAATTCCAGCGTCAGATCGCAGATCGTGGCGGCGGCGGCGCGACGGGTGCCGGGACCGCGCCGGGCGAGAAGGCGCCCTGTGACGACCTCGCCCCCCACCTGGGCGACGGGCAGAAGATTATTGACCCCCTCGCGCACGCACCGCAGCAGAAAGAAATCCCGCAGCCGCAACGTCGCGCCGGCGTCGGCTGTCATGATTTGCCAGGAACGCGCGGACAAGATGGTCTGGAGGCCGTGAAGCACAAGGGCACCGGCCAGACCCCAGCCCGCCGACAGCACCAGCCCGGCGACCGCGTGCATACCGAACCGCGCCAGCAGTACGCCGGTCAGTAGAGCGCCGAGCAAGCCCGCCAGCATGGTGGCCAGCTTCATGACGGTGCACTCCCTCGTACACAGGGGTGGTCAGGTCACGATGAACGCCCGGTCCCCTGACGCCACTATACGCAGCGGCACCGCCGTTCCCGATCAAAAAAGCCGCGACCCGCGGATGCTCTCCACCAGTCGCGGCTCTTATGTCGGCGTATGACGTCAGTTACGCGAGGTGCCGGTCGCGTTTACCAAGCCATTCTGGGTGGCATTCGCGCCACGGGACACGTTGTGACCGACCGCGCTCACGTCCTGACCGGCACCGTGGACCGTGTTGCATGCGCTCAGGCTGGCCCCGGCCAGCAGGAGAAGCGCAAGAGCAGCACCGTTACGCAGGGCGCGGGAGTGAGGCAGAACTTGACGCGACATTGATGTTGCTCCTTGTTTTTCTGGAACATTCCAACGTCGCTTCAGGCCGTCGGGTTTCCGACCCGACCGGGTTCCGTACTAATTTTTTACGCGTGATGTCTTGTGCGGTATGGCAACGTCGCGTCCCGTCAGCATCATGTTCCAGTAGAGCTTCGGGAACACCTTCGTCTTGAGGAACCAGGCGAATTTGCTCGGCTTGCGCTGGTCGTAGGGAAAGCTTGGCGCGACCTTGCCGCCGTACAGGAATTCCGCCAGCACCACGCGCCCATACGACACGGTGAGCGGGCATGCGCCGTAGCCGTCATAGACACCGCCCATCGGCTTGCCATCGAGGGAGGCCAGAAGATTTTCGACAACGACGGGCGCCTGCGCGCGGGCGGCGGCCGCGGTCTTGGCGTTGGATGTTCCAACGACGTCGCCCAGCCCGAAGACGGTGTCAAATGTGGCGTGACGCAGCGTCGCCGGATCGACGTCGACCCAGCCGGCCGGGTTGGCGAGCGGGCTCTTCTTGATAAAATCGGGCGCGCTCTGGGGTGGCACAACGTGCAGCATGTCGAAGTCGCGCGTGATGGTGTCGGTCGTCCCGTCGGGCTTGACGACCGAGAAGGTGGCCTTGCGCGCCGGTCCGTCGACCTTGATCAGATTCTGTTTGTAGGTGACGTGCACGCCGTAATAGTCGATGGCGTCCTGAAGCGAGGGCACGAAGTATCCGACCCCGAACAGAACATCGCCAGCCATGCGGAATTCGACGTTGGTGCGATCGAGCGTGCCCTGTTTGCGCCAGTAATCAGAGGCGAGATAGACGATCTTCTGGGGTGCGCCGGCACACTTGATGGGCATCGGCGGCTGCGTGAACAATGCCGTCCCGCCCCTGAGCGACTGGATGCAGACCCAGGTGTATTCGGCGGCGTCGCGGGAATAATTGCTGCATACGCCGTTACGGCCAAGGGTCTCGGACAGTCCCTCGATCTTGTCCCAGTCGAGTTGCAGGCCCGGGCAGACGACGAGTCGACGATACGCGATGGTGCGACCATCGGTCAGCGTGACGGTGTTGTCGGCGGGCTCGAACGACGCCACGGCCGCACGGATCCAGCGCACCCCGCGCGGGATGAGGCCGCCTTCCTGACGCAGCGTCTCACGCATTTTCATCACGCCGGCACCGACCAGTGTCCAGCCGGGCTGGTAGGCATGGGTGGTGGCCGGATCGATGATGGCGATGGACAGCGAAGGTCGCGCATGGCGCAGACGCGCCGCAACGGTGATCCCCGCCGCGCCTCCGCCCACGATAACGACCGTATAACGGTCCGTGCCGGACGTTTCGGATGCACTCATGATGCGACACTCCTCTGTTCGATCAAGAAAACGTTACAGCGCGTTTACCAGTGGGCCAACGCGCTGCCCGTGGAGCAGGCATGTTGCCTGTGCGACTCAGCCGTTGTCCGCTGGGTCCTTGAACCAGACCTCGACCGGCCCCTGAAGCTTTATGGTCATCGGATTGCCGTGGCGATCAACCGTCTTGCCCACGGCCAGCCGCACCCAACCTTCGCTGATGCAGTATTCCTCGACGTTCGTCTTTTCTTCGCCTTTGAAGCGCACGCCCACGCCGCGCGCCAGCACGGCTTCGTTGAAGAAGGGGCTGCGCGGGCTGGCGGAGAGATGGTCGGGCGGTGTGTCGCTCATGATATGGGCCTCTCATGCTGGGCTGAAAGGCGCGTCTTAGCGCATGGGGCCCGACTGATAAACCGGGCCCGCTTGCCGAGGGAGCTTCAGGCCGGCGCGGAGTTGCCGGTCGCGATGATCTGGTCGAACACCCGCAGGTAGTCCTCGGCCATCCGACGGGCGGTAAAGCGCTCCTCGAAACGCTGTCGGACCCGGTCGTTGGAGAGCGTGTCGATACGGTCCAGGGCCGCGGCACCTTCCTGCTCGTTCTCGACGATGAAGCCCGTCAGGCCGTCTTCGAGCACTTCGGGCACCGACCCGCGCCGGAAGGCCACCACGGGCGTGCCACACGCCATAGCCTCGATCATAACCAGGCCGAACGGTTCGGGCCAGTCGATAGGCATCAGCAGGGCCTTGGCCCCGGACAGGAACGCAGGCTTCTGGGAATCGTTGATTTCGCCGATCAATTCGACCCCCTCGCCGAGCATCGGCTTGATCTCGCGTTCGAAATATTCGGCGTCAACGCGGTCGATCTTCGCGGCGATCTTCAGGGGAATACCCTTGGCGCGCGCCATGCGGATGGCCTTGTCGACCCCCTTCTCCGGGCAGATCCGGCCCAGAAAAGCCAGATAATCGCGTGTGCCATCCTGCGGCGTCAGCAGCTTTTCCGGCAGCCCATGCAGCACCGTCGCCAGGAAATTGGCCTGCGGCAGGGGGCCGCGCTGGTTGTTGGAAATCGACACTAGCGGCACCTTGGGAAAGGTGTCGAAAACAGGCTGAAGCTCCATCAGGTCGAGCCGACCGTGCATCGTGGTCACGAACGGGACGGGCTGGCGGCTGAAGTAGGTGAACGGCCAGTAGTCCATATGAAAGTGCAACACGTCGAAATCAGGCGCGGCGCGGGCGACCTGTTCCATCATCAGCATGTGCGGAGCGATGGGATCGCGTATGGCGGGATCAAGACGCAGGGCGCGCGGCCAGCACGCATTCAGGCGTGCAGACGTCACGCTGTCGCCGCTGGCAAAAAGCGTGACGTCATGTCCCATGGCCACGAGTTCCTCGGTCAGGAACGAGACGACGCGTTCGGTCCCACCATAGAGTTTGGGAGGAACGGCTTCATGCAGGGGCGCGATCTGGGCGATACGCATAGGTTCTTTCACTTCGCGAGCTGACGGGATGGGAGCGCCGACACGCCCCGAAAGTTCCGACCCGTTTGCGGACGGGTTTCGTCATGGGTATCGTCCAACGAGGCGGCGGGCAAGCGGCCATATAATGGCCATATCCGGGCAAGGATGGCGGCGGGACAGGCAACGGCGCCAAGCGGATCGGGGGGGCTTCTGAATCCGGTCCGATGCCGTTACACTCCATGTGACACGCTCTCGGGTTCTCCCCCGTCCGTCCAACGTTCAGCCGACTGCGCCTGCGCCGCGCCGGAGACAGCCCCTCTTGCCCCATGCCTCTGATACGGTGATCCCCGATGACGCACTCGTCGGTTACGCCCATCGTCCGGTTGCCCTGATGTGGCGCTACGTGCGGCACCACCCGGTGCGGCACGGCGTGATTTTCCTGTCGGTCGTGTTCGCGGTCGCGTGTACGGTGATCGGATCGTACGCGACACGCTATCTGGTCGATACGTTGACCGCGCACGCGCATGGCCCGATGGGCCCGGTGTGGCACGCGGTGACGCTGCTTGCGGTTCTGATCGCGTGCGACAACATGTCATGGCGCGTCGGCGGCTGGTATGCGAGCCATGCCTTCGTCGAGGTGACGGGCGACCTTCGCCGCGACCTGTTCCGATACCTCACCGCGCACTCCGCGCCGTATTTCTCCGACCGCATGCCCGGCGCGCTGGCCGCGCGGATCGGCACGGCCGCGACGGCATCGTTCACGCTGGAAAGTCTGGCGACGTGGAACGTACTGCCGCCCTGCCTTAACGTTGCCCTGTCGATCACGCTTCTGGCCACCGTCAGCCCGGTCATGGCAGTGGTGATCGTCGTGCTGGCGGCGGCACTCGCGTTGCTGATGTTCCGCATGGCGGAGAGCGGCCGCAGCCATCACCAGTTGTTCGCGTCGGAGGCGGCAACAGTTGACGCGGAAATGCTCGACGTCGTGAGCAGCATGCCGCTGGTGCGGTCGTTCGGCATGGTCGGACGCGAGCGCGAACGGCTGGCGGGCGTGATCGAACGGGAAATGGGGGCACGGGGACGCTCGCTGCGTTATCTAGAAAAGCTGCGCCTGGTGCATGCCGTCCTGACGGCGCTGCTCACGGCCGGGTTGCTGATATGGGTCGTGCTTTTGTGGCATTCGGGCGCGGCCAGCATCGGTGACGTGGTTATGGTCATCACGCTGGGCTTCATGATTCTCCATGGCACGCGTGACCTGGCTGTGGCTCTAGTCGAGACTATCCAGCATACGGCGCGGCTGGAGGAAGCCCTGTCCGCGCTTCTCGTGCCGCACGACATGAAGGACGATCCCCACGCCCTTACGTTCGAGGCGCATCCACGCGGCGAAATCATCTTCGACGATGTCACGTTCGCGTATCCAGGCGGCGAGACGCCGGTTCTGGATCATTTCAACCTGCACATCCGGGCCGGCACGCGGGTGGGGCTGGTGGGTCGCTCCGGATCGGGAAAGAGCACCGTGATCGGGCTTCTGCAGCGGATGCGGTTCGTGCAGGGGGGCGCTATTCTGGTCGATGGGCTGGACACGCGGCGCCTGACGGAAGAAAGCCTTCGCGCCAGCATGTCCGTCGTGCCGCAGGACGTGACCATGCTGCGCCGGTCGGTGCTGGAGAACATCCGTTACGGCAAGCCGGAAGCCTCGGAAGACGAAGTGATCGCCGCGGCGACCGCCGCCGGTTGCCTAGACTTTATCGAGGCGATGCCAGAAGGATTTGCGACGGAGGTCGGGGATCGCGGCGTGAAGCTGTCCGGCGGCCAGCGGCAGAGGATTGCGATCGCGCGTGCGTTCCTGCGCAACGCGCCGATCCTGATCCTGGACGAGGCGACAAGCGCCCTGGACAGCGAGAGCGAGCAGCATGTCCAGGCCGCGCTGGATCGCCTGATGATGGGACGGACGGTCATCGCCGTCGCGCACCGTCTGTCGACATTGAAGACCTTCGATCGGATCGTTGTCATGCAATATGGCCGCATTGTACAGGATGACAGCCCGCAGATGCTGGAGCGCATGGACGGCCCTTACCGGGACCTGCTTTCGCGGCAGGCCATGTCTCTGGACGACGTGATCTGATCGGTTCGATCATGGCCAAAAGCGGTTGCCGGGAGCCTTAAGAATGCCCGCATCGCAATGATCTCTTGAGGTCGTCGTCCCGCTCGGATGGACGAAGGAGACTCTCCATGGCCCGCGTATTCCTTGCCGCTCTCAGTGCCTCGGTCGTCAGTATCGGCATGCTTGCCGCAGCCCCCCTTGCGCACGCGTCACCCGGCCTGTTGCCGCAGGGCGCGCAGGTTTTCGCTGGTCCATCGCCGGAATATCCTGCTGTCGGCATGCTGCCGCCCGGAACGCAGGTCGAGATTTTCGGCTGTGAATCAGGCTGGGGGTGGTGCGACGTCGCCACTGGTCCTTACCGCGGCTGGGTCGCCGGGCAGGCGATCGAGATGATGGGCCCGGGCATGGGTGGTCCGGTCTGGCAATATGGCGCCGCGATGGGTCTGCCGATCATCGGTTTCGCATTTGGAGACTACTGGGGCGCGCATTATCGTGGCCAGCCCTGGTTTGCGGACCGGGACCGCTGGGGGCGGGGATCGAGCGGTGGTCCGGGCGGATGGAACGGGCGGCCGGGTGGTTTTGCACCACCGGGCCGCCCCGGCGGTCCGGGAATGATGCGTGGCGGCAACGACGCCGGCGGCCAAAGCGGTGGTCCCGACTTCAGGGGGTATGGCGGCAATCAGGGGCGCGGTGACATGGGACATCCCGGTGGCGCCCCGGAGGCACACGCCAACCATGGACCGGGCGACGGACCGCAGCATGGGGTTCAGGGTAGCGATCGGGGCGGCACTCACGGCGGCGGCGATCACCAGCCTCACCCCTGAGCCCGGGCGTCGGACTGTCAGCCCCGGCAGTGTTCGACGGCGCCACCCGCTGCGGCAACGGCACTCGACCACGCCCACTGGAAATTGTAGCCGCCAAGCCAACCGGTGACGTCGACCGCTTCGCCAATGACGAACAGCCCCGGAACCCGTCTCGAGCCCATGTTTTGCGAGGACAGGTCACGTGTGTCGATACCACCGCAGGTGACTTCCGCCTTGGCGTAGCCTTCCGTTCCAGCCGGCACGATCTGCCAGCGATGGATACGTTCGGCCAACCCGCGCAGACGGCGATCGGGCTGGTTCGCCATCGTTTCTGTCTCCTCGACCTCATGGGTCAGGAAGCGAGCGAGGCGCTGTGGCAGTAGTTCGGACAAAACGGTGGCCAGAGCGGCCCGCGGGCGGCGGCGCCTGCCATCGGTCAGAAAGGACAGGGCGTCCCCCCCGGGCAAAAGATCGATCCCGAGTATGCCGCCGTGGGTCCAGTATGACGAGGCCTGCAAGAGCGCCGGGCCGGAGAGGCCACGATGCGTGAACAACAGCGCGTCGCTGAATGTCTCTTTTGCCACTTTGATGCGACTCGGTACCGAGACACCGGCCAGATCGCGCAAAGCATCCGCCTCCGGGCCGCCGGACAGCACGAAGGGCACAAGCCCGGCGCGTGTCGGAACGAGACTGTGGCCGAAGCGCTTGGCAACGTCGTAGGAAAAGGAAGACGCACCAAGCTTCGGGATTGACAATCCGCCTGTCGCCAGCACGACGCTGCGGGCCTCGAACGCCCCAGCCGTGGTCGCGAGGCAGAATCGATCCTCGCAATGGTCGACGGCCGTAAGCCGCGTGCCAAACTGAAAGGTCACCTGCCCAGCCGGACATTCGGCCATGAGCATGTTTACGATCTGCCGCGCCGAGCCGTCGCAGAACAATTGCCCGGGGCTCTTGTGATGCCAGGCGATATGATGACGATCGACCATGCGCACGAAATCCGCAGGCGTGTAACGCGCTAACGCCGATTTCACGAAATGGGGATTTGCGGACAGATAATGTCGCGGCGCCGCGTCCAGATGCGTGAAATTGCACCGACCGCCACCGGAAATCAGGATTTTCCGCCCGGGCTCGTCATTATGGTCGAATACGACCACTCGCAGCCCGGCTTGGCCCATGCGTCCGGCGGCCATCAATCCCGCTGCACCCGCGCCGATCACCGCCACATCGACAGAATGAGGGGGCGTTGCCGCCTTCACGAGCGTATGCCGTCGGGACCAGGCACCCCTTAGAAATCCAGGTCGGCGTAATGATCCGGCGGCGTTACACCCGTGATTCTGTCGTTCAACAGCGACCGGAAGCAGGGGCGCGACTTCACACGCGCATACCATTCCTTCGCGGATGGAGCCTTGGCCCAGTCGATATCGCCGATGAAATCGAGAGCCGAAAGATGGGCAGCGGCCGCGAAATCGGCCAGCGAGAGCGACGCTCCGGCAAGCCAGCGCCGCGTCTCGGCAAGCATACCGATATAATCGAGATGAAACTTGATATTGGTATAGCCCGCGCGCAGCATATTGCCATCAGGATTGCCGCCACCAGACACACGCTTCATCAGCTTCTCGCCCAGCAGGTTACGTGTCACGTCGGCTTCGAATTTCCCGTCGAACCACGCCACCAGACGACGCACTTCGACACGCTCTCCCAACGTACGGCCCAGAAGGGGCGCGTCAGGATAGGCTTCTTCCAAATATTCCGTGATAACGGAACCGCCCGGAACGGCCAGACCGTTATCCTCGGTCAGGACAGGAACCTCGCCGGCAGGATTGATGGCGAGGAAATCCTCCCTCCGTTCCCAGGTCCGTTCGGTCAACGGTTCAAACGGCAGACGCTTTTCACCCAGCACGAGCCGCACCTTGCGGGATTGTGGCGAGAGCGGGAAATGATACAGGATACGCATCACAGGATTTTATGCCACAAACGCACACCGCGCCAAGAGCCGACACGGCACGGAGCGGCCGAAATTCATGCGGCTTCCGGCTGATTCCGCCGCCACCCCTCGACAGGACCTCGCCGTGACGCTAGCTGCTGCGGCGAGTACCGTTTGTTCGCGACAGGAGCGCGCGCGCAGTGTCTGAAGAAAGCCCTTCCCCCACGCGAATTCGCGCACGTGGGCGCTCGTTCCTTGCCCTCGTGCTCTCGCCCGAAGCGCCTCTGGACGGCTGGATCGCCGGCCTTGACGCACAGATTGCCCGCTCGGCGCAGTTCTTCGCTGGCAAGCCGGTCATCCTCGATCTGGGGCTGCTGGGCCCGGACGAAACCGGCCTTGCGTCACTTCTCGCCGATATCCGCGAACGCGGCGTCCGGGTCATCGGCGTTGAAGGCGCGGACCCGGCATGGACGGCACTTCGGGACTGGGACATGCCGACCGGGTTTGCCGGTGGTCGCGCGTCCGGACCGGTCGAGATACCCGACGAAGCAGACGCGCCCACGCCGCCCCCCGAGGTCTCCGGGGCCGCGGCACGAGAGTCCCTCCTGATCGAGGAGCCGGTGCGTTCCGGCCAGAGCGTTCTTTATCCGGAAGGCGACGTGATCGTGATCGGCTCTGTCGCATCAGGCGCCGAAATAACGGCCGGCGGCTCGATCCATGTATACGGCGCGCTCCGTGGTCGGGCGATCGCGGGCGTAGGCGGCCATGCGTCCAGCCGCATTTTCGCCATGGCGATGCATGCAGAGTTGCTGGCCATTGATGGTTTCTACATGACGGCGGACGAAATGGACGCCACTGTAACCGGAGCCCCGGCTCAGGCTCTGCTAGAGCAGGAGAGGATCGTCGTACGTCCAGTCGTTACGTCGATTGCCCGGACCGCGACTTGAACCGGGTTTTTGATTGCGGGCTTGCGGGCAGATTAACTAAGAAACGAACAGCGTAGCGGCGCTGTTCGACGAAGGATGGGAAAAGTATGGCGAAAGTTCTGGTTGTCACGTCCGGCAAGGGCGGCGTCGGCAAGACGACGTCCACCGCGGCTTTGGGAGCAGCTCTCGCTCAAAGCGGCCAGAACGTCGTGGTGGTCGATTTCGATGTCGGCCTGCGCAACCTTGATCTCGTCATGGGAGCGGAACGCCGCGTGGTGTTCGATCTCGTGAACGTCATTCAGGGTGATGCCAAACTGTCGCAAGCCCTGATCCGGGACAAGCGGGTCGAAACCCTGTCGATTCTCCCGGCTTCGCAGACACGCGACAAGGACGCGCTCACTGCCGAGGGTGTGGCCGCCGTCATGGAAGAACTGCGCGAGAAGTTCGATTGGGTGATTTGCGACAGCCCGGCGGGTATTGAGCGTGGGGCGCAACTCGCGATGTACCATGCGGACGTCGCCGTCGTCGTCACGAACCCCGAAGTATCGTCGGTTCGCGACAGCGACCGGATCATCGGCATGCTCGACAGCACGACCGAGAAGGCCAAAAAAGGCGAAAAGATCGACAAGCATCTTATCCTGACGCGCTATGACCCGGCGCGTGCGGCGCGCGGCGAAATGCTGCGCACGGAAGATGTGCTGGAGATCCTGTCGATTCCCCTCCTTGGTATTGTGCCGGAAAGCGAAGAAGTCCTGCGCGCATCGAACGTCGGCGCGCCGGTGACGATCTCCAACCCCCAGAGCGCGCCGGCACGGGCCTACTTTGACGCCGCGCGCCGCCTGCAGGGCGAGAAGCTGGACGTCAGCGTACCAACCGAAAAGAAGGGTCTTTTCGACTGGCTTTTCAAGCGGAGTGTCGCATGAGCTTCCTGGCAAACCTGTTCGCCAAGCGCAACTCCGCCCCTGTCGCGCGTGATCGCCTTCAGATTCTGCTGGCGCACGAGCGTTCCGCAGGGGAGGGTCATTCTGACCTGCTGGCCAAACTTCATCAGGAGATTCTGGAAGTCATCGCCCGGCACGTCGCCGTCGATCAGGACAAGGTTCAAGTGAAACTGGATCGAGGGTCCGGATGCTCGCTCCTCGAAATCGACGTCGAAGTGCCGCAACTGGGAAGCGCGAAATCCAGGGACGCGGACAAGAGAGACGCCTGATTCGGTCTTTATCTTCAGTCGTCCTCTTCGGCCGCCTCCGGCGATAAGCCCAGAACCAACGCAACCACGTCCAGAACGCGGGGCAGAACGTCGTCGTCGCTTCGAAGATCGCCCGGTGTAAACCATCGCACCTCGGCGGCGTCGTCGCCCGGACGTGGTGTACCCACGTCGACCTCACACGCCACGGCAGCCGCCAGATAGTGGTAACCGACCGTTCCGTCAGGTGCGCGATCAATGACGTCAAAGGCCGTGACCACTCTCGTCGAGCGCCCGTCCAGCGCGGTCTCCTCCCTCAGCTCCCGTTCGGCGGCGTGAAAAAGCGTCTCACCGTACTCGATCTTGCCTCCGGGGAATCCCCACCGACCGGCATTCGGTGCGCGTCCGCGACGCACAAGCAAAAACGCATCACCCCGACGTACAATGGCAACTACTCCGGCGCGCGGATAATGTTCGTTCATCTCGGGGCTCCTTCACGGAATAGCATTCAAGGTGTTGTGAGACCCGCACCCGCCTACGCACCTCTTGCCGCCTGATCCTGCTCGGTGCAAGCTGCCTGAAAATAAAAACGAACGGCGCGCCGCATGCTCCCCATCAAGCTTTCCCGAGCAAACCTTTCCTCTCTCGTTCCCACGGTGGCGACCCCGACCTACGATGTGGAGAACATCTCGGCCGGGATTGTCCACCTTGGTTTCGGAGGCTTTCATCGCGCCCATATGGCCCGCTATACACACGATCTGATGGGCTCTACCCGGGATCATGGTGACTGGGGCATCGTCGGTGTCGGCCTTCTGGACGGCGACAGGCACATGCGCGACGCCTTGCTGCCGCAAGACTGTCTCTACACACTGGTCGAACGTACCGCCACGCAGGACACGGCAAGCGTTATCGGGTCCGTCTGCGGCGTCCTGCACGCACAAGACAACCGCGCGCAGCTTTTCGACGCACTGGATGACGCGCGCGTGCGCATAGTCAGTCTCACCGTGACCGAAAACGGCTACTGCATGGATCGCGCATCTGGCGCACTGGACGTCGACAATCCTGCGATCCGGCACGATATCGCCAGCCCGACCGAACCCGTGTCTGCGCCCGGCATCATCGTTCAGGCGGCCAAACGCCGCATGCTCGCGCGGCAACCCGGGTTCACAGCACTCAGCTGCGACAATGTTCAACATAACGGCCACGTGCTCGCCGGATCGGTGCTTGCTCTGGCACGCCTCTCGTCCCCCGACGTCGTGGCATGGGTCGAAGACAATATCCACTTCCCCGGCACAATGGTCGATCGCATCACGCCCGTCACGACGTCGGACGACCTGCTCATCTTGAGAGACGAATTCGGGGTCGACGATGCATGGCCCGTTTTCTGCGAATCATTTCGCCAGTGGGTCATCGAAGACGACTTCATCCGCGGCCGACCGGCGTGGGAACACGTCGGCGCACAGTTCGTCAAGGACGTCGCGCCTTATGAATTCATGAAGTTGCGTCTGCTCAATGCGAGTCACCTCGCGGTGGCCGGGCTGGGACAGCTCTCCGGCTACGAATTCATGGCCGAGGCCATGGCCGATAAGAAAATTTCGGCCTTCATGCGGGCGCTGATGGACCGTGAAACCGGCCAGACCCTCCGCCCGGTACCCGGCATTGATCTCACTCTGTACAAAAAAACACTAATTGAGCGCTTTTCGAACCCGAAAATCCGTGACACGACCCAACGCGTCAATACCGACGCACCACTGGCGACCCTACTCGATTCTGCACGGGACCGATTGAAGGACGACCAGTCGATCGATCTTCTGGCCTTGGCGATCGCAGCGTGGATCAAACGCGTGGCCGGCGAAAACGACCACGGCCAGCCGCTCGACATCCGTCACCCGCTCGCAGCGCCTCTCAGAGACAAGGCGCGTGAGGGCCGGCGAGATCCCGGACCCGTGATTGGAATCCGGCCTTTGTTCGGGAACCTCGCGGACGATACACGGTTCGTAGCCCCTGTTTCACGCTGGCTGGAGCGCCTGTATGATCTCGGGACGCAGGGCACCCTCGAACGCGCGCTCGCCGAGGGCAGTTTTTAAAACTCCCTGCCTACGAAAGCATTACCCCACTCCATTCCCTCACGATAACAAGCCCCCCCATTCCGGCGCCCCCCGCATGGGGGGAGCCGTCCGTCGATGCGGCACCCGCACCACCACTTCCATAGCCTCGGCCCGGATTTCCGTCCGAACCGTTCGTGTTGGCCCCGCCTGTACCAAACGGCCCACCAGCACCCAGCGCCGAGACCGCAATCCCCGGCGCACTGGGCCCGTTATTGAACACGTACGAACACGCAGCGTTCTCCCCGTCGTAGGACGCCACCATCGTGACAGCCGTCGCGTTCAGAACCGACACGGCTCCCCCCGGCCCCTGCCCTACCTGCGCACTGGTCCCGGGAGCAATGGACGGACCCACCGTATTCGCAGCCCCCCCTGCCGTAGACACGAGCGAGCAGAACGTGGTGGCGCCTCCGGCGTTTGCCCCCTCGCCACTCGCCGTCTTGCTACCGCCAGCACCGATCGTCACCAGACCATTTATCACGGGCGCACACCAGTACCGCGCATAACCTCCCGCGCCCCCCGACGACCCCACGGATACGTAGTTAGTCGCATTTCCGGGCACACCCGCTCCACTTGCGCCACCGCCAACCTGCTCAACCTCAATGATCGCGGCATCAGGACCTGACGTGTACATACCGGTGGTGGCCATGACGATCTCCCGTAACAGACGCCCTTTCACCAGCGTCGGTATGGTCGGGAAAAACACATTGGCAACACGCGAGACAATCACGGAGGACAGATCACGGACACCGTCGGCAATCTGAAGCGTGTAGAGGGCGACGATATATCCACCGACCGGAGCCGCGGGTGCCGTCGTCGCGGCCACGAAGCTTAAACGCCCCTGTCGGCTGGTCGGGAGCATCGCTCCGTCATTGCCAATGCCGGCTTGCGTGACCGACGGATCGGATACATTGAAAAACGGAAGTACCGCCGGCTCAGCATCGATCTCCTGGCAGATGGCGTACACCGTCAGCGTCACTGCCGTCTGGGTAATCGGAATCGTCTGCGTCGTCGGCGCCAGATATTGCACCGTCAACGCCGTCAGGTCGGCCGCCAGGCCCGCACCATTGCCACCAAACAGCGTGCCATCCACGACACCTGGGGCCAAGATTACGCCTGGATCTATCGACACCGCCATCTCCCCCGGCACGGCACGACACGTCAACCCATACGCAGCCGGCACGCCACCGTAAAGTTGGTCCGCCATGCGACCGAGAGCAACCTTTGTCCCACGCCCCAGGTTCAGAAGATCTGTATCAAGCGGGATACTACCCGCATAAACAATTGGACGATCCATCAGGATTCTACTTTCAACCAACCAATGATGCCCAATGCCTTCGTGCGCGTGATCGCCGAACGCACTGCCATGGACGACGCGCCCGAAGAAATGCCCGTCTCCACAAAGAACTGGCCACCCCCGAGTGTTCCGTAACGCAATCCGCGCGTGCCGTAGCCTCGCCCCCCCCCCCTGCCGGGCGCAACACGCGCGCCCAACCCGCCGCAATCCTGCGCCGACCACGGTTCGATGACGACAGGCTGAACACCTGTGACGGCGGCAATAGCGGCGGTGACAGCCTGCCGGGTATTCATCGGCGCCTTCAGTGTGGCCACGATACGCGCGCGATAGACGACGTCCCCCTCTCCCTCCAGTCGGGGAAGAACGCCCGCACCAAAGAAATCGGCCGCAATCATATCGAGAAATCCGCCATACGCGCTCGCGATACGCGTTTGCGCCTGAACAGCCGTGAGAAGCGAAAAGATCCAGGCGAAGACGAACCCAATACCGTTCAGAACGCCATCAAGAACAGGCGCCGTCTCAACACCATCCTCACCCGGAGGTGCCGGAAACCAGCCATTTGGCAAAAGTGCGCGAATGCGACGTGCAAAATCTCTCTGGCTGTAAGGAACGATGCCAGTATCAAGTAACGGCTGTCCATCGGTCGCCAGCAGCGGCGAGCCCGAGACATCATACAGCGTGGACATCAGCCCCCGGCCTGCTCGACGGTGCACAATGGGATCCGGTAATCCGCCCCATTGATATTGATATGCAAAAAGCCTCCCCCCACGGTCGCCGGCATCACACTGCCGGAACCACTTATCGGCGATGAAATCTGTAACTCGCCACCCGATGCCGGGAAAAGCCCGATATTACCATTACCGCTCGCCGCAGGGATCGCATACAAACCCGCTGCCTGCGTGCCAGTTCCGGACTGTACCATCAGGATATTATCCGGCGACGCCGATGTCTGAACGACAAACATCGGCTTCCCATCGATATTACTGACCGACACAGTGCCGTCGGCGAACTCAAGCCGCCCCCCGTCCGCACGGCGCGTAACCGTCGAGCGCACAAAGGCACCCACGTTAATGCCATCGGCGCCTGAGACGACTTCAGGCGTATGCCATTCTATCGCATGGTTGCACGCCATCGAAATGGCCGATGCATATCCGGCGTCTTTACCATTCGTCCCCGTCAGCGCATCGGCGCCGAACACGATTCCGACCTGCCACGCATTCGGATTCGACACGAAGGTAATTCCCGAAGCCGCATCGCTTGTACCACTCGTCTGCCCTCCTCCAGCGCCGAGTTGCACGCCGACTGCACCGCCGCCAACATTGACCTTATAAGGTGTCGAAACACCCGTTGGCAGACCGCCGAAATTGACCGCCTCAAGCTCAAGGCCAAAGCATGGCTCCTGGTCAGCACCGGCCATGCGCCACGTCTCGCCGTAGAACGCATATCCTGTCGACGTCGATCCCGCGGACGTATCGTCCGACACAGCCCAGGACGCCACGCCGATCGAGCTCGGCACATACCCCAAGAGCCCACGGCTCGCGGTTGCATCGGATGTCCGGGAAGCACCCAGGATACCCGTAGAGCCATATCGCGCCAGAGAAGAAAATTGCGCGCCCCAGACCGGCCAAGCACCAATCGACGTCGCTCCCATCATTTTGGAGAGCCAGTCAGTAGGGACCGTATCACGACTTGTCTGGCCTGGATTGTCCGCAGCCGCGCCTACCAGCACACGGTCGGCATAACGGGAAATCGCCGCGCCCGCATCGGCATAAAACTGTCCCGAAGACGTCGTCTGAGCGGGGGCCCCGGCAACCTCACCGACAGTTGCCGTAACGGTCATCGAACCGTCGGCCTCGGCAAGGACGCACAGTTCGTTTCCGCTCAGAGAGCGCTTTCTCTCGTAACTATTAAACTTTGGCATCAACCGGCCTCCTGGACCGTCACAACGACACTACCCGCCCGGGTTACCTGCACTGTGGAAGCGGGAATATCATCCTGGGCACCGTTCATGAGAACATCCGTAACCGACAAAATCGTTACACCGGCGCTTGAATACGCAACGACCGGAAGAAGACTGTAAGCATAGCCTTGTCCCACCGAAGTTCCGTTAATACTTTTCGTAAGCGCCGCTTGTACAGCAGCCTGCACGGTCCCCGGACTTCCTCCTGCGGCGATCGTCACCGTCATCGAAACATTGACAAGAAGAAGAACCGGCCGCTGCACGGAAAATCCCACACCCAAAGACCTGACGACATCGATATTTTTCTGAACAGAAGCCAAGACGTCATCTGATGGATCGCCACTCCCGTCATCCACGACCGCCGTAAAATAGCCTGACCGTGCGGCCTGATCGGGCGCAAGTCCGTCCATCAGCGCGCTCGTCAGATTTGTCTGTACTCCGGCGATAGCACTGTCGACGGCGCGCGATGTTCCAGATGCCTTCGACGCCATCCACACGGGAAAGCGCGCCTTCAACGCCGCGTCCGTTTCTCCGTCCGTACCATTTGTGAACGCGGCCACGTTTGTGACTGTATCAACTCCCGACACCGATGTTCCCAGAAGACCGATTGCTCCCGAGGCCACATTGCCAACACTGCCCACAGCCAGGCACTGCACCGGCACAGATACCGACGCCACTCCAGCTGGGCGAATGTAGCCGCCCTGTGCTGATGACCAGTAAGGATTTCCGGTATCTGAAACGACCGCAAATACAAGGGATGATGCGGTCTTGACCGTAGCGCCAACGAGAATCGTCGCAGACTGCCCCGTAGCATTGAACGACGTGAACAGTACACTCCCGGACGCCGCAGTACCGGGAAGCCTGGCCATACCGAAGTCACCGACAAAACTGTCCACATCGGTGCCACTGCATGACGACAATCGCGTTGTTGCAAGAATTTGCAGGGCAATATATTGCAACCACAAACCGGTTGCAGCCGCCGCCTCCATGAGAGCACGGATCGGCGTACCCACCCCAACGTTCGTCAGCGCAGAGCAACTGGCCTGCACTGCCGCCAGGGCAGACGATACCGCCGCACTGAATGAGCGCACAGACAAATTCACGTATTATTTTCCTTAAATGACCGTCAGGAAGATTTGACAGTAATCGTCTGCGCGGCGCTTGACGCAGTGCTATATGAAATCGTGCAATATACACCGCCCACGTTATCCTGACTGATGGACACATCCGTGAGGCTGAATAAGTCGACCCCCTCCTCCATCAGGATCTGAGACTGCACCAACGACTTGATCTTTGAGAGATCAACCGGCTCCCCGATCATTGCCGGCAAACCCGCACCATATTGAATTTGCCATATATAATCGCCAGATCCTGTACATAACCGGCGGAGGATCATCTCGCGGGTTTCCTGCGCGGCCGAAGACATGCCAAGCCCACCCGCCGCATCCAGTGAAAGGTCTGCCCCGCACATATGAGCGAGCGTCGTCATCCTATCGCAGTCCCTGTATTGGCTCCTTGATTGCCGTTACTGTGGACATGACCCGTCATCGAGTGAACACCCGCCTTCACGTCTTGATCACTTACGATATCAACGCCTGAAACCCGAAGCCCGTCAGATCCGAAGATCATGACAGCTTCCCCCGCTTTCCACGTGATCTTATCGAATTCGATGGCAACACTAACCGACCCGGATCCATAAAATAGTCCTTTGGGAAGCATATGCCACCACGAATCCGTCGCCGCCTGCGCTCCAGGCTGACCGCCCTCGGCAAGAGGTGGGGTGCCGCAGCCTGTCTGTATGAGAAGTTCTCCAGGCTGCGCTACTTTCCCCGTCACCCTTGAAACAGGTGGCGTCACAACAGCATCAAACACGACGCCGACGATCGCAAGATGCTCTGCGTCCCCGTCAATCGGAAGTAAAAGAACATGCGAACCGACACAGTTCGGCCGGGCGATCCTCAAGTCACCCGCAGCGACACCGGCCGCGTCAGGTATCCACCCACTCTCAATCCCCTCTGGCATAATGTGAACTTTTACGGCTCCATTCTCGGGGTCCACCGCCGAGACAATGCCGTGCAGAGCCGTCGCCGTGCGACACAGGACCGCCGCCGCGTCCATTCGATAATCAATCACGCCAAAGCCCCGCTTCGGTCACGCAGTGTCATGGCCTGCGTGAACCCCTCTTGCGAATCAAAGCGATATATGCATTGATCAACACTATACACGCGATCCCACGCCGTACCCGTTCCTCCCAGTCGAAGGAAACTGCGTGCTCCTATCGACGTATTGGCCGGTCCCTCTACGCGAACGACGTATTCGTGGGCGGAAAGAGCGTTATATTTCTCAATCGCGACACGCTGCAGATCGTCTTCCCGCAATCCGGGCATTCTAAAGCTATGGAAAGCCGCTGAATTCCTGGTGGCAGATTGAACAACACTCCCCCCTTGTACCGACACTTCGCCCTTCGAACGCTGACGGGAGTCCCAGGATAACATTTGGACAGACAGGCCAGACGTGTTGACGAGATCGCGAGCAACAGAAATATGGCGAACGCAAAAGTCTGCGCCCGTCGACGCTGACGAAAATTCCATCTGCACGTTTCCGACGGTCCCGGGATCGAGGGCCTCCAGAACTATCGGAACGCACATAACCTTACGCCCCATAGCATAAAGCTCGCACCCGAACGAAGACGCTACCGACAGCACAAGGTCATATGCCGATTGAAACCGGCTTGCGGCGACTGCGCTTGTGCGTCGATGATCAATTTGCCAGAATTGCCCAACCATTGCCGCCGTAAACTCCACCCCAGGAATAAGACCGGCCTCAAGGATCGCCGCCTCCGCAAGTTCGGCGCCCGTCATGTTCAGCCACGAGGATGCGACACGCAAATCTATCAACAGCGCAAGATAATCGCGACACTCCAGAATAAGTGAACTGGTCAATGGCTCGAGCTCGATATGATCGACGACACCTTGAAAGATTGTCGTCCATTCGCTCGTCAGGCTCGCGGACACCTCCAAAAGAACAGTCGTGCGATCCACGAACGCCGTGGCACGCAGAAGTGCCGCAAGGGCGTCACTCTCCTCGCTGGATCGCACGGCACGCACCACACATGTCCCCGCGCGGGCATACCGTGATACCGATATCTCAAACCCGGTCACTGACCACGCCGACGTCGCCTGTCCATTGATGGATAGTCGTACCCGCGTCGCATATTGAACGTCTTCCACTGTCAGGCTTCCACAGGCAGTCCAGACGTTGATGACGTGTCCAGATCGGGAAGGACGATCATCAAAGGCACAGGCAACCAGGTCAGATCGGGGCTCGAAAGACCGTTCGCTTGAGCGATCTGCCACCACTGTAGAGCATCTCCACACGTCGCGGCCGCCACGTGAAACAGAGAAATATCACTCGCGCTCACACTTTTCGTAGTCGACATGATCAACTCCCAAGTCACGACTTCGACAGAACAATGGCCTGCCGGATATAGTCACTGGCTTCAACAACAGCACTCTGCGCCGATGCAAGAACAAGTGCATTGGATACGTCGGAAGACGTTTGAAACTCGACACTATCGAGCGCGACACCTCCCACTTCGGCTATCGAGGCCAACGCCTCTGCTGAAGAAGCAAGAGTCACAAGGTCATCGACATCTGGAATGTCATTCCGTGCGATAATGCTCTGAATACTCGCCGAAGAAACGTCGAAGGCGCTCGAAGAGTCTGCCGCTCTCGAAAGAGCAGCATCCGAACTCGCAAGCGCGTTTACCACCGCCCCCAGGGCATTCGTTGTCGCAGTCGTTGCCGTCTGGTCAAAGCGACGCTCCAGACGCATGACATACGGACAGACGATACCTTTAGACTCATAGCTAAAAGAAAAAGAGGTTACCCAGACATCACATGAGAAGCCCAGACCGATAAACGTGACCGCGGTGCCTTGGCACCGAAGCTGATCCAATATCCGCGCCCTCGAGAGAGCATTTGGCCCGACGAAACGTCCCTCAAGAACCAGAGGCCCCGGTTGCGCACCTTGTGCATTTATGACCCGACCGCCACCTGGCATCTCAGTGATCACGACACGCTGGTCACCGCCCAAAATTACACGGTCGGGTATTTCCATCCCGGACAGTGTAATCGGGCCGACATAAATCTCATCCAAGACAGCAACATCTCATACTGAAAGTTTATCTCAAGCACCGGCGCTATAGCCCGGCAACAGCATCTGCGCGATCTGGTCGACCGCGCTGGACGACGCTCGCCTCACCATACGCGCTTCACGTTCCGCAATGACGGCATCGCGCATCGGCTGCCGGTACGCGGCGTAAGCGCTTCGTCCACGCTCAGGCGCGCGCTCCGTGGCGAGGCTACCTGTCCCCCAATAATTTGGGTGTGGTGACTCATCATGTATCAGCGATGTCTTGCGGCTTCCACCGTCCTCGGCACTCTCGCGCCGCACGGGTGCAGCGGAAGAATTATGTGGTGGCACACCGTTTTCCCGACGACGAACGCTATCCAGCTGATGTACGCCGTAGCGTTTTCCAGCCTTAATCACATCCGGTCCATGACGCTCCGCTTGTCGCTTTAGGTCGCCGCGGACCGCGCCCGTATCGTTAACCGAGGCTCTTGACATGCCTCTAACCTTCAATCGCTTCAGAGGGAGTTCCGTAGGTCGTCCGGCTCCTTTTCCGTCCGACTGCTTAGTCACCTCACTACCCACGACACGCCTGACGACACGTGTCTGCGGAGACCGTCGTATGACCGCTCGTTTTGCTCCCGCCGGAGCGTCGGTGCCCGGAACAACACGCCTCACGGTACGTGGTCCGTCCGCCACGGCAGCGACCCCAACGCTCCGCACATGCGGCCGCCCGGCGGAAACAGCGTTCACCCCACCCGTCAAGCCAGGCACGTTGGCGACGGCATGCCTATGATCTCCACCTTGGTGACTCGAGCGTGAGACCCCAGGCACAGCCGACCACAGTCGAAGGCGAACACGTCCAGTGCGTTCGAGAATCTTCGACGATCGAAAACACCCTGCGTATATGATCGGAAAAACAGAACGCGTCGCGCGTTGACCTAAATCGCTTGATTTACGCGTAACGCCCACTGGACCAATCAAAGCGGTGTCCTTCACGTTCTGCAATTATAACACACGCAGCAAGCCTGCGCGCGTCCGTCCACTTCGACGCCAGTTCCCACGGCACCCCATGCTGCACCAGATAGATCAACTGCTGAAATATGGGGTGCCGGCTCAGTTTTTTGAGACGTCCAATAGTTCGAGGCGCGGTGTAGCCGTCTCTTCAAAGGCTGCGAGAAGCGCGTCGACACCGTCGTGTCCAAGACGCCTCGCCAACTCTTTGATTTCTTCTTTCGAAGACGGCATATGAACGGGTATCTGGTCAATGGCCGTGACGGAGCAAATCATCTCCGCATATCCAAGCCAGGCGTCCGCGGCGGCGCCATTCATCGCCGAACCGCCAGCTTCGATGAGATCAAGCATGTCAGCCGGGTCGAGCCTACGCAGCGAGAGCGCATGGCCACCCTTGGTATGGAGCGTCGCTGGAAGACCCATCACGATACCTGCCGCCGTGTCGATGCAAAGAACTGCACCGTCTGCTGCACAATGCCTTCGGCCTGCCAACGATCATTATGCAACGACATGGACACACCGCTATATTCCCATGTCGTGAGGGTCCCGTCCGGCTCGGAAATATATTGATACAGCGTACCGCTGCCAATTGTCCCGGCGCTCCAAAACGCCTGCTCAACGCTGGCGATCAAGGTATCAAGAGTCGCACTTGCGCGAACGAGCGAAAAGCTCCCGCGCCAGCCGTTCGGCGTATTAAACTCCACCGGTACGCCATTCAGAGGATTGGCCCGCTGAACGACCGTCTCCTGCGACGCCTGGAAAGCCGTTACGTCCCTCAGATCGACACGACTGCCATTCCACAACAACGTAATTCGGCAGTCGCGACCAATGCTGTACGGATTCGCCATATCAGACACTTCCCGATGCAGTCGCGATCTGCACAGATGTTCCACCCTGCAGATTCACGATAAATTTCTCGTTAATACCCTGATATTGAACCTGGATATCACATTGAACATAGCCCAACGCCGTACGAGCAAGCGTATTGTTCGAGCTGTCACACACGACGGCATAGGGAAGCGAACCATCAACACTGCCCAGAATACCCTGCCCGAGAAGGGAACTCAGAAGCCCGAGAATTGACGAACGAATATCGAAAAACAGCGACTGATTGATCAACCGACCAACGTAAGCGCCGAGGCCTGCCGAAAAGGAGTCGGCTAGGAAATTCGTCAACCGCGTATAATTGTCGCCCCACATTACCGACGTCGTGGACGAATTATGCCCGCTACGTGCGCTCCAGTATACGCCACCGGGCGCAGGATTGCAGACAACATCGATCCCTGCGTCGATCAGTGCGCCCAGCTCCGCGTCCGAATATGCAATCGTTACGGAACCACTCGACAAGCCGGCCTTCTGGCTCCCCAAAATCCCGTAAATCTGCTTATTCAGGCTCGACTGCGCGGGCGTAAGGGAGGCAAGACACCCGCCTACAAATGCCTGTGGCGAAACCAGCATCATGCCGTTCGTATCGTCAAGCCACCACAGCCAGTCCCCGTGTAGCAGCTTTACCGCGTAACTATCGAGCCCAGCAGTTGCCTTTCGCGCCGTGGCATTCGTGATTGTGTCGCCCGACGGCCCCGTACACAGCATATACACGCCGTTCTGCAACCCGAACGCCGCCTGCGTCGTCCACGTCGCCGAATCGGTAAGACCGTGGATGAACGCAAGAGCACAACTCTGCGCCTGAAGAGCATACAAACCAGTTCCGGAACCAGCCGCTGACCCGATGAACGCTTCAGACGAGGGCACATCTCCATCGCTGCCCCCCGTCAGACTTACCGCTCCCACCCCCAAGGCAGGAACCGTCTGCGGCAACGTCACGGCAATCAACGCGCCCGCATCAGCCGCGACCGCATCCCGAAGCGCTTCCCACGTAGATCCGGAATACAGACCGCCACCAAGCACGGCATGCACCACACTCAACGTATAACCGCCATTCTGTGCAGACATGATCGTAATAGAAATGCCGTTGCCTGCACTGCCCGAGTAACGCGCGGTGAGCGTCACACCGTCCACTGTCGCTGTGGCATGCACGTCAGAACCGTCCGTAACGCGGACGACTCGAAAATCATTCGCGCCCTGCACAATCGCAATGTTAACCGCTGTGCCGATATCAAATGCGTTGCTCTGCTTCGTGCCAAACTGCGAAAGGCAGTTAGCCATACTACCGACAGCAACCGGACTGTTAACCGGCCCCCATCCGGCGGTACCGACAATACCGATCCGGCTGCTCGACGCGCCGTTCAGACTCAGGGTCTGGGGTTGGACCACCTGCACATACAGATTAGGCACCACCAGACTGGTCGTGTTCAGAGAACCCGACTGGTAAACTCTCGCCATGGAAGCGACGTAACCTTTCAAAGAAGAATATAAAATACACGACAAGCCAAGCCCGTTAAAATCCGGCCTTGACTAGCGGGAGTCAGGCAAGGGACACACCTGACAAAATTATACTGCTGGAAGGAGACTCCGTAAGTCCGCTTCTAATACCGTAGGAAATCATCTGTTGATCGTTTGCCGCATCAACAGTGTCAAACTCAATGTCGAACAATATATCGCGCCGATAGACAGACTGCATCTGCATAGCATCCCCGTCCGATGCCCCGGCAGATATAATGCGCACTGTGTCTCCATCGGCGAGTTCGAGCCATACAGTGTCGCTCAGACCAAGATCAAGAAACGATCCGACGCTGTCCCGAATCGTCACGTCGTTCGTCCACAGTGAGACCCGAAATCTCTGAACTTGCCGTCTCAAACGTCGGGACGCTTTCGCAATACCCCCTACACGGCCGCGCAATATGATCGAAGACGGTATGGTGATTATATCCCCTTCGACGGAAGCACCCGGGATCTGGGCACCCAACGCCCGAGCTATTCCCGCTGAATCATCCGTGGCCTGGATCGCATAGGGATAGAGTTCTGTGACCCCCGATCCTTCCAGCATCACCTCCAGTCCTACCACTCCCCCGCTCACGGCGCCTGCCGAAATTACGATTTGTGCCTTTTTACCCGAAATATTTACGACAACGGGTGGAACGTCAGCAGGACCATCTGTCCATGGACTACCCAGAGGGGCTATACCAGCCGCATAATGTCCTTCGAGGGCACACACTGTGACGTAATCATTGTCTGTTCTGACCGATGATGCGCCTTGCATATCACTCGCCAGAAGATGTCCGCTCCGAACAAAAAGATTCCGTCCGTTGTCCGGCATCTCGACAATCAACGCGCGGCACCTCGCGACAAGGGCTTCACGTACACTCCCGACATCCGCCATCATCAAACCTGCTGACTTGAAACATACAAACGCCAGCCCGATGACGTGCGTTCCACGGAATCGACAATGTAACTTGTCTCATCATCGGACTGCACGATCATGTAGGGACTGACATCGACACCCGGAATAGCGGGACTGTACAACACGAATTGCCCCGGCGTCAGCGCTCCTGGCGTGCCACTCTGGCTACGGTCCCCGCGCGCACGCAGAACCATGGCGCAAGGCCAGCCCTCTCCAACAGCGGTCGTCGACCCCGAAGGAAAATACGAGACGACGTGATTACATTCCACAAGCAGCATCGGAGACAGATCGTCCACGCCCGCCACGAACCACATAGCCGACCCGATCGTAAAAATATCGCCGAGTTGGATATCATCCGAGTCGCCTACGCCGTAGCGGAACGGATCAGACCACGTAGAGGGTTTTTTGAACATGAAGTCAGCGTGGTTCGATACAACAAGCGTGCAGCTGCCGTAGGGCGTGTCCGTCGGAGCTGAGGAACTCACCGGCCGATAGTGGACCGCGCTTGCACCGAGAACCGCAGCAAGCCGCGCCCGCCCGCGTTGACAGCGTGCCGACAGGTCAAGCAAATTCACCATCGAACCCTTCAGCGTACCCACGGACATAAGTCCCGCGCCCTAGACCACAATTTCTCTGGTATCTCGCAGGTCCGGACCGGCCGGCACTCCCAGAAATCCGCACAGGCGTCGGCGAGTATAGGCATACAGCGAAATCCTCTCCTCCAACTCGCGCGGATTTCGTGTCCACGTCGCGGCAGCCGCCGTATCCAGCCCCGCAGACGCTCCGCCAATCGCCTGTTCGAGTGGAGCGAGCTGATCCAAAAGAGCCCGACTCTGCAACATCTCGGACGGCGACAGGTTCTGCAGCCTCCACTCTAAAGCACCATAGATCGAAAAGAACCGCCACGACCCCTCTCCACTGGCAGTGCTACCGACGGCGGGATAACCGCAATAGCGACGAAGGTCCGTCAACTCGGACACGGTGAAACTTTCGGTTGAATTTGACGAACTCACGGCACCTCTTTCGCCATGGTGGCCGACCCCGAAAGATCGGCCCCATAAAACATTCAGATCATCGCGCCATAGGCATCTGTTCCCAGGCTCTCGATCACAACCCCCCGCTTGAGATAGGAGTTGGTCGCTGTCGGAATAATTGCAGTGTCAGCAGTCATATCCGTCGGCAGGGCAAATCCGCCGATCCAATACCACGACTGCGCAATGATCTGCTTCAGGCGATCTATCGGCTCACGCGTCACCATGGCAACGCCGTCGACCATTTCGACCAGAGCCCGATCCACCTCCGGAATATCCGAATGCCCAGTCAGGGCGCAGTCACCTTCGATCAGCGCCCCCTGACCCAGCAACAGCGCCCGATGAATGGGGCCATTGCCAAGAGACGCCTGCTGCGGTGCTTCCGTCGTCGGAATGAAGCGGACGCCGAGCAGTTCAATAACCTGGCCGCTGCGGTACTCCTCGCTCCCATAGGCACCCCGATACAGGTACTTGAAATCAGGATCGCGAAACAGACCGAGCAGCTGGATATCGTCGAGGTAACAATGATAGGCACCATCAATCGTCGGAACGTTGTTGCGACGCAGAGCAGCAACACCGGCCAGCACCGACTGGATCCCAAGCATGTCACCGATGCCTGTTGAACCACCAGCCTGCAAGGCCGCGGTCGTCGAACGGTTATTCGCGCGAAGAACCAGAGGCGCGATAGACGCCACAACCGCAGCCCCCTTGGCACCATCACTCGTCGACACAGACGCACTGAACGTGAGAGATCCGGATACGCCACCCGGGGCAGTCGATACGTTCAGCGCATCCGCCTGTGCGGCAACCAGCGTATAAACACCCGCGCCAACTGTCACCGTCATACCGTCGCCGGCCGACACGCTGACAACGCGCCCTGATCCGCTGATGATATTCTGAAAGCCACGGATGTCATCAACCTGCACACTCGCAGCAGCCGACGACAAGGCCACCGTTACACGCGTGTTCCCACCCAGGTAGCCACCCACTCCATTTGCCGCGCCACCCAGCAACGTGTTACGTGCGATGCGGTCGAGCGACTGCATCGCCTGAACGCCATTCGTGTAGGCATTCGCCAAGAACTGTGACGCGATTCCAACCCCGGACGTCACCATATTCAGGTCAATCGTATCGCCATACTGATCTATAGACAACGTGTACTGTTCGACGGACCACGATCCAGGCGTGAGGCCGTTATCAAAATTGGTGTTTGCGGAAGGCACGAGCGGCGTCGTAACCGGCGCTTTTAGACTCTTACGCGTCTTGGTCAGTGTCTCACCAATCGCATTTGGAAAAATTTCGCGATCCGCCACCCGTCGAAAGCCGAGGCGCGACTGCAGACCGTTTTCAAACTCGCGGGCAAGAAAACCCTGCTGGATCGCGGACTGAAGCTGAAGAGGAAAATTATCAATCGACATTCAAATTACACCGTACAAAATTATATCAAATACGAAGAAATGATTTCTTCGCTTTCTCATAATCGCTCGTCGGAATCCGACGAACATCCTCGTCGCATCCGCCCATAGGTTGTGGCGCCAAACCACTCACCGTATCCATGATGCCGCCGCCTCTTGCGCGTCCTATATCAAACAGATAGGGCTTGCTCTGACGAAGGCGTTCAATTCTCTCATCCAGTATGTCGTCCGGGATATCGACCTGGAGTTCCGTCTCTTCAAATTCGACGAGCTTTTCAAGATCAAGCGCGTCAAGCGCCCCGAACTTGATCGCGCACAGATGAATGCGTGCGCGCCGCCGCTCCTCTCGCTGCGCCTGTTCGCCTTGCAACAAACGCACACGTGTCGACTCTAATTCCGACACGACGTCAGCCAGACGCGCCCGCAAGGCATCAACCTCACTCGCATCTCCGGCACTCACCGCAGCAGTTTCATCCGTCATATTTCAGTCCAGACCTTAGTTTCAATACGTAATTTTCTGCTATTAATATTTCAGAAATCACGGATACGATGCCCGGCTATATTAACCGCGCCCATAAAGATATGCGCAGCGTCGCCAGCATCCATGAAACCGCCCTGAATAGCAGTCTGAAGACTTGCCGATAACTGCTGTAACTCTCCCTCTCCCGGAGGATACCAAGGCGGCCAGCGCAACCCCAACCCCAAAGGCTCCATGCCGATAACCGCTCCACTGGACAGCACCAGTCCGCCGGATAAGCGCTTCGAAAATTCACACGCCATCCTGTAAATCTGAACCAGGCCACCACGACCATATGAGTGACGCAATCGCTCGGCGATCCAGATCAAAGGCTGGTTCAACCGCTCCATGGCCTTTCCCGATACCTGACTCGTCAGATGATCCGCATGTGCGCGACTTCCGTGCAACTGCTCCAGGACGAGAGCCCGCAATTCCCGGTAATGGTTGAGTACAGCGTTGGCGGAATTACCGTTTATTTCGAGAAGCTTTGCGTCCCCCTCTGGAGGCAGCGTAAGAGCAGACACCACACCTCCCTCGCGCGCCACAGGATCACGGTTTATCCCGCCTGTTTTTAAAACTAGAGTCGGATCCGAACTGTATTTCAGTCCACGTCCCGCTTGTGACAGAAGATAATCAGCCTCAATCACAGTATCAATTGCGCGCTCAAACGTACACTCGCCGTCAGGCCTATCCGTCGAATTTGCAGCTGCCAGATTACGAATCCAGACAATCGGAACAAACCCAAAGTCATGAATGATCGTATGTACGCGGTCTACATTCGCCCCCTCGGAACTACCGACTTTACAAGGTTCGTAGACGATGCAACAGCTTCGGTCCCAAACACGATGCCACACAAAGCGTGTTGCAAGATCGTCATCAGAAACGCTGAACCCGCGGTCGCGCAGCGCCTGCCCCGCAACGATAAATCTTTCCGACACCCGCAGCAGATCACCATCGACTTCGTCCCAGACCGGATCAAGCAGGCTCGTATCCAGAAGACGAAGGCGCGGCTTACCACTCTCAATCTCAAAGAGAATCGCGGTTGATCCAATGGATCCTCGGATAGCCGCTTCTGTCATCAACGCCGCCAGATTAGTATCCGAAGCAAAAATCCTCAGCGCCGTTGTAATCTCATGGTCATCCGAAACGACATCGGGCCAATGGCAGTCACCAAAAAGAAGCGCCACCGAATCCTCGACCACTCCACGACACAGGTTTGTGCGCACCGCAGGCCGTCGACAGCGGAGGGGAATGTATTCGCCTGCCTCAGTCCTCTCCTTGGAAAAGGGATACCTCAGACCATCATAATGGTGTCCATCGAGAACTTTTTTAAGACTACTTAGTCGCCTCCTCCGGGGCGATGCGATCGCGTCAAATGCATATGTCTCTCGTAGTGCCTGCCAATCCATCGTACCTCTTATCGTTCAAATGAAAGAGGCGCAGGTATCCACTGCGCCTTCCCCTGCTGGGGATCCAGAAGCGCCAGTTCCGTTATTCCCCACACAAGGGCGTCTGCTCGGTCCGGAGATTTTACTCCTCGGTATCCCCCAGACGAAAATAGAGAAAGCTGCTCCTCCAGCTCTTGGAACCTGCCATGGTGATAGACCTTCTTACGCTCATAGAGAGCCGCCACGGGCTCGGCACGAGCTACCTTGCCCCGCGACGCACTCACCAGCTTCAAAGGTGCGTTACTATCAACGGCCCGGATATTGGCTTCCACCAGTGCTCCGCCGAAGTTCTTTTCAGCGACGATCAGATCCGCGCGCCACCGTCTTACGGCAGCAAGAACCTCAAGAGCCCACTTAGCCGGCGTTTCTCGTAGCGAGCAATCTTCCAGCACATGAAGATTCTTATGCATGTCGATGCCGCATACGACGATGCCGATTTCATCCGATCTATAATCGTCAGGGCCCGACGCTCCCGAAGGATCAACAGATATGATAATCCTTTGCATGTTCGATCGAATAGCATCCAGAGATTCGCGATCGATCGATCTTTGTCTTTGGATGCTATCAATCTTCCACAATGCCCCCTGGACACAAGACGAATACTCGCCCCTTAGGAATCGAGCTTTCTCGCGTTCAGGCAGACTGTTCAAATGATCGAAGTAATCCCCAGGAATATTATCTCTATTACTGTTTGGGTTTATCTGCATTGAGGCATATAGACCCCGGTTTTCGAGTGGCTGTCCACTGTCAGGCTCTTCCCCGTTTTCAAAGAGACGATAGAGCCAGTGCGACATGGACGGTGGGTTCGCGTCGATATATTCCTTTCGCATCAGAGACGAATTTTCTGACAAACGAGTTAGAAGCATATTTCTGGATCGGTACGAGATCTGACTGGCTTCATTAAGGTAAATCGTTGAAAACTCGTGCCCGAGAACTTTTTCGGTCCGGTCGTGTTGGTCGAGTCCGCCAAAGAGAAGCGTCGACCCGTTCCCTAGCCGAATGATCGAGTCTTGCCTGTAAAGAGTGTAAGGAACAGCGGGAAAGCATAATCTCATCATCTCCGGGAAACTCTCGCTGAGCAGCGTCGCCCGCGCCGCCGAAAGAGTGTGACGAAAAATGCCATGCTTTGTCTGACTGCAACGCAATGCTCTGATGACGATTGCCCTCAGCAAAACCAGAGTCTTACCCGATCGGGATCCACCGCGAAGAAAGATATGGCGGGCAGGACCTGAAAGTAGTCGAACCGCGTCCTTCTGCCCCTCGTTGAGACTAAAGTTCGCCTTCATCAGCCGAAATCACAACCGTAATCTCTGAAGCCCCATGACCATACTCCTTATCTTTCTTCTCCCGTGATGAACGCAGCAAGTAAATCAAAAGAGCATCACTATATTTTTTCTTTAATATTGGCTTCCCACTTAGTGGATCCGTGACCACCTTGCCACCATAGACCACAGGCTCATCATAACCGTCTGTCGCCCGCTTCCGCGCCTCTTCCTCCAGAAGATCAATTGATGCCTCTTGCGCTAATCTCCACAGCCTCTGAAACTCATCGTCTTCGGAGCGGAGTTTATAAAAACTGGATCGACTCAGCCCGACGCACCGCGCGGCCTCGGAGATATTTCCCGTCTCCGACAAGACACTCAAAAATTTTTCTCGTTTACGCTTAGATATATTGCACACGCGCCCCGCGCCTATACTTCCGGCACCACACAAAGGCGGAATTGCGTAGGAAGCCTACTCTATGACCCTATTTTCCGATTTAAACGATACGATATGACGTCGCATCGTAATCTCGCACGTACGTCGTGATTGTTCACGCAAAACCGCTGCACGAAGACGCTCGACAAGACCTAACGAAACATCCCCAACATATTGAAGGCCCTTGATGTCTCTTACCGCAGGGATACAGCGAACTTTTACGTCGATTTTCTTGAGATTGGCGTTCACCAGTTCACACCAGGCTGGCTCGACATCAGCGCGATGCCTAGTCTCGTCAAGGGAAACCAAAGGGCACAGGACACACTGCTCAGCCGAAGTTTCGAGTATCACCGAGTATCGGGCGCGAGTGGCCACGATTGCACCCGGCTTCAACACACCCCGTGTGGACACCACGACATTTCTCCAAAAAAAAGCCACACCGTCAAACGGTGTGGCTTTTATAAATTTCTCAGTATGGTGTTTTACATACAGCAACCGCGCGCGTCAGGCAAGTTTTTTCCGGGCGCCGTCCGATTTTTTTGGGCATCGTAATAGGACGACAGCTGCTCGAGAATAAGCCCGCACTGAGCGGAGACCTTCATCCTCGCGCGCGCTTCGGAGATATTGGGAAAGAGAACCTTTGCCATTGCAGAGAACGATTTTTCCTGAACTAGAAGCATTTCAAGCCGAACATGTGCGCACAAACCGAGACAGGCACGAATCTCAGACACACGGGCTGCAGCCTTACCGCGACTGAGCATCCATGTATGAACGTCCCCTTTTTCATAAGCCTGTTTCTGACTTTGTTTATCCATAGTGCCAAATCGGGCATACAGAAAATCCCTAAGCCAACGCTCCGCCGCGCCCCGTTCTGAATCTCCGATATCACCGGCGTCATACAGGGCGTTCAGCGTCGATATCACACGTATCAGACCATCCTTCGTCACCAGGTCGGAATGAGATCGACGTTCTACCGTAGGCAACATATCCAAGTCGGGAACCAGGACTTTTCTTCGAGTAACATCGGCAATATTAGCGATGCAAGTCATGACCTCAGTTCTCACTATAATAAAGTATTAAAATATTTGTGTATATAAAATAAAATTCTAATTTTAAAATATTTGCAGTGTGTTTATAAAAATCAGTACTGATTCGGTTCTTTTTCCTTACTGCCATGCTCATGGCAAAACGCCATTACGTCAATCAGCTTTCAGCCTCAACCCTTTTTGAAACCCGATAAGACTGAAATCTAAGCCGCCTCAGGACTGTCCGTGCCGTGGCGCGGAAATGAGGGTTCCGTCAACGGCGCGCACCACGCACACGTCTTACCTCAGTGGTCATTGCGTATGAGATACAGAAAGAGCCCTCAGCATTTTCACGAGCACCGGGGCAAACCGTGTCACGGCGCGCGACAACTTCGCCGAACCCGTCGCGACACCTCTTATAGGACTTGGAAAGCGAACGGGTTGCGTGACGGCACGAAATGTTTGCTCCGAGCAATGCAACCGTATTCTATGCACGACGTTACGCATGCCGCGCGCGCGGATCAAGTGTCCGTTAAAAAAAATTACCCGGCTCGACAAACCCTCGCCGCCGGCCAGCGGATCTACCCTGCGTTCAGGCACTCACGGCCCGGCCTTCCCTCTTGCCCACGCCGCGCCTCTCGTGCGAACAACGACCCACCGGGATATCATTCGCAGATTGTACGAACGCACGGGAGCACTTGCCCTATGGCCCCTCACTCATCGCCGGCCATACGGCGCCGCGGCGTTTGCTTCGTCCTGTCGGCGCCATCGGGTGCAGGAAAATCGACCATAGCCAACGCCCTGCGGGCGTCCGAGCCCGATCTCCGGCACTCCGTTTCGGTCACGACCCGGCAACCCCGTCCCGGCGAACATGAGGGCGTGCATTATTATTTTCGGACGATGGAAGATTTTCAATCCATGTCAAAGAGCGGCGACCTTCTGGAGGGCGCCATTGTCTTCGGCCGAGGGTACGGGACACCACGCGCACCCGTCGAGGCAGCGCTCAAAAGCGGCCTCGACATGATTTTCGACATCGACTGGCAGGGACACCGCCAGCTTCGTGCCGCCCTCCCCACGGACGTCGTCAGCCTCTTCGTGCTTCCCCCATCGCTTCAGGAACTGGAACACCGACTCCACAAGCGTGCCTCTGACAACCAGGACGAAATAGACCGCCGGATGAAGGCCGCCCGCGACGAAATCTCCCATTGGCAGGAATTCGACCACGTCATCATCAACGCTGACTTGGATCGCGCAATTGCCGACGCCCGCGCCATCCTTACCGCCGCCCGGCTTCAGACCCGACGCCAGACCGGTCTCCCTTCTGTGGTCGCGTCATTCGGCGCCCCCTGAAGCCCTGCCAACAACCCGGCACCAGATCTCCCCCCTTGCCTGAAATCAGTCACACAATGACGAAGGGCGACCACCGACGTTCACGTCGACGGCCGCCCCTTCGCAATTCAGACGATTTTACGCACGTCCGAAACTTGCGGTATCAAAACAGTTCGAAGTGCGACCACACGCCCAATACCGCTGTATCGCGCAGCACGCGTTGTGCGCCAGGATGGAAGTAGTACTGAAAATCCGGCGAAACCGTAATACCCCGATAAACATGGATTTGATAATTCGCTTCCAGGACCATGCCGTAGCTCTGAGGCCCGTAAGACCCGTTTAGCAAGGAACCCGGCAGAACCCCCTGCATCAGCTGCAATTCCTGAGTGCGCGCAGCTTGCCCGGACACACGCGTGTAGGCGAAATTCAGCCCCGCGCCGTCCTTCGGACGGGCTGCCCAGAAGCCCCGCGCCAGAACACCAGCCTGGTACTGCTGCGACCGCATCGACGACCGCTCACTATTGTAATACATGCCGCCAAGGAACGTAACGCCAGCATCTGGCGTGCCTTTGTCAAAATGATAAAGCATCTGATCGACAAGTAGCCACGCTGCGTTCGCGCCATGATCTTTACGCGGCGTCAGTCCCGTCAGGGCATAGGGCCGGCCGTTACCATCGTAATAATTATCACTGTGATCGATTGTGTCGCGGGCATAGCCCAGCTTGTAATGGCCGGGCAGTGTCCCATGCCCAAACACCGGTTCCCAGCCAATTTCTACCGGGATCGATTCACCGTTGATGTCCGCGCCGTTCAACTTGAAACCAGTCCGATACTGCTTCACGCCATAGATTCCAGCCTGACTGAAATACACACCCGTCTGAATATAGGTATGCGTCGTAGGCCGAAGCCGAAAACGTGCCGCCCACACCGCATCCGGATAAGACGAATGCGCCGTGTTGTCAGATGCCGCCTTCGGGTTTCCGCAGAACGCGTTATTCATATAGTTACAGTACAGCGGGTTCGACGAGAAATCGTTCAGGAAGGGAATACGACCCGCCGCCACGTCAAATCGGCCATGGCCAAACGTCTCTTCACCATAGCCATAGACAAAGTGGACAGCCACGTTGCCACCCGCGCCGTAGATTTCCTGGCTTGGGTTGACATTGTCACCGAACATGCGACTCGCCGGGATACCGTAACGTCCCACGACCAGCGCGTGCGTACTGAACCCGCGAATGCCCGCCAGACGCTCCCAATCGATATCATTTTCGAAAGCATACTGGCCCGCACTCGAACTCCCCTTCCGCAATCCATAAGAATGCGTCACAGGACCTACAATACCAGCGAACTCGTTTCGGTTGTCCAAAAGGAACGCCACGCCGCGGTCACGCAGCCATGTATTCCAGCCAAACGGATCCTCCCACACAGCCTCCGGATGAGGTAGCGGAGGAACCGAACTCTCCCCAAAAGCTTTAGTATTCAGGGGCGTATTGACACGAACACTGGGATTAAGCGACGTCTGCGCCGACGCCACACCCGACATCGCCACGCATGCGATCCCCGCATACAAAAAAGACTTCACTGCCAGCACGTTGCTGTGCGTGTTATGTGTTCTCATGCTCATCGTTCTTATTGACTTTATTGTTGGAGCATAAAACCAGAACCCATCTACAAAGGTAGAGAGCCGGTCGATATTTTCTAATCTACTTTAATAAAGTCAGATCATGTGTACTGACTAAACCAGCAGCCTATCATACGCATCGTCATACCTTATTTTTTCTTGTTGTGGTCTGTCGACTGCCGCGCTTCGTCCGGAACCTCGCCCGTCTCTCATCGCGTCGGTATTCTCTTTTTAAATGATATTTAATCCACACATAAACACGAATCTGAGAGCGAACTCAACATCTTGGAGGAGCGTGCCATTTTGGCATCACCCCCCCTTTGAAGCGTTCAGCCCTTGGTCGCGGCCGCCAGCGCCTCGGTAATCACCTGGCCAGCTTCGTCCTTGCCGGCCCAGCCCGTGACCTTCACCCACTTGCCCTTCTCAAGGTCCTTGTAATGGGTGAAAAAATGCTCGATGGCCTGCACCGTGATCTGCGGCAGATCAGCGATCGCCTGCACCGTCGAGAACTGAGGATGGATCTTATCGTGCGGCACGCAGATGATTTTCTCGTCCTGCCCGCTTTCATCCTCCATCTTCAGCATCCCGATCGGGCGACACCGAATCACCGCGCCCGGCACGATCGGCCCGGGCGCCAGAACCAGCGCATCCGCAGGATCGCCGTCCGCGGCCAGCGTGCCCGGGATGAACCCATACGCTGCCGGATAAGCCATCGGCGTGAACACGAAGCGATCGACGACCAGTGCTCCGCTGTCCTTGTCCACCTCATACTTCACCGATGACCCCTCAGGGATCTCGACCACAACATTGATGTCGAACGGCACGTCCTTGCCGGGAGAAATCTTCGAGACGTCCATAGCTGTGACACTCCTTCACCAGAATACGTCGACAACCTATCGACGCCGCGATCCATTGCCAATCCGCCGCCTTTACAGCTTGCCAAACCGGCCAACTTGCGCGAGATCAGGGACAGCCTGCGCGCCCGTAGCTCAATTGGTTAGAGCGGGCCGCTCATAACGGCTTGGTTGCGGGTTCAAGTCCTGCCGGGCGCAGGCATCCGACGCCACGCCCCGGCAGCGCCGCCGACCGCACCGCACCCCACACCCGCCTTCGGCAGAGGAGCACCCCATGGCCGCTTATCAGTATGTCTATGTCATGAAGGACCTCACCAAGGCCTATCCGGGCGGCCGCGAGGTCTTCAAGGGCATCACCCTGTCGTTCCTGCCAGGCGTCAAGATCGGCGTGCTGGGTGTCAACGGCGCCGGTAAATCGACCCTGCTCAAGATCATGGCCGGCCTCGACAAGGAATACGGCGGCGAAGCATGGGCCGCCGAAGGCGTGCGCGTGGGCTACCTCGAACAGGAACCCAAGCTCGACGAAACCCTCACCGTGGGCGAAAACGTGGCACTGGGCTTCGGTGACCTCAAGATCGCCGTCGACCGATTCAACGAGATCTCCATGAAGTTCGCCGAACCTATGGACGACGACGAGATGAACACCCTTCTCGCCGAACAGGCCGAACTGCAGGAAAAGATCGACGCCGGCGACGGCTGGGACCTCGACCGCAAGACCGAAATCGCGCTCGACGCCCTGCGCTGCCCACCCGCCGACAGCCCGGTGACCAAGCTGTCGGGCGGCGAGCGCCGTCGCGTGGCCCTATGCCGCCTGCTGCTCGAAAAACCCGATATCCTTCTGCTGGACGAGCCGACCAACCATCTCGACGCGGAAAGCGTCGCGTGGCTCGAACGCACCCTGCGCGACTACGAAGGCACCGTCATGGTCATCACCCATGACCGCTACTTCCTCGACAACGTCACCAACTGGATTCTCGAAATCGAGCGCGGGCGCGGCTATCCGTTCGAAGGCAACTACTCGTCGTGGCTCGCGCAGAAGCGCAAACGCCTTGCCCAGGAAGAAAAAGAGGAAAGCAGCCGTCAGCGCGCCCTGGCCGCCGAACAGGAATGGATCGCCTCCAGCCCGAAGGCGCGCCAGACCAAGAGCAAGGCCCGTATCCAGAAGTACGAGGAAATGCTCGCCGCTTCCAGCGAGCAGGCGACCGGCGCGGCCGATATCGCCATTTCACCCGGCCCCCGCCTGGGCAACACCGTGATCGAGGCCGAAGACCTGCGCAAGGCGTTCGGCAACCGCCTCCTGATCGACGATCTCAGCTTCAAGCTGCCTCCGGGCGGCATCGTCGGCGTGATCGGCCCCAACGGTGCGGGTAAATCGACCCTCTTCAAGATGATCGTAGGCCAGGAAACGCCCGACAGCGGCGAACTGAAGATCGGGGACACCGTCAAGCTCGGCTACGTCGATCAGTCCCGCAACTCGCTCGACGATGACAAGAGCGTGTGGGAAGAAATCTCCGGCGGAACCGACGTCATCTATCTCGGTAAGCGGGCCGTGCCGTCGCGTGCCTATGTGGGTGCCTTCAACTTCAAGGGTTCGGACCAGCAAAAGAAAGTCGGCATCCTGTCAGGCGGCGAGCGCAATCGCGTCCATCTCGCCAAGATGCTCCGCAAGGAAAGCAACGTCATCCTGCTCGACGAACCGACCAACGACCTCGACGTCGACACGCTGCGTGCGCTCGAAGACGCCTTGGCCGAATTTGCCGGCTGCGCGGTCATCATCAGCCATGATCGGTGGTTCCTGGATCGCCTCGCAACCCATATCCTGGCCTTCGAAGGCGACAGCCACGTCGAATGGTTCGAAGGGAACTTCCAGGCTTATGAAGAGGACAAACGCCGCCGCCTTGGCCCCGATGCCACCGAACCCGGACGCATCAAGTATCGCCCGCTCGCCCGCTGACACGTATGGCCGGGGGCACGACTGATCCCCGGCCATGACCGCCCTGCGTCAACTCCGTACCCCCCGCCTTATCGTCAGTCCTGTCACCTGGCAGGACATTGACGAGGTCGCGCGCCTGAAAGCCGACCCCGGCGCCTTTGGCCTGATGCTCGGCGGCGTCCGGACCCGGGCCCAGTCCGAGGCCGACATGGCCGACGACCTCGCCCTCTGGGCCCGGCGGCGCGTCGGCATGTTCACCATCCACGAAAATGGGCGCTTCGTCGGCATCACCGGACTGCACGAACGGCCGGACGGGCGCGGCATGGGCCTGCGCTTCGCTCTCTGGCCATGGGCCACAGGCCGCGGCCTCGCGCGCGAGGCCGCGGCTGCCGTGCTGAACTATGCGCATGACGAAGGACTGCCGCGGGTCATCGCCGTGGCACGCGAGACCAATATCGCCTCAAGAACCATCCTCGGCGGCATCGGCATGCGCGTCTGCGATCGCTTCGACCGCGACGGACACAGCATGCTCGTCTTCGAGAGCGTCAGAGGCTAAAGGACCACCCCCCATAGACAAAAGGCCGCCTCATCCGAGACGGCCCCGCCAGAGGTCCAAAATCGCCGGGCCCTTTCGCCCGCCGTTCAGTCGTTGCGCGACACCTGCTTCTGCAACGCCTTGATCAGCGCGCTCACCTGGCCACCATTCTGCGCGATATAGCTCGCATAGTCGCCACGTTGGGTCAGACGCAGGCTGGCGCCTTCACCCTTGAGATCGACGACTTTCGGCGATCCCGATTGCGTGCTGATCTCCAGCTGAACGTTGGCAGGCGGGTTGCCGGGACGATTGATGACGCCATCAACCAGTTCATCACCATCCTGGCTGATGGTGTTCCCGATCGTGAACGTGACACCCTGATAGTCGCCGACCATCCGCTCGGACACGGCGTTGATCATGACCTTGTGGAACAGCTGCAGGAACTGCGCCCGCTCGTCCGGCGTCGCCACCTTCCAGTAGCGTCCCAGACAATAACGGCCGATCGAATCGACATCGATATTCTGCTGGATCAACGGCTCCAGCGCGGCCTTCTTGGCGGACGACGACTGCTTGCTGTTGATGATCGCAACCAGCTGATCGCCGAAATGCTGGACGAAATCATGCGCCGAGCCCGACGCCGCGTGGCCCGGAACCGCACCACCACCTGCCAGAAGACCACCGATGACCACGAGCCCGAGCGCGCGGCGACGGAAGGCAACGGACCGGAAGAACGTAGAACCCATGTCTGACTTGTCCTGCTTCAATTGTACCAGTCGGGCGTCGTGGCCCGATGGTCGTTCTTGATCGCTTCGGCCTGGGCACGGCGCTGCTGCTGATACGCGCTGCGAATGAACGCATACGGGTCGAGCGCGTCACGCTGCACCTGATCGAAGGCGTCGATCGAATTTGCCGCGCCGTTGATTATACCGGCAATATTATAAGCCCAGTTGAAAGTTAAAAGGCCGTAACCCCGCGGCACGTAGTTCCACGGCGACAGACCTACATCGATACCATACCCCGCCGAGTCGCGGAACGACGAGGGCCCCATGCCCGGCAGGAACAGATAGGGGCCCGAGGGCACGCCCCACGTCGCCAGGACCAGACCCGCGTCATCGTCATGATGGGGATAGCCCAGCATCTTGGCGACATCGATCAAACCACCAACGCCCGCCGTCATATTGACTGTCCAACGGACAAACGCGTCGCCCGCCCGACGGGGACGGCCGGCGCCCACGTCCGTGAAGAAGACGATCGGCTCGTTCATCGTCTGCACCATATCGCCCAGCGCGTCGCGCACCGGCGACGGCACCGCCCAAATATAGGCCTTACCCACCGGCCTGAAGGCATACTTGTACACCTTCATGTTCAGATTATACATCTTCCGGTTGAGCGGCTCGTACTTGTCGTTGGCCTCCCGGTAGTCGGCCAGCGCGTCCGGGTCGGTCGGCTTGGGCGTCGTCAGAGGACCGCAGGCCGCTGAGGCCAGCACAGCCGCCATCGTCGCCGTCCGGACGGCTCCGCGTGCAAACCCCGGGCGGACAGGAAAGAATTTCGTCAGGGTTACAGCGCGCATCCTCGTCCTCAACGGCATAGGGTCGGACCACGTCCGGACCAACCCGGGGCAGCCGTCTTTTCATCAACGGTCGTCAGCAAGCCGACATCCCATACTCTCTAGCATGTGCGCCGCCATCTGCAATCCGTCCGCGCGCCGGGCTAATACGACCGCCACGTGCATCTGTTGCACGACGAACGAAAAAATCACAGTCGCCGGTCGCGCTTGATCCGGTCCCACGCCGCATTCACGCGCGCCACGCGAACCGTCGCGCGGACCCGCTCCGCCTCTGCCGCACCACGCGCGCTCATCACGTCCGGGTGCAGCTCCCGCACCAACCGTCGCCACGCGCCGCGCACCTCGTCATCACTGGCGGATGGCATCACTCCCAGTTCGCGATACGCGTCCCCCTCGTCCACCGTGGGTCGCGCCGCACCGTTCTCCGCCCGGTCCCAGGCCCCCGGGCTCAACCCGAACGCCGCATGCACCCGGTCGAGATACCGCCGCTCGCGCGCATTGATGGCGCCGTCCGGCGAATCGGCCCGGGCGATCGCAAACAGGACGCCCAGCAGATCTTCCAGCGGCTGCCGGTCGTCGGCGTAGACGCGGCCAAGTTCACGCGCGAACATCTCGTAATCATCGGTACGCGTCCGTGCCTGATCGAACAGACGCCCGATCTCGGCCACATTCTCGCGCGGGATCTGAAAGCGGCCACGAAACGCGTTGATCTCCGCCCGATTCACCGGCCCGTCAATCCGTGCAAGCTTGGCCGATAACATCACCAGCGACAGGGCATACAACTGCTCGCGCCGTCCCATCGCCGCCGCCACTTTGGCCGCCATAAGGGCGGCGGCCCCCGTCGGATCCGGCGCCCGGCGTGACGGCCAGCCATCGCGCCATCCCCCCGGGGGCGACTGCAACAGCGAGCCCGAGTCGGC
>NZ_JABXXR010000007.1 GCF_013376175.1 Ameyamaea chiangmaiensis
GGTGGGCGGCAAGAGCGCGGCGGTGGCCGCCGCCCTGCGTGCGCCGGACCGGCCCGTGATCCAGGTGCAGAACCCGCGCATGGCGCTGTCGAAATTCGATCTGGTGATCGCCAACCGCCATGACGAGATTTCCGGCCCGAACGTCGTCCTGACCCGGACGGCGCTGCATCAGGTGACGCCGGACGTCCTGGCCGAGGCCCGCGCGGTCTGGGCGCCGCGTCTGGCGCATCTTCCGCGCCCGCTGGTCGCCTGTCTGGTGGGCGGGACGAATGGCCGTTACACGCTCGACCCCACGGCGGCCGAGGTTCTGGCCCAGGGACTGCGCGAGGTGATGGAGTTTGATCGCGCCGGTCTGGTGGTCACGCCCTCTCGCCGTACTGATCCCGTGGTCCGGCAGCTTCTGGAAGAAAGGCTGTCACCGCGCGGGGCGTGGGTCTGGGATATGACCGGCGAGAACCCGTATCTGGGGCTGTTGGCCTGCGCGGATCGGATTCTGGTGACGATCGACTCGGTCTCGATGATATCGGAAGCGGTGGCGACGTGTGCGCCGGTTCATGTCATCCGTTTGCCGGGCACGTCACGCCGGATCGAGTTGTTCGTCCGCGAACTGACTCTCGCCGGGCGTGTCCGTCTCTTTGACGGTCGTGCGGAGGACTGGCCGGTCGAGCCGCTGGACGATACGCCACTGGCCGCGGCCGCGATGCGCCGCCTTCTGGGGGAGTGAGGAATGCTCGATATTCGCACCTATGATGCCGCGCATGGCGGCAATGCCCTCTACAAGGCGCTGGCGCATCCGCTGGCGGCCGAGGGTCTTGCGGCCCTGGCCGGGCGTCTGTCGGCCAGCGGCCCGTTCGCGGTCTACGATCCCGAGGGTTTCGCCCGGATGCTGTTCGCCCTGCACCCCGAACTGGTGCCCGACGCGGGCGTCTTCGTGCATGACATCGATCGCGTGGGTGAGGTCATTGCCGGAGCCGCGCCCGCCCGTGCGCTGACGGAACTGCCGCAGGCCGATGCGGCCACCGTCCTGATCGCGTCCTTCGACGACGGGCGGATGCTGCCGCGGGTGCGACCGCTGCTGCCGAACGGCGCGGCGCTGGAGACGCTGACGGCGGCGCGCATTCCCGATGCGATGCTCAGCGTGCCGCGCGCCTATCTCGATCGGCTGAATTTCGCCACGAATTACGCCTTTTTCCGCGATGCGGACGGGCTCTCCACACGTCTGGTCACCGCCAATTACTGGGCGAACTACGACGCTCCGGCGGTGCAGCTGTGGCTTCGGCTGTTCGATGAGGCAGGGGCCGTGCTGTGCACGTGGGAGCAGTCCGTGCCGACGGGACCAGCCGGAATCGTGATCGACAGCGCGCAGGTCAGGGCCCGCTTCGGGTTGGGCGCGTTCACCGGGCAGTTGTTCGTCCATGCCATCGGCGTACGTGGCCATGATGTCGTGAAATACGCGCTCGAAACCTATGGGAATGACGGCAATCCCAGCCTGTCGGTGACGCACGATGCCAATGCGTGGCCGTCCGACCGCTATGCCAACCTGCCAGCGCCCGCGCCGGGCGAGCATGTGGTGCTGTGGCTGCAGAACAGCCACGCGCGGCCGATCGTGCCCGGTGACCTCGCGCTCAATCGCATGGGAACGGATGAACAGGTGCCTGTGCCGGTCGGGATCGGGCCCTATGCCACGCTTGCGCTCGATGTCGGCGCGCTGGTTCCCGACCTTGCGTGGCCCGCGCAGATCGAGGTGCGCACCGGGCGCCATGTCGTGCGTCCCCGTTATGAGATCACGGCCGACCGCCGCACGCGCATCGCCCACCTGAACGTCGAACGGAACGACCTGCGGCCGGAACCCGCGATCCGCGCGTTGCCGGAGGCGGCGTTCGGGCGGGGCTTTCTGCTGCCCTTTCCCATCCTCGATCCGAAGCGTTATCGCTCGATCGTGCTGCCCGCCCCGATGTCTGAGGCACTCGAGACCCTGCCAGTGCGGATCGACTGTTTCGATGCGGACGGCCGCCCGACCGCAAGCCGCTTTCTCGGCTGCCTGCCGCGCAATCACGCCGAGGCGCCGGACATGGCCGACTGGGTGGACGAGGCTGGACATGGCGAACTGGTCTACGATTTTCGCGATGGCGGTGACGCCGACGGCTGGCTGCACACGCTGGTGCGTTACCACGACCGGCACTCCGGTCATGCCGCCGAAAGCAGCTTTGGCGCACATATCTTCAACACGCTGATGACCTGGCGGTCCGAGCCGCAGTCCTACAGCGGGCCCGCGCCCGGGTTGACCACGCGTCTGTTTCTCAAGCTCGGCCGGCCCGACGCGGACAGTTTTGCGTGGCTGATCTATCCGGTGTCGCGCAACTGGCACGCGTTTTCGGACACGGGCCTGACGCTGCATGATGGATCGGGCGCCGAAATCGCGCAGGCGACCCTGAAGATTCCCGCATCGGGATCGCGCATGGTGCGCCCGGGCACCCTGTTCGGACACGCGGCGCTCGCACGCGCGGGCGAGGATGGTTATGTGCTGATCCGCGATCTGACCTGCCGCCTGTTCGGCTATCACGGCGTGATGGACGATGGCGGCCGCTTTTCGCTCGATCACATGTTCGGGTTCTGAAAAAGCGACAGAAACGACGAAGCGGGGGGTGAAGGTGCTTGTCAGCCCCGTCCACCCTTGCTAGAAGGCGCGCATCGGATGGGTGCGTAGCTCAGCGGTAGAGCATCGCCTTCACACGGCGGGGGTCACAGGTTCAATCCCTGTCGCACCCACCATCCGACTCCCGGTTTTCTGCGATATTTTGGTTCCGTAGGCGCAGCCGTTGCGTTCTTTTCGGGCCATTCCGGTACGCTGAGGGCCGCCCCGAATCACCAAAATCCGTGCCAAATCCGTGCCACTAAATGGGCGCGACTCGCGACGACATTCCCCTTGTACTCCACCCCCGACCCATGCGATTCTGCGCGGGTTGCGGCAGCCCGGATGGACGGGCGGTGTTCAGTAGCGTTGGGCGGCTGTGACCCCATGGCCGAGTAGGATGTCGATATCGGGCCCGGACGACGCACATACCCAACAGCCGGTATCAAGCCCGGCCCGCAGCACCCCTCCCTCGCGCGCTGCTATATTAGGGTGTGGCGCGTGAGGGAGGGATTCCCGTTGTGTATCAACGGTGAGCATCAACAGCGCTTGTGTATCGCGAAGCAGCGTTTTGTGAGAGACAAACGCCAACTTGTAAGGATTGCTTACAGGTTCAACTGTCCGGAAATTCCGGATGGTTGAACCGACTACGAATCAAAACAAAATGTGAACGGAAAGAGTGCGACTCGGGGCTAACCCCTTGTTTATGAGTCACAAAACATTTATTCGGAGATTTGATACGCGAAGAGGCCGGATTGCAGTCCGACCCCTTCAGCCACCACGCGCTCGAACCGCCCGGTGGGATACCGCTGCGTAACACGCCGTGTTTAGCGGAGTGAAGCGGAATTGGTCAAGGGCGGCTCTTTTTCCTTGAAAGACCTCTATGCCGACCTTCCCCGCTTCAACATCTGTTGCCAGCGCAGACTACAACCCGGCCACACGTGTTCTTACGATCCAATTCAGGGGAAGTGGCAAGCATTACAGCTATCACGGCGTTCCTCAGCCCGTTTACGATGGACTGCTGAACGCCTCGTCGAAAGGACGATATTACGATGCCTTCATCAAGGGCCGCTATACCTTCAGTCGATATTGACTGTCACGGTGGCGGGCCCTGACCGATCGCAAGCAACAGCGCCGTTGATCGTTACGACGATACGATCTTCGGGGCTAACGGAGCGAAGCGTGGATACGCCTTCCCGGCTGGAAAGTTCGCCTTGGATAGCGTGCGTGTAAAAGCCTTCAAGACCGATGCCGGATGACCCTTGCTTCTTGTCGATGGCCGCCTCATAGCCCCCACAATCGCAAGGCCCCGGTTCCATTGCCGGACCATTGTGAACGGCACAATCGGACCAGTGCTTCATCGTGCTCACCCCGCCAGATACTCCCTATTCGCCTCGACCAGCGCACCCCAGTCCCCGCCCATAAGCGTCATCCCCGACGCCGGGACCAACTGCCGCCATGCAACGCCGTGGCACTCCATGATCCGCGACCGGACCCAGCGCCACGTCGCCTGACGGATCGTCCCCCACGTCAGCAGTGAGACCAGATCGGTATCCGCCGTCCCGGTGTAACCCCACGCGAGAAGACAGTGGCCGCCCCATGACCCCGGCGTCTGATCGCCCGGCGTCGTGGTGTCGAGCACGCCGTCGCCCTGATCCGCGATGGCCAGTTGCACGCCCAGATACGCAGCCCCCATCGACGCCATGATGTTGCGCATGCCGTTGAAGTCGTCGGGCTCGGCCGTCCCCCAGATCGGGAACAGGGTCTCGTTCTCCAGCGCGTAGCCATTGCGGCTGGCGTAGGTCAGCACGTCGGACTCGATGCCGCCCTGGTCGGTGCTCGGATCGGCGGGGGTGTAGCCGGTCGACCGCTCGTAGAACTGGATCGCGTCCGCAGTACGGACACCCACCTGAAAGCCGCCCAGCGCAGCCGTCGCGCGGATATGGTTGCCGAGCCCGGCCGACGTGCAGTCGCCGAGCGTGTCGTTCCCCAGCATCAGCGGGGCCGGGTCGATGTGGTCGCGCAGCAGCCGGGGCGGGGCCTGCCGGGCCATCATGCGCAGGGATGGCGCAAGGCGCGGCTGTCCTGGGCGGACCTGCGCGGGCAGGGCGCCGAGTTGGGGAAGTGTCATGGGTTCACCTTGGGTGCGCGGACAGTCACGGCTGGACGCTGTGCGCGGGCGAGACGCGCTGTTCCCGCCGGCGGCTCGGCAATGCGGCCTGCGCGGTAGAGATCATTGAGAAGCTGCTCGCCAGTGATGAGGCGTTTGCTCTGCTGAAAAACGCCAGCAGCCGCCAGAGCGTCCGCGACGTATTCGAAGCAGTAGACGTGCCCAGGCCGCTGCATGCGCTCGATGCGGAAGGCCCAGCCGAGCATGGCGAGTACGTCGTAATCGCTCCCGACCATGGACCGGCAGTAGGCGAGGGCGCGCGCGGCTTCGTCATCGGACAGGCGAACCTCCAGCGCGAGCCCCTGGCGCGGCGGCATGCCGAACGCCGGGTCGTTCTCGGCCACGGCCACGATGTGCGGGAACGTCGCGCTGTAGATCAGGCCGCCCAGTTCAATCGTGGCGTGGCTGTAGTCGGACTCCAGCCGCCAGCAGATCAGGCGGCCGAAGGTGTCGCTCGGGTGATAGAGCCGAACGACCGCTGTCATACGGCCACGTGCAGGATGGCCAGCGCCTGCGCCTCGGTCATGGTCGCGCCGACGCGCCGGGCCGTCACGACGCCGAGCAGGCCTTCGAACACCGACACGACCGTCTGGAGCGCGTCGAGCGCCGTCGTGGCGGTCGACAGGGCCGACGATCCCACTTTCGTGTTCGCGCCGCTGACGGCGGCCGCCAGGTCAGACGCCACCGCCTTCAGGTCGGCGAGAACGCTGTCGATCGCCGTCTTGAACGACGTGCTGTCATACGTGACGGTGACGCTCGATCCGGCAGCCGTCGAGAACGCCGCCAGCGACGCCGACAGGGCAACGGCCGCTGCCTCGATCCCCGCGACGGCCGGCGCACCGATGGCGCTGGCAATCGCCGCCACTGACAGGATGGTCGATACCGCGTTGAGGCCGGCGGCCCCGTACGCCTTCACCTTGGCGACGTTGACGGTGATGGTCGTCACGTTGCCGTCCCGGGTGATGGTGCAGGCCGCAAGAGCCGTAGCACCCGCCAGAGCAGCGAGACCACGAAACGCGGTGCGGCGGGAAAGCATGAGTTCAGACATGGCCGATATCCTTCTTGCTGGCATCATCTGCATTCGCGGCATGTCCGCCGTTCTGCGCGATCTGATTGACGAGGTTGTAAATGGGCAGCCACTTGCTGCCGTCTGCCGGGCGCGGCCAGAACCGCGCGACTACGGCACAGACGGACACGCAGGCCGTGCCGATCAGGGCAACGTCGGAAGCATTGAGGCTCACAGTCCATTTCCAATCAGGCCGACGCGGTAAAACGCGTGGTGGCCAATGATGATTTGAGGGGTGCGACCGGACGCCCAGCGCGGGCGCGCGCTTGTAGTCGCGTAGTAACTGTCCGATCCTCGCGTCACATCCGGAAGCTGATGGGCCTGCGCCTTGTTCGCCATCGACAGCGCATAACGGAACAGCGGGTCTTCGTCGGTGACGGCGCGCGCTTTCGGGCCGTTCGGATCTTCGGCATCCCAGCACGAGAACTGATTCTCGCACTGGCACACACTCGCCATATCGTGCCCCCACCAACCCGGATGGTCGGCACGGTTGCGGATGACGTTCAGCACGGCCTGCATCCCGGTCGTGCCCTCGCCGCGCGCTTCGCCCCAGGCCGTACGGGCCGCGATATCGATCGGGTCGGTCATGGCGCGGCTCCCGACAGATGGTTGATCAGGGACGCGAAGCCGGAACAGGACGTGATCACCAGAACCCACTTCACCCAGCCACGAAGGTTTCCGATGCCGTCCACCTTCGCTTCCAGGGTCGAGAAGCCCGCGGCGATCTTCTTTTCGTTCGCATCAGCGCGTGCGCGATTCTCGCCGTGCATGATCATCATCTTGTCTGAGAGATCGCGTTGGCCCGCTCGTATCTCGGACGTTGCTGTCTCGAGATTCGAAATACGGCGCTCGTGCTCTTCGATACGGGGATCAGGTGCCATGGCCGTCACCACGTCGCCAGCGCCACACGCTTCCACGTATCCGTGGCCGTGCAGACGTAGTGATAATTGGCGTCGTCACCGAACTGGCCCTGCGTGCAGGCTGCGGTCGAGGAGGCTGGGGTGATGAACGTCTCGTAGTAGGTGGGCGCCCTGACGCCGGCGTCGATCCCAACGGGCGACGAACCATCCATAGGCCACGTCATGAACGTTCGGTTCGCGTTCATGTCCCGCAAGGCCAGGAGGGACGGGTTCGTCCACCACTCGATGTGGAAACGGTTCAGGCCGTGGCCGTAAATGTTGAGTGCCGTTTGATCCGTGTCACCGGAGCCGGGAGACGCGATGATGTTCCATACGCCGTCGGTGGCATACTTTGCCCGATCAACGTAGCCGTCGCTGTCCTTGCCCACGATCCCGTGGCCGTTGATGTCCAGATCGGCCTGCGGCTGTCCGTAGGGACCGCCGATGTTGATGCCGACTCTGCTGAACAGGCGATCGACCGCCAGCACGGGCGCATTGTAGTAGTTGCCGTTCGCAAAGCCGCCGTGGGGATAGATTTCGACATTGCCCAGGCGGTTGAAGATCATCTCTTCTTCCTGGTCCCACACCGGTGTCCCGAACGCGACGATGGTGCCGTTGGTCGTATCCTGAGACGTCCCAGTCACTGCCGAAGCGGACGAATACCCGTCCGGCGGCGTCAGCGTCAGCGTGTTGGTCCCGGCACCGCTCGCGATAACGGTTCCGGGCATGATCAGGCCGAAGCTGTAGGGCGCGTAGATGCTCTGCCCGTTGATCCCCGCGGGGAACGTGCAGCCACTCGGGTCCGCGCCGGCTGTCAGCTTCTGGCAGGTGATCTTGTTGCTGCCGGATGTGAGGACGGCGTAGGCGTATTGAAACACACCGCTCTGAAAGTGCATCCCGGACTGCTGGATCGTATAGGCGGGTGCGGCAAAGAGCGTGCTATTGCCATGCTTCCAGAAGTTCGACGACTCAAAGAAATTGTAGCCGTAGTCGTTCCCCATTCGCAGGGAGGCGCCATACCCGGTCGCCCCATGCTCGGCCATCTCCGCAAGGGGGCTGTAGTAATCGTGCTGCCGGAAGGTCATCGCGGGAAAGCCGGTGATGTCCTCGTTCTGGAGCGAGAACCCATTCGTGCCGGGCATCCGCTGATCCAGCGTCAGTTCGTTCGGGTAGTCGACATTATACGTGAACATCGGGCCGACGCCGGTGTAGGGGTTCATATCCGGATCGGAAATCATGAGGCCCGCGACATTGGTGGGCGGAGACGTCAGAGATGTCACCACGTCATGGCCGCCTTTGACGCGCACCATGCTCGAGACGACCGGCGCGGTGAGGTTGCCGCTGCTGTCGAGGGAGGGGATGCCGCCGGGCGCTCCGATGGCTGCCTTGAACTCCTGCTTCGACAGCGGCGCGCCACCACTGAAGAAAGTCGGGTCGTTCCAGGTGGCACGCGACTGTGCGTTGGCAATGGCGGGGATCAGAACCATGGCCGCAAGAAGAAAGCCGCGCATCAGTTCTGCACCTGCGCGCTGGACGCGACCGAAAGCCATTTGTTCGTCAGGCAACGCGCGACAACGCCCGTGCCCGCGCCAGCCGCCTGCATCGGCGTTCGGCCATCTGTCACCAGCGCAAGCGCGCCGTCCGAGCAGGTCGCCGGCAGCGACGCGAGAGGAAGCGCCTGGCTGACCGTCAGGACCACGAACGGCTGCGACGTGACACCCGATCGCTTGCCATTGGCGAAAACCTCAACCGGGTTCGCGGCCTGCGTCTGGGCGAATGCGGGGACGGCAATAAGAAAGGGGACGGCGAACAGTAGTCGGCGCATGAGCGGGAATCTTGTGCAGATTGTGACCCGTCACACGCAGAGCGTGCCGTGCAGGGAGTCTAGTACGGCTGGGGGTGTCGCAGCAAGGAGAAAAGGCGAGCAGATTCCTCTTCCGTTGGGCGACCGTGCCAAGCTAACATGGCTCCATGATCCTCCTTTACGTCGTCGCTACGTTCCTGTTCTTTCTTTGGTGGGTCAGAGGCGATTTTCTACCTGCAGCATTTTTGGCATTCGTCACTGGCGCGCTTCTTCTAGTGCTCCTTTATGTCGACCACGCAATGGGAAGCAAGGATCCGCTCTCTATGCTCGAAGATGGGAATACGCCGTTCTTGGTGGCGGCATTTCTTCTGTCGTTCGCGCCTCGATACATTCGCGCCCAGATCGAGCGCCGCCGGGAAGAGCGATTGCACGGACTGCGGATCACCCCGCGCCTCTAACGCCCGAGCAGGTGATTGATCACCTCTTGGTCGGTGCGTTCCATATTCGTCAGTCTCCGCGCTGCCAGTGCATGCCCCAAAAGCGCGTTTCCAGTGTGCAATGCCGTCCCGACAGCGCCCCCGGTCAGGAGGCCCCCCTCATGCCCGGCCAGCACGCCTCCGATCGGGCCAAGAAGGCCGCCGACATGGCCGCCGCGCGCCTCTTTTGTCCGCTGCGTCATCCCGGCCTTGAATGTCTTTGACGCGCTGCTCGATCGTCCGGCTGCCTGAATTTCGCGCTCGGCGAGCATGTCACGATAAAGCGCGCGCAACCGACCTTCCTGCTGGGGAGTGACTGCATCCGTTCCTTTGCTCGCAACGGACACCTCGTTCTTGTCGATCTGGCCGATCAAACGCTTGAGAGCCGTATAGTTTACGACCTCGCCATTGGCGGCGTCGTTCGAGGCTTGTGTCAGCCCACGCGACTGGAGAAAGCGCATGCTGTCGATATCGCTGGAGCGTTTCGAGTATCCTTCCAGATAGTCCCGGAATCCCGGCGCACCCTGGTCTATATGCTCAGCCAGATCGTCCATGAATGGCGACAGTCGAGAGGCCGCGGCGCGCATATGCGAGGACTCGGATGCGGCGGCCTGCTGGAGGCCGTATCCGATCGCCTTGCGAACGTTCCAGAGATTGGACGGCAGCGCTGTCCCGCCTTCGTCAGATGCGTCCGCCAGGGCCGCTTTGGCGCGTGTAAGCGCCGTCTTGACGGCATCGTTGCCTCGGCTGTCCCCAATATGCCGGTCGAGGATTGCGTGAAGCTCGCCGGTCGGCACAGCCTGTTCATCGGCGAAAGCGGCTTCCCGGCTCTCGCGTTCAAACGCGGTGCGCTCCCGTTCAAGGTTCTGGATCTGCTCGGGAGTGCCGATGGTGCCCCGAAGGTGCGCGGCGTAGGCGTCGCTGTTCGCAAGGTCGAGCGTGCGGAACGCATCCGGATAGAGATCGCGCAGGTTGTCTTCCAATGCCGCGAGCTTCACATCGCGCGTCTTCGTAGCCTGGGTATGGAGGACGCCAGGAATCTGCGCCTCGTAAAGTCGGGTTCCCTTCGTCCCGCTGAATGCGCTGACAATCGCCTGCGCGGCAGCCTTCGGGTCTGTGAACGCGCCGATCTTGGAAACGGCCTTGGTCTGTGCGCGCTCTTCAGCTTTCTGCTCAGCCGCCGTTTGGGGCTGCACGCCCGGGGTGCCCGGTGCCGCTTTGGGTGCGTCTGAGCTATCCCCCATTGGACCTGAAGCGCTTTCAGGTGCGCTGCGAGGCGCGGTCTCGGTTTTCACACCTTCCGGGTCCAGGTAATTCAGCGCACGAGCAAACGAGTTTTTGACGCGGCCGCCGACGGGCACGAGGGATTTCCCGACAAGGTGCCCAGCCGCGCCGAGACCGAGCGAAACAGCCGCTGCATGGAAAGGGTCATCGCCGCCATCCAAGGCCGCCTGCGTCCCGCCCGCAAGGGCATTGTTCGCCCATCGCGTGGCAGAATTGCCTTCCCCCTTCAGGACATTGGCCGCGATCCGACCCGCTCGACTGCCCTCCAGAAGGGTTGCCGCAGGGCGGATGACGCGCCCCCCCAGACCGGCAGCCAAGAGGCCGCCACCGATTGTGCCGACCGTATCAGACAGGCCGCCGCCGTAATCATCGGCTCGGGAAGCCTCATCGGCGTTCTCTGCGGCCTCGATCTTATCCGCGACACGAGACGCGGTCCGTGACAATGGATTATCGATCCGGTGCCCAGCCGAGGAGAGATAATCAAGAAGGCGAGCGACACCGGCGCCTGTGCGGTCGATTTCACGCCCGGCCGCATTGACGGTATCGTTCGCAATCGTCGCCGCCTTCTCAAGTCTGGACTGTTCCGGCACTTTCGTTTCAAGCCGCCCCTCAGGGGCCCAGCCATAAATGTCGTCACCCAACGTCGTCGTCTTGCGCCCGTCGCCCTCGTCCCAACCATAAACGCTATCGTCCAGCGTGGCGGCCTTCTTGTGCGCATCCTGCTTTGCGGAGATAGCGGCCATATTGCTCATTACCTTGCCGCCATAGGCGCGCGTTTCGGGGTTACTCCATCGCCGCTCGTCGGTCCCGGCATTATAGGCCGCCATCGCGCGATGTGGGTCGCCATAGCGGCGAAGATTTTCGTCCAGCAACCGGGCCGCGCCATAGATCGATTCAATCGGGTCTCTAGGGTTAACCGCCAGGCGCCGCGCCGTGTCCGGCATCAATTGCATGAGCCCGATAGCGCCGGCCGGGCTCTTTGCCCCCGTGTCGCCGCCACTCTCTGTCTGCGCAATGGCCCGGAGCCATCGCTCGTCTATATCGTATCGGCGCGACGCGGACGCGAACGCTTCATCGACCTTGGGTTGCAGTTCATCGGCCACTCTGCGCCTCATACGCCGCAATGATCCGATCGCGCTGCTGCGGCGTCAGGCCATAATCGTATCCCTTGTCTCGGGCCGCGCGCGCCATACGGTAGACGGAAGACGCATACTGCGCCGGGTCTTCGATATGGCTCTTGGCATATTCACGACCTTCCTCTGGACCCAACCGCTGGATCGTGGCGAACCGCGGGTCGAAATTCTGGTCATAGTCAGCGAGGGCCGACAGAACCTTGGTCGCATCCTTCTGGCCGGCAGCCACCTTCTGCCGTCCCTGCTGATACAGGGCGGCCGTCAGCATCTCATTGGTCAGGGCGCGCGCGGCTGTGGGCGTCATTTCCATGCCTGGTGTGATATGCTCCAGATCAGCAAGGCCAGCGTTGGTATGTGGACCACCGCCCCCGTCCATCATCTGCTTGCGCAAGGTCGTGCCGGCCTTGTCGATTTCCTGCGCCAGTGTCGCATAGCCCGCCGCGTCTTTGCCGCCGATCCCGAATTTGCTCACGTTGTTCGTGATCTCTTTGAGAGTGCGCGAGCGCGCGTCTTTCGGTACTGCAGCCAGCAGCGCGTCCAGATTCCGCAGCGTCGCGATATTCTGCGTCACGTCGGACTGCTGCGCCGCCAATGTGTTCTGGACTGCCTGCCCCGTTTTGTACTGCTCGTCATAGCCACTCGGGGAGCCGGCCATAGGCTCCGCTCCACCTCCCGCGGTGTCGATGCGTCGTCCGGTAAATGTGCCGTCACCGGCGGCCTGTCGCAGTTCGGATGCTGGGCGATAAACGGTGATCATCTGCCCCGTTGTGGGGTCGCGCATCGTGACGGGAACCAGCGACGCGTTACTCTCGGGCCCGACCTGCTTCTGGACCACTCCAGCGGGCGTAAATGCACCGCCATCCATTTCAGATGCCTGCGTTCCGGTTTGGATATTCTGTCCATCGTCAACGCTTGTTGGCGTTCCGAAGACGCGGCTAGCAGCCTCTTGCCCCATATGAGCGGTGAATGCGCCCTTAAGCGCTTCGACACGCTGCGCCTTTGTCGGAAGTGCCACAACCTGTGCTGCGATGGCATTGATCTGAGGAGTTGCAGCGGGCGTAAGCCGCGACATAAACGTCGCATAGCCTTTGACGTTGGCGTCGGTGGGGTCAGCGATAACACGCCCCATTCCGTCAGTAGCCGCAGTGCTGGCATGTCGTTGGAACGAAAGCTGCGCGTCCTGGTTATCGATCGCCTGCTTTTGCTGGCTCCGCAGGGTTGTTACGGCTTCCGGCAACCCGAACTGCCCGGCGCTTGTCGATCCCAATTCGCTTTGAACGGCCGGGATGTCATATTCGCCCGTCAGCGCGTTGTAATGATGCGCGTAGGCAGCACCCCGCGCCATCTGCGCATCATATTCGCTCTGCCGGATCTTGTTATCCAGCAAGGCATTCTTGACGCCGAGCGCTTGTGCCGCGATCTCAAACGGGTTGGCTGGCTGCGGCGTATAAGGGTGGGACAGGGCGTTGGTGTCGAAGCTGGCCATCAGCTGTATCCTGCGTTGAGGTAGTTGTCCCAGTTGCTGGCCCCGGATGAGCTGGAGGCACTTGGCGAAGTGGACGCGCCCGAATTCCCGAGAAGTCGATTGTAGGCTGCGTAGGTAGTCGCCGTGTTCCCTAAAGCGCTCGCGCCTCCTGACAATGCGTTCCCGATCCCTGATGTGGCCGCCACCGAACCTGTCGCGCCCTCCATGAGGGCTTGGTTGCTTGCTGTGGCTGTGTTCAGTGCATTCGCGGCGCTCGCGCCAGCCGCCTGAGACCCATATCCAAGAAGTGCATTTTGGCGGTTGAACTCGTTCGTCAGGTTTCCCTGCGCCGAACTGTTCGCCGAAAGCTGGTCATTGAACTGGTTCTGATACGTGCTGTCTGCCAGGCCGCTGGCGTATGTCGACGCGCCCTTGAGGGCGGCCCCACTGTTCGCCAGCCCGCGCGCCGCCGCACTGTTCGTGGCCGCCTGCTCGCCCTGCGACAGATTCCACTGATACCCGGGCGTCTGTTCAAGCGTCGTCTGATTGAGGGCGTTTTCCGCCTTATCGATGTAGGACGTGTCGTTTGAATTATACGCCTGATTGTTCGACATCGAACCGAGGTAGTTCGTGCCTACCGCGACGTACGGGTTGTAGTAGTCCTGCGCTGCCGAGCCGCCAGCGCTGATGTTCTTCGCCGCTGTCTGCCCGGCTTGAGACGCCGCTTGCCGCGCTTTCTCAAGCTCGTTCACCTGCATGGCGGTCGACGCGGTTGTAGCCGCCGCTTGGGCCGCCCCCCCGATAGCGCTTCCGATTCCCATTACGATCTCTCCAATCGGTAGCAGGCAGTCAGACGGCTGGTTCCGTCAGGCCATGGCAGAACGGCGGTCATGAAATGAACAAATCCCAGCCTGACAGCATTGATGCGCGCAGCCCTGTGCGCCGCTTCCATGACGCCCACGAGAACAAAAACCGAAGGGTGCTCGTCCCAGAAGCGCTGTATCAAACGCGAAAATGCAGCAAGCGCAGGCCGACCACGTTGGGATTGGGATGCGCCACAATGCACCTCCCATGCGGTTTCGCTTATGGGAATTGCGGCCGCCATTACGTCGCCCTCACGATAAATCTGTGCGTGGCATGGCGGCTCATGGCCAAGAAGTTCGGCAGCACTCATCACGACAGCAGATACCCATCGATGATGATGTTCAGTCCGTTCCCTGATGCCTGAATGGCATCACCACTGGTCAGCACCCGGGCCAGTTCAGGCGCAAGATCGGTTCCGTCTGATGCGATGGCCCGTGCAGGAACGATAGCGAGAGTCGTGCCGCCGCTCCGCTGGATACTGATCGTCAGGCTGACAGCCGCGCTTGTCGGATTGGCCACCACGACACTGGTGATGACGGTTGTCCCGGCGCCGGCGGTGTAGATGGTGGCGATATCCCCCGTGAGGGTTGAGCCTTTGACGAGGTTCTGGGCTACGACGGCCATTTGCGGGTCATGACCGCGAAGGCCATGCTTTCATCTGAGGATGTCCCGTCTCGGGCGTTACCGCTCGTCGTAGCGTGGATCGTACTCAATTCCTCGGCAATTTCCAAGGCTTTTAACGCTCTCGCCTCGATCTGCTGTGCGCGGCCAAGTGCCATCACCGCAGCATCGAGGGCGCGCTGCGCGAGTTCGATTGCAACTGATGATCCGTTGAAGACCGAGAGCTTCGCGGCATCATCAGCCGAGCGGGATGCCTGGTCCGCCGAGACGATTGCGTGTTGTGTCCCGAGGGCAGCAATGTCTGCCTCCTGCGACAGGAACGCGCTGTCCACGCCAGGGGCATAACCGGTGCGGGCCCAGAGGCGCTGAAGGAACGATTGTCCCTGCAGCGTAAGCGAGCCGTCAGGATTGCACAGCTTGTTGCCAATGAACGGCGCGTTGAGGTCTTTGGCCGCGGCGCTCATGTGCGCACCGGGTCGATATCGATGAAGGCACCCATGAGTGCCGTCTGCGCCTGTCCAGTCCAGGTAATCCGGTAGACGCGATCACGCGCCATGCCGAGGCGCCAGAGCGTCGGCCATACATTGCCGGACGTGCCGAGCGTGAGTTCCCGCGGCGCTCCGAATGTTTCCCCTCGATCGTCGGACCAGTCGACTGCGATCGAGACGCCGCTCCCGTTCTGCATGTCGAGGCCGAATTGCCGATGGATGCCGCGCCGACCGTTGGTCAGCAGGTGAGGGAAGGAGCGCTGGCGTTTGATCGGGGTTCCCGCATCGTCAAGCGCATCAACGCTCACCTGATAGATGGCACCATTCTCGCGATCACCCGCCCAGACCTTGCCGTATGCCGCACACCAGAAAAGCGGGCGGACTTGGGTCTCGTTGCCGTCGCTATCGAGCGCACAGCGCTCATGCCACAGACCGGTCGACACGTCGTAAACCCATGTCGACGGCTGGCCGGGCACCGTCAGAACGTAGAAGACGTGCCCGTCCTGCTGATACACGGACGCCACAGCGCCCGACAGATCACCCATGTCCTGAAGCGCGCCATCTACCGGGAAGGTCGAGACCGGCGCTGCAATCGTCTGCTGACCTAGATAGACGCGTGCATAGCCGTCTCGGTCCTGGCCCAGCCACATGATGCCGCCATTCATGGTGTTCGGCGTCGTGGGAATGGTGCAGATCGAGTATGGCGCGACGCAGCCGGCCTCGACAGTGACGCCCTGCACGCGCTGGAACGGGAAATCAGCGGCTCCGCTGTCGTACCAGAACTCGGTCTGCCAGCGGCCGAACAGCCAGATATATTGCCCGAGAACGGCAACGCCGATGATCGTGGACAGGCTCGTGCTGTCGCTGGCCACGTAGAGGCTATCGAACGGCGTTGTGCTCTCGTCGGCGAATTGCGCCGGGCTGGTGTACCAGTTCGTCGTATCGGGGTTCACGAACAGGAAAAACGTGTCCACGATCGCAATCGTGGCCGACCCGTAGAAAGCGCCGTCACTGATCTGGACAAGGGATCCGTATGTTCCCGAGCCGGGCTTCGAGGGCATATCGCAATACCACCCGCCGGTCGCTGTTCCATCCACTATGAACAGCGTAGTTCCGTTATCTGACATTCGTACTGGGGTGGCATAGTCGCTGATCGTGCCGATGACCGTGGTCGTGCCATTCCTGTTCAGAAGAAGAACGCTTTGCCCCAAGACAAATATCGCGTCGCCCTGCGTCGTCTGGTAGGCGCACCGGCATATGCCGCCTGGCTGCGTTACTGTCGTGAGGCCGGGCGTCGGGTAATATGCAAACCGGACAGGCTCACCATCGTCTGCCGGAACTGGCTCTCCATACAGGTTCAGGACACGTTGGGCCGCCACAGAGACGGCGCGTGCGTCATACGACCCACCGGAGAGGTTGATGCGGGCCATCAGTGCGGCACCACGTTTCCGCCGGTCAGATTGTAGGTCGTCTGGTCAGTGTTGGCGGTATCGATCGCATACAGGCCGCTACATCCACGCGCCGTGCTCGTGCCAAGCGTCACATACCGCACACCCACGCCGATATAGAGGCCGGACATCGTATTTGCGTCTCCGTCCGTATTGCCTGCGCCGACTGAGCAGAATGCCATGTTGCTGATGTTTGCGCCGCTGCCATCCATGTTGGTTGCGGCGAAAAGCTGGATCGCATATGCGCTCGTCGCATCGGTATTGCCGCAATTGGCGATCGTCGAGCCGGACCAAACCAGGTCTGAGACGCGCGAGACGACGCATGCCTGATTAGCTTTCTCGATTTTCCCTCCGAAGACCTTGAACATAGCACTCTGGAAGCGCGACGAGTTGAACACGATCAAATTGTTGGAAGGGGTCGATCCATAGCACTGCGGAGAATAGAACTCGACCTCAGACGCATTATCGACGCTGATGCATCCCACCGCATTTGCCACGCCGTTCGTGTTGTTGCTCTCAACTTCGACCCGGCTACCATAAATGAATCCTGGGCATGTGCCGATCTGGCTCGAATTGTAGCAATCGACCTGAACGCCGGTTGAGACCTGATTGAAAACGAGACGGTCCATCCATACGGTCTGCACGAAATCTCCAATATGGAGCGCCACGGCCGGCGGCGTGTTGATAGTGGAGTTCAGGGCCGCAGACACATTGAGGTCGGAAAGCTTGATCACGTCCGCGCGCGTCGCACATCCTCCCACGTTAGCCGAGCACCCACTGTCCGACCCGGTGATATTAATCGCGACACCACCCAAAAGAGTCTCGTTGAACTGGCTGTGGTAGATGCCGATATCTGCCCCCGCATACACGTTGACCGAATGCAACATGAAATTGGTTTCGATGTTGTGGACCTGGCAGCCGTAGCATTGCGTCACGCTGACAGCGTAGCCGGTCTGGCTCGACGTGTTTGCGCCCCAGATCGAAAGATGATCCAACTCGCCCTGATAGAAATAGCGATCGCCCGTTTCAACCGGAGCATTGAAATTGAAGATTGGCGCGCTACCAGATCCGGTCACGTGCAGGATGGTCGCGCGTACGCCAGCGCCCCCGACATGCACACCTTCACACGGCACAGTTTCACCCGATGAGGCGGCTATGTAGTAGTGGCCAGCAGGAATGAAAACGTATCCACCGTGACCGCTGATTTTGCAAACCAGCGTTAGGGCGGCCTGAAGGTACGGGGTGTCGTCCTCTGTGGTGCTCTCGGCTCCCGTTGCGCCGAAGTCTTTGAGCGACACGGTATCAGTGAGACGCGCCTCCAGCGAGCGGGCGACATTCCCTATCCACCCCGGTGAATATTTGATGATGGGCGACAGAATGCACATCGCCGTCGTAATGCAATTTGCATTGGTCGCGATAGTTGATGCCGCCGTCCCCCCGATCGTGCTGGCCGCATCGATAGTGGCATTCGTCAGCTTTCCGTTGTTTGCGTCGGCCTTCGTCGACAGCGCCCAGTTCAGACCAGTGGGGCCATCCAAAGTGACACGGCGATCCATCTGGGGAATGGATTGCGCCCACGACATGACCGGGAACAGGAGCGCGATGAGGAAGAATATGCGCTTCATAGCTTCTGGATCTCCAGACCCGGCCAGTAGAACGGGTTGCTGATGGGGGTTAGGATCGACGGCATCCCAAGCGTGGGGATCTGTGTGTTCGAAGCCCTGATGGTGCCGAGTGACGATTTCGCGAGTGCCGTTACCGTTGGTGATGCCTCCTGACCGTATGACGGCGCAAGGCGCGCGGCCAGACACCACATGATGGCATCCCAATATTCGGGAGGCAGGTTGATGGGGCTTGTCAGGCTGAGGTCTGTCTGAAGCGGCTGCTTAAACAGAACATGGAATTCCCAGATTGCGCCCGTCGGTATCGGCCACGGGTAGAATTCTCCCATGGGGAACACAGGATTGTAGAACGCGTAATTGGGCCATGACCGAAGCGCCTTGAGGCCAAGGCCAGCATAGTCCTCGTATGACTGGATGATTTCCAGTGCGTAATCGATTGGCTGCACACCAGCATCGAGGCCATTGACGGGGGTTGCGAAGTCCGCCGCGGCGAAATCGGTAGGTGCGAACTCGCCCTGCTCAGAAAGGGGAGCGCCATTGAGAAGGCGAGCATACGCGCCCTCGATCTTGTCGGGCCGAACCGGCGTGTCGAGATCGCCGCCCGGCCCGATATAGTAAACGCTCGTGCCTGTGGACGGAAACGCCATGTCGACCAGATTTGGCACAAGCCAGCGCCGGCGCTGCCACTGTGCTAGCATCATGTTCAGATGCATGACGCCGGACGCGAGCCCTTGCGGGTCCATGTTCATCCCACCAACGCCGACGCCCAACTGCTCGAGCGCCAGGCCGACAAGATCAGAGACGAGATAACCGCTCGTGCCGGGTGTTCCGTTACTGCTGCCTGACATTGGGCGGTCGTCCCTTGCGCCGTGTGACGGGCTTGGGCGAGAGGTCAGAGCGTGATGGCTCCGGTTCTCCCGCAAAGCGAGCGCGCACCCGCGATTCCTCGTCAGCGCTCCTGACGGTCACGGTCGTGAAACCGTCAGGGGCAAAGATCGAGCGCGGGTAGCGGCTCATCAGCCGACCAGTTCCGGCACGATGACGCACCAGTCAGGGCGCAGCATGCCGATGCCGTAAAGCACGTCGAGACGGGTTGCCCGCGTATCATCCGACCCGTTGTAGTAGGTCAGGGTGCGCAGGCTGACCCCGTCGAGCGACGCGCGGCCGCAATCGACGACACCCCGGTCCACCATTTCCAGATCGACCGTCGCCAGCGTCATGGCGCGCTTGCTGTAGAGCATGTTCCGGCGGATAATCGAGCCGGCGGGTGCCACCAGGGTGATCGCCGCATCGGCCGCCGGCGCAGCATCGACGGTCTGATACGGGACAGGCCCATTCGCGCCCGGCGGTATGATCGCCGGAGAGAGCGGGATCGACGTTGCGCCGGATGCGCAGTTCGCGAGAACCACGAACTGCTGCGGGATGTGCAGGCTGTTCTTGTTGACGCGGTTGATGCGGTTGACGCCCGCGATGGTGATGATGTCGCCAGCGTTCAGCGTGCCGTTGATGGCTGAGGTCGTGAGCACGGAGGAATGCGGACTTGCGCTGGAAGAGATCGTCGTGACCGGCGCGCCATTGGGCGTGTAGTTCCCATACGCGCCCGTTGCCGTCGCCTTGCTGTCGTACGAGCCCGTCTCGCTGATCGGGACGGTCTGGTCCTGCATCCACTCGCGGACGCCAAGGATCTTGCTGCCCATCTGGCCGTCGCGGGTCTGCGTCGACACGGTATTGCCGGGGTTGAAGAGCCCCATCATACCAGCGACCGTGTTGGCATCGGTCATCGGGTCCAGCACCGCATAGCGATCATCGATCGGCGCGTTGCAGGTCGTCAGAAGCGCTTTGGCCCGCAACCACGTCTGGGACGAGGGCGAGATCAGGTTGCCGTCGCTGTCGAGGTTCACGACCATGTTCGACGCCTGAAGGGCGAGCGTCATGGCGTCGGACGCCACCTGGCCGACCAGCGCATTGACTGCCGGGGCGATGTAACGACCGGAGAAGTCGTCCATGTTCAACGTCCGCTCCTGCGTGGAGAAGGACATCGGGACGTTCTTGCGGTAGTTGATCACCAGTGGGATCGACCGTTCGGCGGTCGCTTCCGGATTGACGGTCGGGCCGTTCTGCACGACGTAATCGTTCGGCAGGCGCACGTTGATCGTGTCGCCGATCTTCGCTCCGCTCCGAGCGAACTGGTCCTGATATTCGCGCGAAACGTTCTGCACGAAATCGTTGGTGTTGCGACGGATCATCAGCGCTTCGCGCGTGATCATCGAGTTGTTAATGAGACTGTTGGCCACGGGTTCGGCTCGCATTGCATGGCGCTCTTGCGCCTATGACCCGCTCTCGGCTGTGCCAGAACGTGCGCCGGTTACGACCGGAAACCACCCGTGGCTATCGTGCCAGTCAACGGGCGGGATGTGCTCCTGCCAGGCATCCGCTTAGAGGCCGTCGCCTTACTTCTTTGATCTGAGCTTGATGTATTCCTCAGGGCTCAGATCGCTGTCGTAGATCGACCGGCTTGATACCGCCCGACCGGACCCAGATGCCGCCGCCACAGGGGCCGGGGCTCGCGAAATCTGCTGAGTCTTCGGCGCAGGGTCAGCCACAACGGGCGCCGGCGCCTTTTCCTCAATCGAGGCCGCGAACTTGTGCAACATGGCGAACTGCTTCCGCTCTGGAGCTTCAAACAGTTCTGACGCCGCATCAGGGTCGTTCGCAAGAGCATAGTACACGGCCCCAGCGTTCTGCAACTCTGAAATGTCCTCGATCACCTGCCGATGAGTCGGGTTTGCGAAGTCCATCCCAGCACGGGACACAAGGGACTGCGTCGCCGCCGTCACGGCTGCTGAACCATGGGCGGCCGCAAGGGAGTCGGCCACGCGTTTGGTCGTCTCCCCGAACGCCTGCGCCCGCTGCCTCTCCGCGCTTTCGGCTGCAAGTTTGTCGCGTTCCTGCTGCCTGATCTGGTCAGGCGTCAGTTCCGGTTCGGGCTGCGTCTCTCCACGCTGTGTCGCGAGCGTGCGGCGGTATTGCTCAAGCTCCTGCTCAAGGGCGGCGCGCTGTTCTGCTTCAGCCTTGTATTTCGCCGTGATGCTGCCGATGCGCTTCACATACCACTTCGGCTCGTCCGGCTCTTTCGGCGCTTCGGCCTGAGGCTCGGGCTTCGTCTCATCAGCGGGGGCAGGGGGCGTTTCCCCCGCCGTTTCAGGCGTGGTGCTTCCGAACTCGACGCCGGCATAACGATCGGCAGGGGCGTCCGTCGCGACGACGGCAGGGGTTTCGAGGGTCTCGCTCACTTGCTGACTTCCTTTGACCATTCACGTACAATCTTCAGCATTCGCGCTTCAGTCTCGGCCACCATGATGTCTCTGCTGTCGTATGCTGGATTGTAAGCCGAAACGGTGTAGCCATTTTTTGTTCGCGTAATGGAAATCGAGATGGGGGCGCTCATACGTCAACGGCTCCTGTCACAGGGTTGGGAGCGTGAATGTCGCCCCCAGGTGGGTTGGTTGAAGGAAGGCGCTCGAGAGGTTGCGGGTTCACCTCTGGCACCGGCGCGTGCGGCGTTCCCTGCTCGGCAAGGATCGTGCGGATGAGATTCTCCAGCACCGGCTTGAGGCTTTCAGGCGAGATCGACCCGATCGCCGCCATTTCATCCGTCTGCTGTTCCCGCTTTTTGGTGTCAGCATCCATCAGGTCGATAACAGCCTCATGGCGCTGCTTGTCTGCGCGCAGGGCCAAGTCCTGCTGCTTGTCCTTAACCTGCTGGTTAAGTTGGCCGACCTGCGCCTGAAGCTGCTGTATCATCTGCTGCGCCTGGCCAAGGCGCGGATCCTCCTGCGCGGGCTTGAGGCGGTCTGCGATCTCGTCAGCCAATGGGAAGTCGGCGGCCTTGAAGAACAGATCGCCGATCTGAGCCATGATCGCCGGGTTCGCCTGAAGAACCTGCATCAGTGCGTTGAAGGTGTCCTGACGCCGGGTTGCGAACGCAGGCCCCACGTCCGCCTCGACGTCATAGCGCCCGATCGTGGGGTTAATGGCAAGGATTGCCCCCTGCATCGCCATTTGCTGCTCGATGGTCGACCCCTGCGGCGCTTGCTGCCCGGGCGGCTGCACTACCTGCGCGGCCTGCGGTGCGCCCGGATCGACAATGGCGCTGGTCTGCTCGCCATCTTCGCCCAGCACCTGAACCGCGCGGGCTGTGTCATACACGAGAGGAATGGCGTCGATCAGGATGCGCCCGAGCAGGCGCAGCGCCATGCCCTGATTGTCCGTGTAATGGTAATTCGCCGTGTCGCTCTGGCGCTGGCGCTCATTGATGGCTTTACCGGAGCGCTCGTTGCCCGGCGCGCCCATCTCGGCCTGATACTGGCCGGTGACCATCTGCATTTGCAGGTCAGCATTCTGCATCGCCTGCATATGACCGCTACTGCCGGTGGGCGGATCCAGGCGCTGCGGCGCCTGGAGCGGCGTGGAGTCGTCAGGATCGATAGAGCGGTAGGGCAAGTAGGCCTGATTGCTGACGTTGGCGCTCGCCCACTGGTTCTCATAGCCTTCAATTGAACGCTCATCGACAAGCCATGGCGATTTCGTCTGGATGGCAATGCTCTCCACGAACGCCGATGCGCTGTAGTTGAACATGCGTTGGGGGTCGATGAGCGCGCGAACAAGCCCGCATCGGTCAAGCCGACCGTCTATCACGCTTTCGATGCCGACGAATGGCACCAGCGGGATGTGACGGAAAACGGTCGGGCCCGACGAGATGACCTCATCGCCCGCAATCAGGAAGAATTCGACATGTGGCCGCGTGATCGGACGGGATTGAGCCTTAAGCGCACGGCACACCTCGACCATCTCTTCCGGCATTTCGCTCTGGCGCATCGGCTGGATCGCGCCTGTCTGCGGGTTCGGGACTGCCCACAGCGTGTCCTTTTCCTCGTTGCGCCGGTAGTACCGAAACACGCGGACGATATCGCGTTCGACGGCGTCAGTTCGGTCGTCATTCTCGGTCACGAGCGAGAGGGGGGCACCCCTGATGTCCTGATGACCCGGATAAAGCCGATCGAACTCGGCGCGCGGCATTTCTTCGACGATCATAGCCCACTGCATGTCGCTGTGATCGGGCTCTTGGGTGTTGGGATCGGAATAGACCGAGCGCGGGTCAGGCACGGACTTGATGAAGAAGTCCTGATCGAAACTGTCCTGTCCGCGCACGTAGTCCGTGACGACATGGACCCAGCCCATGCCCTGCCGAACTTGCCCCTGGATTGCGCAGTTGTAGGCGTTCTGCTGGGCGTTCGACTGATACTCGATGTGACGGACAATGCCCTCGAGCACATCAGCCGCTTTCTCTGTCGCGCCAAATCCCGTGGCGTTGATCTTCATGCCCATCTGCGACTGCCGGGCGTCGTTCTCGATGTGAAAGACGTGCTGCTGGGTCTTGTTGATCGTCAGGCAAGGTCGTGGCGATCCGCCGAACGTGCCGTTGCGGACCTGATAGACCGCATCATCCCACTGCGCATGATTGTAGGCGTCAGCGTGAAAGAACCTCAGATCCTCCAGCGCACGCTTACGCCATTGCGCCTCGAAGTCGCGGCACGCCTCGAAGCGCTCCTGCACCTCGCGGATCACGTCATCGGTTTCTTGTATCGCCATCGGGATACCTTATAGCATGATGAATAATTGAGCGTACAGAGAAATCAGGCACCCATCCAGCCAGACGACGCGCCGGCCATTTGCAGGCGTGGGGCAGCGGGTTTGCGCGCCTCTTTCGGCTTGGGGTCGTTGATGGCAACAGCCATCTGCCGGAACGCATCTGCACCGTGCGACGCGTCATCGTGCAGAGGTTTGGACGAGTATTGCCCGGTCTGCTGGTCGACGTCGTATCGATACCGGCGCAGGCAATCGACACCATCCGCGCATCGATCAGCGTCGATCCACAAGCGAGGAAACAGGGTTCGAGCCGCGCTGATACCGGCCTTGATCGGCAATTGAGGCAGGACCGATATCGGCATGCCGCGCGTGCGAAGCTGGGTGGCGATCGTCTTGCCGGCCGCTGACAACTGGCCCTGGTTCGCGTCGTGCGGCAGGAAATGGCGTTCGTAGCGATAGCCGCGACGCTCCAGCCAGCCGATGTAATGGTCCAGGCCTTCCATGCGATTCTGGTAGAAGTCGATCACGCGAATGTCGAAGCCGATCTTCTGCCAGCACCATATGCTGGTCATGTCGCTCCATCCCAAATCCCAGGCCGTGAACACGGGCGCTGACGGATCGTACGCCACGTCGCAGATGCGCATCTCTTCTGTCGCCTGCCTCATCTCATTGGCGTAGATCGCCCCCTCAAGAGACTGGCGCGGGTGTCCTTCCCACACGTGCAGCCACTCATCCTCGTTCTTGGCCTTCAGATCCTCCATCTCCTCGCGCAGCACGTCCGGGAAGAACGGATTATGCGACCAGTTGATCTTGCGTACGAGCGCGTTCCGCGGCGGCGATGCGATGAAGCGCTGGTAGGTCTCGTCAGTCTGCAAATCCGGGTTCATGCTGATCCAGATCTCAGACCCGGGCGCACGAATGGTCGGGATCAGGATGTCCCACGATCCCTTCGAGATCGATTGGGCCTCCTCAACCCACGCGATATCCGCTCCTTCGAACGACTTGATGCCGCTGATGTTGTGACGCAGGCCGGCGAAGTAGAACTGCGTGCCGTTCCTGCCGATGATCGTGGTCTTCTGCACCTCGTAGAACGCATGAAGGTCGTACAGGTCGATCAGCTCGCTCAGCAGCTTGTGCACGCTCTCGCTGATCTTGTTCTGGAACTCACGGCAGCACAGGACCGTCAATCGCCGCTGCATCCCCTTCACCAGCAGCGCGCGCCCGATCGAGTGCGACTTCGCGGACCCGCGGCCGCCATACAGAACCTTGTATCGGCTCTCGTCGAACAGGAACTCGAATGCCTCGGGAATGGAAATCTCAGCCATTCTTGCGCACGAAGTTGACGGTAACACTCATGTCCGCTGCCTCGCCGTCCTTGTCGACCGCCTGGAACTGGGTCGGCACCAACGCCGCGATTGCCTTTACGTAATCACCCGGCTTCTCAATGCGCATCATCTCGATGGCCCTGACGCCGTGCGTCTCGAAGTCATCGTAAAGGGCCGCGATGAAGGACTCCGATAGCTTGTTGCGCGTGCCCTTGGGCCGGCCGGATGGATTGGCCACCTGACCTTTTACGAACGGGCGTCCAGGTCCGCGCTTTCGCTTTTCAGGCGCTTTATCATCTGCCAGCTTGCCCGGCATTTCACTCCAACCCTCCCGCTGCAATCTGCGTCGTCCTCGGCTGCGGCCGCCCGGGCATCCTGATCCACTTCGTGCCGCCGATATGCCATCCGTCGCATTCTCCGCAGAGGTAAACACCAACAGCTCGGTCATTCGATCGCATACGGTCGGCGGCTTTCTCGGCCTGGCACATGAGCGCAAACCGGATCTTCCCGTGGCATTTCGTGGGGCGCTTCACTTCACATCACCCCTAGTTCTGAAAAGGCCCGGCGCAAGAGAGCGGACCCAACAACCCCGAAGGCGCATACCCAGGAACTAACGACGAGAGACACCATCCACAGCGGCGTCGCGACGCTCGAACGGTCGACGAGATATCCACCAAGCGTAAACCAACCGACGATCCACACGATCGGAGCGGCCAGAATCACTATTCTCTTCACTTCACGAACCTCCCCCGCTCGTCGCGCTTTGGTTTGGCATTGACACGATCAGCCACGATGCCGCGTCTAATGGCTCGGACTTCTTTCAACCACCATCTTGTCATCTCTTGAGAATCTCGGAGCCTCCGCTTTAGATCGTCGATCTCCGACCACGGCCACACGCGACGGCGGATGAAGGCGATCATGCCGCACCCCCATGCTTCCGCGCCCAGTCCTGCACGCCGTGAAGGAAGGCAGCAGTGAGGCGTGGGAATTTCCGGGATTGGTCAATGTTCATCCAGGAAATGAACAACAAGACAAGATCCGCCCGGATGCCGCTGTCACGGATGTCGCCCGCGTAGCTGTACCCCTGCCGCCGCGCTTTCCTCTGCGCTGCGCCCCGCTTGCCGGCGTGCAGCCGGGATTGCGAGGTGCGGGTCATGCCTGCACCTGCAGCCACTCGTTCGGAATGGTCGCGACCCGGCGCCATACCTTCGAAGATCGCGCGCAGGAAATGAAGCCGTTCCGCTTCATGCGTTGCAGCATCCGGTCCGCGAACCGATGCGCAGCCTCATGTGGGACACCCGCGCTCAGGGCAAGCCGCACGACTTCCGGATACGTGAATGTGTTAGGTGGGTAAGCCCTCATCAACTCGGCAAAACGCGCTACCGTCTCGCTATCAATCGTATGCCCCTCGACCACCATCACCCACACCCCACCAGATCGCCGCACAGCGGCTTTTCGTTCCCAGACGCGCAATGTGACCCGCCACACTCCGCACCGCCCTCAGCGACCAACGTCGAGGCTCTCGCGGCCACATACGACCCGAGCGGCGCTCCGAATTGCTGCTGCGTGCGAGCCGCGCACTTCGACCAGTCGATCGCCGGCGCGAGGTTCGCCCGGTATTCGTCCGTCATCGCGCCGGGCCAGATGTCGTTGTGCATGGTGGTGATTGAATCACGGAACATGGGGGAAAGTACAGGGAAATCAGCCATTTTCTGCGCTTTTCTCGATGTTTGAGGATTCGAGTTCCGCGACCAGCGTCTGATTGCGTTCCAGCATCACGATCCTGGCTTCCGTCACCTCGCGCATCCCGGGGCTCATCTTCGGCAGGGCGTGCTTCAGGGCATCGATCAGCGCTTGTCCGCGCAGCGTCACGTCGCTGCCGGGCATGATCGTCCCGAACTTGCGGATCTGATCCTCGCGCTTTTTCGCGGCTGCGGCTTCGGCACGCAGTTCGTCCATCTGCCGTGCGACGGCGCGCTTTTCCTCGTCCGTCGCCGGGCGCCGCGGTTCTTCCTGCGGCTGTGACGCGATGGCGAGGATGTGGTTGCAGCCGTCAAGCTCGACCTTGATCGCGTCGGCGTAGGGGCGAAGATGCGCGTAGAGTTCGGCCGGACGGGGCCAGAACGTGCCAGGGAGTCGACCGCCGACCGCTGGCTGCTGCGCCCATGCCCTCCGCGTCTCCGGCGTCCAGCATCCGCGAGGGAGCGCGCCGCACACGTCGACGATCGCCTCGCAGGCCGCAACGAGCGCGGGTTCGTCGTACGGCGCATTGGCGACCATCGGCACCAGTTTCTTCAGCCACGCCATGACAACGCCGGGCGTCGTCGCCTCCATCCCGGACGCGGCGATACGCGCTTGCTCGCGGGCCACAGCGACGTCATCGGGCGTGATGTCGCGGCGAAGAAGCGGCGTCCCACTCCGCTTGGCGGATATCAGCGCACGGACATTCCCGCCGCATGGACGGTAGGCGGCAATCGCGCACGGCAGAATTTCGGAAATCTGGTTCATCGTCACACCCCTTCCACGTCGGGCACATTGGCCCAGACGGCTAGTCGTTTTTCCTGCGGCGTCATGCGGTCGAGGGGCTGCTCGCCTCGGTTCTGCGCGGGTCGGACAGTCGGACCAGGCGGGAACCGGTCGAACTCGTTGTTCACCCAGACCCTGAAGGCCGCATCCCAGTCGATCTTCGTCGCATTGGAGCCGGAACTGGCCTGCCAGTGGTTTTTGAATTTCTCGGCGATGTGCTCGACCCGCACAAAATCGAAGCCTTTCCCCAGCGCAAATGCCCTGAGGTCGCCGGAAAGCGCCCAGTCGTCGGGGATGCGAGACCCGCGCTTCGTCGGCTTGCGCGGCGGAGCAGGCGCGGTTTGCGCGCCCCTCTCTACGACCGAAGGGAGTAGAGTCTCTTTCTCTCTTTCTCTCTTACCCTGCGACGAAACGCCGGTTTTTTCGTTTTCGTCCGTTGTGAAACGCGTTTCATCGTGCGTTTCATCGCTTGTTTCAGCATGACCTGAAGCGCGTTTCGTCGCCCCATTGCCATGCTGACGGTCGCGCCACTGTGCAAGTCTCTCACGATCTTTGCCGCGTTTCGCTTCGTGTTTCTCTCGAAATCTGAACTTCTCGATCGCCTCTGCGCAGAGGACTGGGTGATACCAGCGGCCATCGGAGCATTTGACGAACCCGCGCATTGAAAGGTCAGAGCATTTACGCCACCCCTTCACGTCAGCGCCGAAGTCAGCCATGACAGACAGTTCGATCTCGTTATCCGGCAGGCTACCGCACGGCACTTGGTTCCAGGCCTCCCACCAGAGCTTAATGGCAGCCAGCCCCGCGCGAGGATTGGTGACGACTGCGATGCGATAAAGCGACGACTGGAACAGACGATGCCCGAGGATAGGCATGAAGTCATACCCCCGCAGGTCGCAGTCTGGCGGCGTCAGGGGGGCGGGAAGATCCGTCATGCCATCACCTCCGCGCCCACCATCTCCGTCACAGTCACAACCGTCCTGGCCTCTGCGCGCTTGCACACCCTCGGCTCGACAGTCAGCGTGATGTGCTTCGGGCTGTCGTCCACGATCAGGCCGATCCCGAACTTGTTCCGGATCTTCCCGTTGGCCTGCAACTCGGGTGTCGTCAGGCAGTCGAGCAGATCCTTCGCGCCGCCGTACAGGCCATCAAGGTCCGGCGTGCCAGTAGAGTAGCGAATGATCAGGACATGCGCGCGCGTGAACGGCTCCGCGGGGATCTCACCAGACAGTTCCGCCGCGATGCGGCGCGCGGTCGCGATCTTCTCGCGCTGACGCGTGCGATAGTGCTTGCGTTGCTGGACGTTCAGCAGGGGGAACGGATCCGGGAGGGTGAACGTCAGCGTGCGCATGCAAACCTCCCCGACGCATCCCGGCGCTTCGCGTTTTCACGCAGTATCCGGTCCATGGCCTCGATCTTGCGTTTCTGACCGGCGACGATATCCAGAAACCGGGCGTTCTCGGCGCGGAGGCGAGCGTTCTCTGCCTCCAGCGCCGAGGGTGCTTTGCGGAAGGGGTTCAGCATCAGACCGACATCCCCAGCGCGCGGCGGTAAATGTCGAGCAGCGTTTCCGCTTCTTCCACGTCCGCCGGCTCCATCTTCCGGATGCGGATGATCTGCTTGATCGTCTTGACGTCGAAGCCCGCGCTCTTGGCTTCCACGAAGATGTCGCGGATGTCGGATGAAAGCGCCTTGCGCTCCTCCTCCAATCTTTCCACACGTTCCACCAGGGACCGCAGGCGATCCGCCGCAATCCCGCCAACGCTGCTGTTGTGGCCGGTCATTTCGTCAGACATGCGATTGCTCCACGAATTCATAATGGACGGTGACGACGCGGCGGAGGCCGGCAGCGGCTAGGACACGGTCGGAAAATGGCTTGAGGCCGTTGCGCTGCGCATTGAGCGCCTGGCGGGATATTCCGGCGACGCTGGCGGCGTGCTGCTCGTTGCGGTGATTAGCAACCCATCGGTTGACAATCCTGCATACATCCACGTCGTCTATGCTGTTGGAGCGCGTCATTTCGACACGCCCGCGCGCTTGACCTTGAGAGCCACGACATAGCTCGCGAACGCGGCCTCGATCCCGTTCGGGAACACGGCGATCAGAATGAAGCCGAGGCAGAAGATGCGGGGAGGGCCTTCATGCTGCCCGAATCCGCACCATCCGAGTTCAACTCCAAAGCCTTTTGGCATTGGCCTTCTCCGACAATTCGGAAGATCTCGTCACGGAGATCGTCACATTGTTGCATGAGCCGGATCAGTTCGGCGCCGCGTGGCGCGTTGATCCCGGCAAACCAGTTCTCGACTGTGCGCGGTGTCGTGCCGACAGCACGCGCGAGCAGCTTTGAAGCGTGACGCACCTGGCCGTAATTCCGGCGCAGGATGCCTGTCACTGTCTCGGAGTAGGTGGCGGCATCGATCATGCAATGCCTCCCACACCGAAAATCTCGGTGGTTCTGTCCCCTACTTTTACGCATCGCGTTCCTCCATCATCCGAACTGCGATGAACGGATGAGAGGACAACTGCGATGGAGGACGAAGAGCACGAAATGATGAAACGCTGGGACGCTTTCGACAGGAAGCGCCTCTCGGCAGAAGAGCCGTTCCTTGAGAACTGGCTCGCGAACACGGCCCAGCTATGGCGCACCCTGCACCCGACAGCCGACATCGCGACGAGGAACGAACTCGTCACGGCGTTGGCTGTCATATTGTTGGTGTGAGGGTGCATGGACGGTCAGAACGGAATTTCGTCGGCGTCGTCCGGAGCCGACCAGCCGTCCGACATGGAGCCACGCCCAGCGTTATAGCCGCCGGTCTGCGCCGGGCGCTCGGACTGGCGCGGGGCCGCGTCAGCATCCGCCGGCTTGCTGTCGATCAGCACCATATCGCCGCGAAAACGATCAATAACGACCTCGGTCGTGAAGCGTTCCTGCCCCGACTGGTCGGTCCACTTGCGAGTTTGTAACGACCCTTCGATATAGACCTTGCGGCCTTTGCGCAGGAAGCGTTCGGCAACATCGGCCACGCGTTCGTTGAAGATCACGACGCGGTGCCACTCGGTGCGCTCCTTGCGCTCGCCCGACGCCTTGTCGTTCCACGTCTCGGACGTGGCGACGGTCAGAGAAATGACCTTGCCCGCAGCCTGCGTGTTCCGAACCTCGGGATCTTTCCCAAGATTCCCTACGAGAATTACTTTATTGACTGAACCGGCCATGCGTTCCTCAAGCTACAAACTGTGCATCGTTACGGTATTGCCGCGCACTGGACCGGCATCCGTCGCAACGAAAAATGAACTGCGTCGCGGGCCTGAACTTCTCCCGGCAGCACGCACAAGTGCGCGTCGGCGGCGCATCACTGACTGCCTTCGTCTGCTGGAACCGCAGAGCGCCGTAAGTGTTGAGCGTCTCCACCCGGATGTGGAGATCAGCGCTGATCCGCAGCATGCTCTGGCCGGCTGCCGCCCGCGCCTCGACCTCGGGCCATACCAGCGCCCAGTCGATCGCGCGGCCGCCGATCTTGCGCGTCCATTCGAGGTGCGCGGGGATGGTCATCGATCAGAGACCCTCCACCCATCGATCAGGGAATCGCCAAGATGCGTCCGTGCCAAGGCCCACTCTGCCCGCTTGCCAGATCGCGAAATGCTAACTGCGCCGAATGATTCAGCGCGCATCGCGAATGAGATGACCCGTCCGAGGGAATACCCAATCTTCATGGCTGTATCATGCGCAGAGAGACCAGAGACGGAGTGGAGGGCGACAACGTCTTCGCGACGCCAGGCACGGGTGTTGTCCCAATATTTGAGCGCGATGCCGTTCTTGACGCCGAAGCTCTCAGCTTCATCGAACGTGAGGAAATTCTCAATGCTTGTCTGGATGCCGGCAGTCAGTTTATGGCCGAGTTGCAGGTATCCTGAAGAGGTCGGAAGAATAATAGCTTGCGCCATGTCATTTCGCCTTGATCTGAAGGATGGACCGGCCTCTGTCTTTCGCCGTCCGGCAAACGACGTCCCCGCGCGCATAGGCATCCGCCTCTGTCATCGGCGCACCCGGCAACGGTATGAATTTGCGGTCAGACGCCGAATAGACTGCGATGGCGGTCCACGCAGTGGGGAGACGGATGCTCATCGCGCCACCTCGGTGGCCGGGGTGCGGGCGAACAGGTCCGGGCGCAGTTCTTCGCGCGGGATGTCGAATACTGCCTCAATAGTGGGGCAGTGGTGGGGAGGAATGGTTTTCCACCCAAGCACTGTCGAGTGCGATTTCAACCCAACAGCTTCAGCTACCCGCTTACAGCCGCCAGCCAACTTAATGAGTTCCGAAGGTTCCATGGAGAGAAATGTCGCACATACCGACATTTAACGTCAACACGAAATGTCGCTCCGTGCGACCCATGCTATTTTTGCGCCTGCCATCATATTCCGATGAGTGACTTACGCACTATGGGTGACCGGTTGCGCAGCCTCCGCAAGAGCCGGGGGCTCGTCCAGGCTGTTGCCGCGGAGGCGGTCGGGATCAGCCGGAATCACCTAACTGAGATTGAGAACGGGAAAGATCCAGGGTTCCAGACCTTTTGCGCGCTAGCCGATTTCTACGGTGTCTCCATGGATTATCTTTATCGAGGCACGACGCTTGTCGCGATCGAGAATCCTGAGGATGTGGCCCATGGTCCGGAGGAGAGCCGTCTCCTCAGGATCTGGAGAGGTGTGGATGATTGCCACAGGCAACGGATGATGGACGGCCTTTTGGCTGAGCTTCTTGCTAAGTCCAAATCCAGTGCTGCCTGACCCATCACCCCACTCGACCCGTTCCCTGTTCCGCATGCTGCATCATGTCGAGAACAGAAACAGAACGCAATATGTTTTCTATGGTGTGGGGGCGGGGCTAAATCACAGGGAGTGCGAATATGAGCGAACATCAGGTATATAAATTACCGGAAGCGCTTGAAAAAAAGGGCATAACGTTAAAATGCCCGGTTTGTGGAAGTGAAAACTTTATGGTCAGCGACAGTCTTCGCGATTATTTGGTCCCTGCCATAGACAAAGACTCTGGTTTCAAGGTAAATTTTGATAAAGGTTTGCCAGTTTATTCATTGATATGTGAAAATTGTTCATACGTTCTCAATTTCTCGATCCAAATAGCTGAGACGATTATCGATGGCATCCCCTCTAAAGAATAATCCGCATTTGATATTGGTGCAGGGCGGGGGTGCCTCCGCTGGCGAGTCGCCGCCTAAACCGACCATTGACGGCGGCGATGAACCTCCCCATGATTCGATTATGCAAGCGCGTGTAGCCGTTCTGGAACAGATCGCCAAGGATACGAAGGCGCCTCTCGATAGGATCGAGAAGCGCATGGATCGTATCGACACGCGCTTTGACAAGTTCGATGAGCGGCATGACCGCGATTTCCGGCTCACGTTTGGTGCGCTGATTACGACCGCGCTCGGACTCGCCGCCCTGATGGCAAAAGGGTTTCACTGGTTCTGATCGCAGGCGTCACACCCCGAGGCCAACCCCCTCCCGCTCCGGCGGGATTTTTTATGACTTGGGAGCGGGCGCTCCAGGGCATGACTTCTCAGCTTCCACGCGATGGATAGCGTCCATTTTGCCCTTTTCGAGCGCCAGAGTGCGAGACACGTCAGACCCACTCAGTTCTGAAAGTGGGACGCCAAGCGCAATGACGCCCCAGGTATCAGTCTTGTGTGCCCGGTGCTGCTTATCGGAAAGCGCCGTTAGCATGTCCGTCTCGCGCACTTCCGATTGCCCAAGCTCACTGCATGACTGGCTGGCATATGCAGTATCAGCCACATAGGTCGGCTGTATATGCTCCGGGCTGCTGGCGCATGCCGTTAAAGTGGCGACAAATCCAAGTGTAGTCAGTTGCTTGCGCATTGCGTCCTCCGATCACGGCAGAGTGTCACAAAATCTATCGAAGCGCGACACGAACCTCCGAGAGAAATGTCGGTGTAGACGACATTTACGGTTGACCATGAGTGTCGGTATATGCGACATAATACCCATCAACACCGCCCGCGCCGCCGGGCCTGGAGGATGGGAAGATGCAGACCAGCGCCGAGAACAAGAAATACGAGTTCGTCGATGGCGACACGAAGAAGGTGTCTGGGCGCACGCTCCATCGCATCCGCGCTCTCGCTGCGATTGCCGCCGTCGGCGTTCAGGCCGGTGATCTGGGTGGTTACGTCGAGACTGAGGCGAACTTAGCGGTCTCCGGCAACGCGTGGGTCTCCGGCGACGCGTGGGTCTCCGGCAACGCGCGGGTCTACGGCAACGCGTGGGTCTCCGGCGACGCGCGGGTTGAGCCGCGCATTCATATTGGCTGGTGCAGCATCGTTGGGTCTGAAGCCGGAACACTGACATGGTTCCGCACGAAAGAGGGAGTGAGCGTCAATCGTGGATGCTTTAACGGCACGCTTGATGAGTTCGAGGCGCGTGTTGCAAGCCATCATGGTGACAGCCAAGCAGGGCGAGAATATCAGGCGCTCATTGCATTCGTGAAATTGCGCACGGCGGTCTGGCACAAATTCAAAGAACAGGCGGCCGCCTAAGCACCCGCTTCACGCTGGGCCGCTGCGCGCGACCCAGACGAAGCCGGTGTCCGGCAAGCATTCAACGGAATAGGTGATGTGATGATCGCAATACCTAAAGACCTGCGCGATAAGCATTATGACCGCGCGCAGATGGTTCTCTTTCTGACGGCCCTCAAGGAAAGCTTTGAGCGCCAGTCTGACCCCGACGCGGTGCTGGAGGATATGGGCATCGCGCTGAACGACGCGCTGTCCAATGCCGAAAAGCTGGCGTCTGAAGAGGTCGAGCGGCAGGGCATGCGCGACTGGCTCGACGCCGAGCCGTACACCCGCGCCGACCACGCGCGCTCACTCCGGATGGAGGGCGTGCTGTGAAGATCGAGGAAGCCAACGAAGTGGGCGCGACCCTGCAAGAGGCCCGTCGCGTCCTTAAGGAGATTCACATCTCCAACGAGATCAAGAATCGAGAATTGGCTGCAAGCGTCGACGATCTGATCGGCCGATGCGAGGGGGCTCTCTGGACGATGATGCAGGAGACGCGCGAATTGGTGGGAGAGCCCGCATGACCGGGAAATGGACGCCGGGTCCATGGGGATGGTTTGGTTATGCCGGAGGGATCCCCGAAGTCTATCTAGCAACGACGCACTCAGGACGCAGGTACGTCATGGGGTTCAAGCGTTGGGGCATGAAAGGCGCTCAGCCGCAGTTCCAGCCAGAAGGACGCGGTCTAGTCGATGCAAGCAAGCTGCTTCAATTTGAGGTTGGCGACCGATCTGTCCGTGGGGTTGAAGAAGCCCGCAAGAACGGCAGTGTCTACCGACTGGATATTCGCGGGATCGATTGTCCCGATGCTCGCCTGATCTCCGCCTCCCCTGATTTGGCCGAGGCGCTTGACGAAATCATGAACTATCAAGGCGGTGCCGACAGCGCTTTGGATGACCCTTATATTGTGGAGCGCGCCCGCGCTGCTCTCGCAAAAGCGAAGGGAGAGCCCGCATGAGCGGCGATAAAACCCTGTCACAGCGCTACGCGGATGCACGGCGCACGGCTGAGGCGAACCGCAAGATGGCAGCGATGATGCGTGCGTTCGGGCCGATCCCGAACAACGTCGACTTCGCGGCTCAGGCAGAGGAAGCGGACCGCAACGCCCGGTACTATGGCGAGCGTGTGCGCGGGCTGCGGATACCGCTGCGGGTTGTGCAGGGAGGGGTGGCGTGAAGATTTATCACGATCTCCAGCAGGGAACAGAGGAATGGTTGCAGGCACGTTGCGGCGTGCTGACAGCCAGCACGATTGGACAGCTTCTGACTACGACCGGCAAATCAGCCAAGAACGATAAGTCGCGACGTCTGGTGATGGATCTTCTCTCGCAGCGGATTACCGGGATTGCCGAGCCTGTGCATCAGAACGCCGCAATGCTGCGCGGGCATGATGATGAGAGCGAGGCCAAGCTGCTTTACTCGCGTGAAGTGGCGATTGTGGATGAAGTGGGGTTTGTCACTGAGGATAAATGGGGATTCACCCTTGGCTATTCACCGGATGGCCTCGTTGGCGACGACGGCCTGATCGAGGTCAAGTCGCGTGCGCACGCGCTTCAAGCGCAGACGATCATCGATCAGGTCGTGCCTGCTGAATACATGGCGCAGATACAGACGGGATTGCTCGTGACGCAGCGCAAATGGTGCGATTTCATCAGCTACCCAGCTATGGGCGGCGGGAAAATGATGGTTCTGCGCGTCCTTCCTGATCCTGCCATGCATGCCAGGCTTCTGGATGCAGCGCGGTCATTCGAGAGCGAAGTGAGCCAACGGCAAGCGGAATATGACGCGGCCCTGAACAATGCAGGCATCCGGTTTTTTGACACCGTGCGCCGCGAAGAACTGGAGATTGTGTGATGTCGGATATTGCTGAAACGGTTGCGCCGAACAGCGACCAGATCACCGCTGATGATCTGCGTGCCGGGCCGTGGACGATTACCGTGACATCGGTGCGGGTGAATAAGGCGGAAGATCAGCCGGTCTCGATCTTCTATGAAAATTGCGGAAAGAAGCCGTTCAAGCCCTGCAAGACAATGCGCCGCGTTCTTCTCGAACTGTGGGGACCGAACTCGATTGAGTACGTCGGCAAGACGTTGACGGTCTATCGGGACGCAAACGTGTCGTTCGGCAAGGATAAGACCGGCGGCGTTCGCATAAGTCACCTGTCGCACATCCCTGAGCAGCGGCAGGTTTCAGTGATTACCACGAAGGGAAGGCGCGGCCTGTATCTGGTCAAGCCTCTCCGCGTCGACATCCAGACGCTTCAGGAGCGGCGAGAGTATGAGGCAAAGCCAAGCAATGACGCGGTGCCGGATGTGGCTGCACGCGCCAACGCATGGGTGGACAAGACGCTAGCCGAGATCGGCCAGATTGCCAGCATGGGCGACCTGGAGGCGTTCACCGGGTCGTCTGCATACATGAATGGCATGAAGGCGATCCGCCCAATGTTGCCGGATCGGGCCGCAGAGATCGACGCTGCGGTTCAACGCTCCTTGGGGGTATTGGGCGATCCGTTCGCAGCCACCGCATGAACGCCATCCCCCTACACATCCCGCGCAAACAGTCGCGGGAGCACGAGAGAAAATCGAAATGAACAGAGAAACAATCACCATAGCCGTCGAAGAGGCTTTGCGGTTTGTAGAGCGCGCAAATGCTCTTCTCGACACTCCTAAAGATAACATTTGGCCGACCCCCAAGGAGAGTGGGGCTTGTCGGCGGTCCTCAATGGACCTGACGCGCGCCCTTGCAGAGATGCGTAAACCTGGATGACCCGTTTCCTGCGATGCCTCGCCACGTGGTGGCGGGATGGGCGTACGGGACGCGGGTGGAGAGTGAGACGATGACTAAGAAACAAGCGGCACTTTGCCTATCACCATCTGCTGCGATCTATGCTGCACTTTGGTTCATCAACTGGAAGGCTGTGGCGATCGTATCGTTCTTCTGTGCAGCGGTAATCGGAATAGTTGCGGTTTGGGCAGCGTGGGTTATGGGAGACTTCGAATGACCAAACTGAACGAACAGACCCCGCCCACGATCCCGCCGGTCAGCACGGCGCACCTGGGCATGCAGCTTTTCACGCGGGAGCAGGTGGCCGAACGGGAGGCGCAAGTGCGCGCGGAGACGATCGAGATGTGCGCTCAGGTTGTAGAAGATGTGGGGAATGAATGGAGGGGAACTGAATTATCCCCGCCTAACGTGGGCCTCCAATGTGCGGGACGCATCCGCGCCATGGGAGAAAAGCCATGACCACACCACGAACTGACACGGAGCGGCTGGATTGGTGGGAGCGACAGATGTCCCTTGCGGCCTTAGCCCGGGGATTACCTCAGACTACGTTCAAAAGGCCGATTGATGCAGTGATGACATCGTCGGGGAGTCTCAACTACCGCGCCGCAATCGACGCCGCCATGTGTGAGGAGCTTTAGTCCATGATCATCGCTACGCGCGCTACACGACAGTGCTACTCCGATATGAAGCAAAGGTGCTTAAATCAGAAGCATGCTCAGTTTAACAACTATGGAGGCAGAGGGATTAATATTTGCGACCGTTGGTTGATCTCGTTCGACAATTTCTTTTCCGATATGGGAAACAAGCCCAACCTCTGCACATTAGACAGGATTGATAATAATTCTGGATATGACCCGAATAATTGTCGGTGGGCCACAGCCATGCAGCAGCGCAAGAATCAGAGGACATGTAATCGAATTTCCTTCAATGGAAGGACTATGGTGTTAACTGATTGGGCCAGGTTTTTGGGTATAAATGAGCTGACCCTTTCTTATAGGATTGCGGTGGCAAAGTGGGATGTTGAAAGAGCATTTACCACGCCCGTGAGGCGCAAGACGCCCGCACCTTGTCGGTCCGCCATGGATCAGGAGGGTGGGCGATGAGCGAGCGTAAAAGCCTCCTTCGAGAAGCCTACGCTGCATGTTCGCGCCATGCTGATGCGAAACATAAGGCCGAGGGAGTGGTGCTGGGTATGCAGGTCGAAAGAGCCGGGCTTCAGTATGATCTTGCCGATGCTCTAGGGATGATAACAAAACATGATGATGTTCCTTCGTTTGAGTCCATGCTTACGCGTATTCGAGAACTCCGGCTGACATTAAAGCGCAGAGAGGTCGCACCATGACCGACGCTATGCGGAGCCGTGAGGATCAGGTCAAGTCCCTTACTGCCACGCTAAATATTGACACGCGCTTAGCAGAAGGTGTGGCCAAGATGCACATCGCCGAAGCCGAACGCAGAGGCTTCCGCGAAGGCTCGATCGCGGCGAACGAGACGAACGCGAAAGACCTGTCGAACGCGCTGGATACGGTGGAGCGTCTGGCGGCGCAGATCGCGGAGTTGCGCAAGTATAAGGCTTCTATGGACGCACGCTTGAAAGAAACGTGGGTTTATATGAAGGACGACGGGGAGAACGTCGCCGGATCGGTTGCAGACCTCATCGAATACAATGACGCGTATCAAATCTCTGAAATTGGTGAGGCGGCAGAGGTGGCAAGTTTCTTCGCTTTTATGGATGAGAACGGAGATGTTCATCGGTTTGGGACGGAAGAGGAAGCAGAGGCCGCAGCCCTCGCCGCGCAGACGAAGGGAGATGGCGCGCCATGACTGACCCGAGGATCGAGGCGGCGATCGACGCCGTTCTGCAAGCGCGTCGGTGGAGAGATCGCACATGGGGGGATGGGGCAATCGGCGGCTTTAACTACAGCACGGACGAAAAGAAGCGATACGTCATCCGCGATCATGAAGCGGAAGAACGCGAAGGCAAAACCGTCGTTCTGCATGAAACGGATGATCGCAAGGTCCATGAACGCGAGTTTGAACGCGCATGCCTTCGAAGGGAAATCGTCGCGGTGCTCCAAGCCGCCGACGTCGCTGCATGGCGTCCGATCGAGAGTGCGCCGAGGGATGGGACGAATATTCTGGCCTCATGGCAGAGAAACGACGGCAAGACATTCGTTGTGCGCGTTTATTGGGATGCGGAGTTCAGTGGCGAAACCAACGAAGAAACTGGGCTGTATGAATGGAAGGGGGCTTGGACAGACGACAGTGTTGCGAGTTGGGGAATGGAGGAAAGGCATTCCTATGAATGCACCCACTGGATGCCGCTCCCCGCACCACCAGCGGAGACAAGCTATGACTGACCGCGCATTACCGTCGAGAGAGCCGGACGGCGAGTTCGGGTGCTTCCAGACGTGGGTGTGCAAAGCCACGTCATGGATCGGCGGTACAAACCCACTCTGTGCCGACGCGAAAGGGCGCATCTGCCGAAATGGGGGCGATTTCATGATCGCGCGTGATGAGGACGCCTTTCCGGTTCGCTATTGGTTTGGGGAAGGCGGTCAGACAGCCAAGGAACAGAGGCGCAGCCAGGTCGCGGCGCGTCGGAGGAGGTTTGCGTCATGACTGACCGCGAGTGCAGGCCGCCGGAAGGGACGGAGGACCGGACCTACCACTGGTTGCGATCAACATGCGGCAGTCACCCGTTTGAGTGGCTCGATCAGGAGTGGCGCATATGGGGATACTGTTACGGCCCATGCAGTGCATTCGGTAGCGGATGGCGCTACGTCGGTCCGTGCGTGCCGCCGCAGGCCGGGGAGGCGTTCGGCAAGATCGAGGTAGGCCTGTCAGAAGCGCGCGAGGTCGCCGCTCTTCACTCTGCAATGAGCGGCAGTAGCGACTACGAAACAGAGACGCATGCACTGCGCCATGCGCAGGACGTTCTGGGCGATCTGCATAAGCGTGGTTGGTATCTCGTGCGTAGGGAGGGGGAGTGATGGTTATCCGCAAAGCCCGCTTCCTAGTTTGGTGGTTGATCATCCTGCTGATCGCCGGGGCCATCGCCGCGTTCTTTATGGCAGGTAGCGTTGGTCTCCAAATCTACGGAATAGGCATCTTTCTGACTGGAACATGCAGAGATGCCTTCGACGCATTGGAGAACTCATGCCGACAGGAGGGGGGGTGATGGGGGACTTGATTGCTGATGGCTATATTACGTTCGAACAGGCGCTGTCTGATCTGCGCGGGATTGTTGGGCGAACGAAGCTGCTCAATCACCTGAAAGGGGTGCCGGAATTCAACGGCGCACCAACCCATAGGCGTATCGGGAGGAAGATATTTTTCCGTCGAGACGACTTAAACAGACTGCTTGAAAGCCTTGAATGCCCCTTACCATCGTCAAGCGGAAAGGCCGCGAAACGCTCTATGTCCGTGGAACCGTCCGTGGACAGGGCATATTTGAAAGCACAGGAACTTCTGACCAAAAACAGGCAGAGGCTTACCGCGCAAAACGCGAAGCGGAATTATGGGAAGAATCGGTCTACGGCAAGCGGGCCGTCGTTACGTTCGCCAGCGCCGTAACCGCCTACCTCGAAGCTGAGCAGCGCAGCGCCACAACGCTTACCCACACAGAGCGTCTGCTCAACCACTTTGGAAGGCGCAAGGTCGACTCAATAGGTCAAAGCGACCTCGATCATGCTTACAAAGCAATTCTAACCAAGGGTGCTGAAGCTTCTGGCGCAACAAAGATTCGCGCCGTTCTTACCCCGTTGCGGGCGATCCTTGAGTTCTCGGCGGTTCGTGGATGGTGCGCGAAACCTGCGTTCGAGCGTCCCAGGGTAGCCCAGACCAAGATGCGCTTTCTGCGTCCTGATGAGGCTACGGACCTCGTGAACTCTGCCGCCAAGCATGTCCGGCCGCTCTTGGTATTCCTGATCGCGACAGGCGCCCGCATGTCTGAGGCGCTGGAACTGGAGTGGGCGGATGTCGACCTGCAAGGGCGCCGCGCTGTCGTCTGGCAGAAGCAGGGAGACGAACGCCATATCGACCTACCCCCTGTCGTAATCTTGGCGCTGACAGGCATCGGGCACAGGACGGGGCGCGTGTTCCGACCCGTTCGGAGTCGCCGGCCGGCAGGCGCCGAATCGGGGAAGGAGGTGGGTGAGGGGTATTACGACACCGGGCGCACGGGGGGCGGCCAGATCAAGAGTGCGTGGGCATACGCCTGCAAGCGGGCCGGTCTACCGGGCCATGATCGGGTGTGGACACCCAATGGCGAGCGGCGGCCAAAGCGCCAGTTTGTGCCGGACCTTACTCCGCACGCGATGCGTCACACATTCGCGACATGGCATTACTGCGTTCACAAAGATTTGCTCAAATTGAAGGAGGATGGCGGCTGGCAGACCATCACCATGGTGACGCGGTACGCGAAAAAAATGCCCGACCACTATCGGACTGCGATTATGGCATGGCTGGCTTATACCGACTGGCCGGATATCGCCGGCGACGTGCCAAATCCGTGCCATAATGACGTGCCAAATAAATAGATGTGTATAATCAGATAGATAGATGCAATCTGCATCGCCTTCACACGGCGGGGGTCACAGGTTCAATCCCTGTCGCACCCACCATCCGATTTCATTGAAATTGCTATGTACATCCCGGTGCCGCACATGTTGGCGCGGGGATTTTCCGCATTGGTAGCCCGTGAAATCCTGGAAAATGCCGGTGTTCGCTACGTAAAGCCGTGCAAAATCCGTGCAGCTTGTTCTTGTAATGGGGCCAGGTCGTTTTCGTTTCTACCGTGCCCCGACGCGCCCGATTCTGCGTGGGCGTGGGCCATGCTTTACGTCATCGGAACTGGCCCATGCCATCAGCCACCACTATCGGCCACGGCTTGCTAATCTCTCGGGCAAAACTCCGTAGCCCAATCCAGGGCTTCGAGGCGCGCGTCGCTTGTGTCTGATATCTCATACCTCGACAGGTGAGGCACATTGCCGAATGGAATCTTGCGCCCCCCGATCGTGAAGAAGCCGCGATGCGCCATCCACTCGCCATGCCCTGAGTTTCTGCTGGGTTCGATTACGTGGCCGTTGAATGCGTCGAGAAAGACGTCAACGGTGCCATGCGTGAAGATGAAATCTGGCTGGACCGCATCGATGATCAACTCGTGCACGTGCTTGCAGATTTCCAGATCATGAGCGTAATCGGTGTGCCCAGGAACATCGCTGGACCGCGTGAACACTAGATTGCTCGCCGGGACGTCCTGAATGTTCAGGCCCAGTCGCTTGCATAGAAACTGAACTCGCTTCTGTATGGGGGCTTCGCCTTCGGAATACTCTCCACCTTGGTTATTGTCCCACCGCTCGCCAGTAAAAGCATTCCAGTGTCCGCGGGCATCCACGAGATTTTTGCCGATAGTGCCGTTATCGGGTTTGGTCGGATTCCCTCCCGGATTTTTCCCTAGGAAATACAGCCTCGAAGGCTTCAGTGAGTTTGCGTCGGAATACAGGGCGGCCCCAGAGGCATCCAAGAAAGGCGTGCCCGCCTTCGTCGCCTTCCCGCGAAGGTAAAGCTCAATTTCGTCCAGAAGATCTAAACCGTAGAAGGGCAACGCTCGTCTTCCCATGTTGATTGGTCATGCACACCTGCAGAGACTATGCCTGCTGTCAGTGCGGCCGGTAGTGGTCTGACAGGTATGACCCTCACCGTGTTTTGTTAGAAATTCGTGCTCCAGAGGCAGACGGTATAGCCCGCGAATGCCGATTGGCCCTCTGTGTGACGTAGGAGAGGACACCTACCCAACTCTTTTGAGTGTCGGTCGGTCCTGTTTGAGCGAGCGAATGGCACTACGTGATGAGGCCCGCTTTACGGCGAGCGCTCGCATAAATACATGGGTTGCCGGCACACGATTCCCTTTGCTGGGGCAGGTGAACCGGGTCGCCACGGGATGCGTCACGCAGGAGCATCGTATTCCCCCACGGGCTATGACGGCCGTTGTGGGGGTGACCTCTGAGCCGGAATCGGGTTCAGAGGCTCAGGTTGGCGCGCAGGTAGTAGAAGCCGCCGTTCATATCGAGCTGCGACGTGCTCATGTAGTATTGTGGCACGCCGAGATAACGGTTGCCGTCGGGCACCGCACTCGGCTTGGCATCGAACAGGTTGTTCGCGCCGAGTGTGACGGACCAGGCGTGACTGACGCGGTACGTAATATCCAGGTTGGTGACGAATTTGGGCACGTTGCGGTATTCACGAAAGACGGTGCTGGACAGGGAACTGGTGTTGCCCGCGCCGCCATAATAGGTCAGTTGGGACGTCGTCTGGCCGTAGCGGATTTCATGCACGCCGACCGTCCAGCGGCCGCTGCTGAAACGTCCGCCCCAGATCATCTTGCTGCGCGGATAGGCCGTGGTGATGTAGGCCACGCTCTGCGCGTTCAGCAGGGGCGTCCCGGTCACGGTGTTCATCGTCTGGTGCGACAGGCGGGTGCGGTTGAGGTTGATCGCGACGTCCCAGTTGATGACGCCGATATCGCCGAGCTGCGTCGGGTAGGTCGCGGTGATGTCCAGCCCCTGCGTGCGGGTGCTGGCAACATTGGCGAACCAGTTGGCGGACAGCGAAGACGCCGACCAGCTTGCCGATCCGGCCGGCAGGGTGAAGCCGTTCAGCCCGAGGGCGGAGCGCGCCTGGTCGCCGGTGATGTTGCCTCCGGGCAGGATCTGGTCGCGCAGATTGATCTGGTAGACATCGGCGGTGATGTGCAGCTTTCGCACCGGCTCGAGGATGATACCGGCGGTAGCGTTGGTCGAGCGTTCCGGCTTGAGTTGCGATGCGCCGTTGGCGAGGGCGCCGGGTGAGTTGGCGGCGATCAACCCGCGCGCGGCGGTCGGGGACAGCGTCAGGGAACTGTAATGTTCCTGCGCCAGTGTCGGCGCGTGGAAGCCGTTCGAGATGGTGCCGCGAAAGGCGAGCCATTTGAAAGCGTCGTAACGGGTCGAGACCTTTCCCGTCTCGGTATTGCCGACATCGGTGTAGTGCTCGAACCGTCCGGCCAGGTCGAGCTGCCAGTTTTTCGTCAGGTGGGTGGCGACGTCGATGTAGCCGCCGACCACGTCGCGGCTGGAATTGCTGGCGTTGCCGGCATTGATTCCGGCCAGGGCATCCGATCCGCCGTAAATCGTCGTATCAGGCGCGCCTGTGCCGAGGGAATAGCTCTCGTAGCGGTAGGTCGCGCCACCGGCGACGTTGATGCTGTGTGGCCAGCCGGAGACGTGAAACGCGCGGCTGAGGTCGAAGCTGTTGCTCCATTGCGCGTTATTGAAGCCCTGCACGTCCGGGAAACGCGTGGGGGTCTGGCCGGTCGCGGTGGACAGGGGCAGGTTGGCGGACTGCTTCAGGCCGATCTGGTCGTAATCGCGGCCATAGACGGAGGAGAGATCCCAGTTCCACCCAAGGGCTACACCCCTCAGGCCGGCGGTGACTTCCCAGTCGTTCTCTTCGAGTGTTTCGAGCGGGGAATAGCCATTGGGATAAATCGCGGCATAGGCCGGATAATTCGCAAGCGACCTGGCCAGACGATAGTTCTGGAACGACTCCGCATGCCGGTGGGCGTAGGTCGCGAGCGCATAGGCTTCGATAGCGTCGGTGATGTGATAACCGGCCTTGATCGCGACGCTTTCGCGGCTCTCTTCCGGCTGTCCGAGGACCTTGTTGACCGTGGTGCCGGTGCGCGCGTCCGGCGCACTGCGATAGGTGTGGTCCTGATGGAAGAACTCGCCGCTGACATGCACGTAGCCGCGATTGCCCAGGGTCGTGCCGCCGTCGAGATCGACGCCCTGCTGAAAACCGTCTTCATCGGCGTTGATGCCGGTGATCGATTGCGCGTTGAACCCGTGATTCTGCTTCTTGAGGATGATGTTGACCACGCCGGCCACGGCGTCCGAACCATACTGGGCGGACGCGCCGTCACGCAGGATTTCGACGTGGTCGATCGCCGACATCGGGATCATGCTGACATCGACCGGGGTCGAGCCCTGTTGCGGGCCGCCGTCGGCATAGAGATTGGCGGTCGTGTGACGGCGCTTGCCATCCACCAGCACCAGCGTTTCGTTCGGGCTGAGGCCGCGCAGGCTGAAGGAACGGGTCAACGCGCCCGTGTCGAAGCCGCCGGTGGGGATGGTCAGCGACGGCAGCACCTGCGCCAGGGCCTGCAGAAGATTCGGCTGCCCGGTCGAGGCGAGTTGCCTGGACGTGATGATGTCGAGGGGCGCGACGCTGTCGCGCGCTTTCTTGCCGGTCTCGCGGGTGCCGGTGACGATGACCGTCTCGCCGGAGTCGGTGGGTTGCGGCGAACGGGCCGGGTCGTTCACGCTGGTGTTGATTGTCCGTGCCTTCGGGTTCGCCGACAGGGACGGGTACGTGGTCTGCGCCGCCGCTGCGCCGTCCGCCGCGATGGCTAGCGTGACGGCGGAGAACGGAAGCAGTGAGGCCATCAGAAGCGTTCCGCGCAGGCCTGTGCGTCGCTCAGGCTTCTGCCGAGTTGTCAGCGGTGACCCTGTCAAGGACACAAGGACTGGGGGCAAGGCGGCGTCTCCACAATCAACGGTTTCGATCGGTTGAAGTTTAAATTCAACGCGTTGTCTGTGGTGTCATTACCAGTCGTATATTGCGCCGTGTATTTCTTGAATCCGTGTTTTGACGCTATTTGGGCAAAGTGTGTCTTTATGGGCACATTTTGTTGCACGTTCAAACCATACGGATGGCGAAGCCTATGTGGTTATCGGTGTCACGTTCAATACATTGAAAAAAAACATAAATATATCAGATCCACGACGGACGTCACGGTCCGTGAAGGGCGTGTGTGCGGCTGTAATTGTGACGTTTTAACAACGGTCGTGTGCCGGAGGTGTGTCTTCGACTGGCGCCAGATGTTCAGCGAAGGCGACACGCCCCCGGCGATGACACGCCTCCGTCCGGGCCTACCGGAGGTCCTTCGCCGCCGCTGTCATCTGGCCGGTAGGTGCGTTGCCGGTGAAGGGCGGGGCGGCCCAGCGCTGAGATAGACCGGCAGCGTGCCGCTCCACCGGTCGAGTGCCTTTTGCTGCAACAGAACCGGCGTCAGCGACTGCGATACCAGCGTGTTGGCCTGCGCTGTGGCCTGCACCGCCTGCGGCTGCGCGACCTGCCTGGCTTCGAATGCCGGTTCGTATGCCGGTGAGAACGTGAGGTTGGAAATGTTCACCGCCTCGATACTCAGAGGGTAAGGCAGAAGGGACGTGACCACGAGGTCCTTGATCTGACTGTCCACGGCATCGTGGCGGGTGATCTGGTCCTCGGCGTTATAACTCGCGGTCACCGCCTTGACGTCGTTGGAGGCCGTAAGGCCGATGATTCGTGATCCCGGACTGTCGAACGGTCGAAAATCACGGTAGACATCCGGTGCGTCGGCCGCGTTGATGGGGAAGGTGACGGACACTGCCGTGTGGACGTTCTGCAGGTCGTGCGTGGCCGCCCGTTCCTCCGACGTCACGGTTTGCGGCTGTGTCGAGACCACGACGATCGTCTGATACACCGGGACGGCGCCATGAAGTCCCGGAGTGAGCGGCGTCGGCTGCACGGACCCGAAGTTCAGCAGCACGCCGCAGAAGCCGGACACCACCTGATAGAATGGATTGACGATGGCCAGCGCGCGGAGCGCCACCAGCGCCGTCTTGTGCCAGACGCGGCGTCACCATGTTCCATCTATTGTCGATGCTCACGCCAATCCCCGGTCTATGCTCCGTCGGGACTATGCTGCGACCCGATGGGATGGGGACGCACGTTCCGGGACGCTTCATCGGGGGAACCGGCAACCCGGATGGGCCGGGCGACGGCCGGTCGGTGGCGTACCTACTTGCCGAAATAGAGGAAACCGAACGCTGCGATGAACAGGAAGCCGACGACGGCGCAGTCTTCAATGGTGGTCATGCGTCACTATCGCAGCTTATGGGGCAAGGTTGCCACACTGTAATGCATCAGCCGTCCGTGCCGATCCGCCACTGCGTGCGATCATGGTGGCGGTCGGGTGGTGATGGCGTGTGGTCGCGGGCGATGCGAACGGCGACGCAGGCCGGCATGGGCCTTCCGCACCACTGACGCACGATCGCGGTCGTGGTCGGAGGCCGATCAGCCCCCTGCGCCGAGATGCGCCTTGGCCAGACGCTCGAACTCGCTGACCTCGAGTGTTTCCGCGCGCCGGCTGCCATCGATCCCGGCCTCGGATAGCAGGCGTTCACCGCCGATCGCCTTGAGGGCACCGCGCAGCATCTTGCGTCGCTGGCCGAATGCGGCGGCTGTGACCCGCTCCATGGCCCGGAAAAGATCGGGTACGGGCTGGGTGGCATGGGGCGTCAGTTGCGCGACCGCCGACCAGACCTTCGGCGGGGGCGAGAACGCACCGGGCGGTACCCGCATCACGATGGCGCAGCGCGCGCACCACTGTGCCAGAACCGCAAGACGACCGTAATGCGCGCTGTCGGGGGCGGCGCAGATGCGCTCGGCGACTTCGAGCTGGAACATCAACGTCAGTTTTTCCCACGCGGCCGCCTGTCGCAGCCAGCCGACCAGAAGCGGCGTGCCGACATTATACGGCAGGTTGGCAATGACCTGACGTGGCGCCGGCCCGAGCGCGGCGAGATCAAGACGTGTGGCATCGCCCTGCACCAGCGACAGCCGATCGGGCGAACCGGCGGCAAGTTCGGCGATGATGGCGCAGGCGCGCGGGTCGATCTCCACCGCATGGATATGCGCCGTGGGGCTCGCCAGCAGGGCGCGTGTCAGGCCACCCGGGCCAGGGCCGACCTCGACTACCGTGCGTCCCGCCAGGTCTCCCGCCAGGGCGGCAATGCGGGTGGTGACGTTCAGGTCGAGCAGAAAATGTTGGCCGAGCGCCTTGCGCGGATCCAGCCCGTGGCGGGCGACGGTCTCGCGCAGGCTCTCCTGCGGTCCTGGGACGGGAGCCGCGTTGAGCTCCGCCATCAGACGCGGTTGGGCACGGTCTTGTCGCGCACATCGATGACCGACCGGCGGTGCAGATCGCGGTCAAGCTGGCGCGAGGCCTGTTCGACACGCTCGTTCATCAGCTGGTCCGCGATATCGGCGGGCGACTGCTGGGCGAAGTTCTTCTGCTGACGCGAACATACCATCAGGATGTCGATCCCGTCCGTCGACACCAGAGGATGGCTGGGTGTGCCCGGCGTCAGGCCTTCCAGCACGCCGCGCATCTGCGGATTGATCCGTTCGAGTTGCAGTTGGCCGGGGTCGGACGGCCGCTTCTCGCCAAGCTGGTGGTTAAACTCCGCCAGCTGCTCGCACGAATGGGCGGACTGGGCGATCTGGCCGGCTTTCTGCAGCGCTTCGCGTTGCTGCGGCGTCGGTGCCTGCGGGTTGAGGGGGGTGTCGAAGGGCACGAAGGCCTGACGCAGGGTGACGAGGGTGCCCATCTGGTGGCCGATCGTGCGCTTGCCTTCCAGCGTTGCGATGACGTAGCCGCCGGCGACGCGGATCGGGTTGGAAATCGCACCGATCGGCATCTGGCGTGCCACCGCGACGACCTCCGGATCGAGGTTGTCTTCCTGCACCCAGCCCAGTGATCCACCCTCCAGCGCTGTCTGGCTCTGGGAGAACTGGGCGGCGACGATGGCAAAGGGTGCCCCGTTGCGCAGTTCCTGGATGATCGTCTGCGTGAAGGCCAGCTCGCTTTCGGAGTGGCGGGGATCTTCGACCGGGATGAAGATTTCACTGATCATGTATTGCGGCTTGCCGTCCTCGCGCTGGAGGGCGGCCTCGCGCTGGGCGATTTCCTGTGCCGTGACGCGGCCGCGATCGCCGACTTCCTGCCGCAGAACCTGCGTCCAGCCGATCTGGACGCGGATCTGGTCGATCAGCGTCGTCAGGGACACGCCGTCCTGCGACAGCTTATCGCGCAGCGCGTTTTCCGGCATGCCGTTCCGGCGCTCGATGTCCGAAATGGCGGCGGCGATCTGCTCGGGCGCGATGTTGATGTGGCGCGACAGCATCTCCTGCTGGCGCAGACGCTCGTCGATCAGCTGCCGCACGATCTGCGGGCGCAGGCGCGCCACCAGTTCGGGGGTCATCTGCAGGCCGGTCGACAGCGCGAAGAGGCGACCGCGGCTGTCGACGTCACGCTGGGTAAGCAGCGTGTTATTGATCACGGCAATAATCTGCTCTTCGGGTGCCCCCTCGGCCTGCGCGCCCGGCGCAGTCGTCCTGGCCGCATGGGTGTGGCCTGGTGCCGCCAGCGCCGGAGTGCCGGCAAGGGCTGTCAGCGTCAGAAGCAGGCCAGGCATCGAAAGGCGCATGAAAAGGTGTCTTTCTTGGTCGGTGCGGACGATCTCGACAGGGATCATACCAGAGCCTGGGTCAGCATTGAAACAGGGGCAACCATCGGCGGGTGCGCGTGTCGTAAAACAGGCACGCGCCTTGTGGGAACGGCATTACTTCACGCCGAACGAGCCGATGGTCTTGAAGGTCAGATTGAACAGAATGGTGGAATTCCGCTGCTGGCCGCCGATCGAGGTGTATTGTTTGAGATACAGCAGGTCGATGCCAAAGCAATCGTTGCTGTACCCGATGTCGCCGCCAAGAGCTACGAACTCGTGGCGTGACAGAGACCTCCGGGCGTAGGCCGACAGGTGATACTCGCGCCAGTTTGTGGAAAAGCCCGCCGTGACCTCGTTCGTGCGCTGGAAATAGACCGAGGGCGGCGTGCCCGTCCGCAGGTCGTTGACGTAGTAGTAATAGGGCGTCACGGGTTCGTAGACATAACCGCCGAACACGTGGAAGTGGTTGACCCCGGCGCTGAGCAGGCCGTCACCGAAATCGATCCGGCCGGTATAGGGGTCGATCCGCCCGCGCACGGTCATGTTCAAAAACGGATTGGGCGCCAGCCGCAGTCGACCGACGATATCGGACAGATGGTGGTTCAGGCCCGAATAGGGCAGGCGGTTCTGCTGGATATGTTCCTGAACGCTTTCGCCGACCAGCATGTCGACCTCATGCCCATTCCAGTTCCAGCTACTGTGGACACCGAAGTTGGCGCGAATGCCGCCATCGAGACGATCAGTGCCGTTGTAGCGGTTGAGAGAGAACAGCGTGCTGTCGGTGAATTCGTAGGACAGCGAGTCTTCGTTGGGCAGATAGCGCGTATTGCTGTTGCCCGTGTTGGGCGCTGCGATGACCTGCGCGATGGGTTCGAGGATCTGTGCGCCATGGCCCCGGGCAAAGGTGCGCAGGAACGGCCAGTTCATTTTCAGCGCGACAGTCGGAAGCACCTGTCCGGAGACATGGGAACGTCCCTCGGGCACGTAGATCGGCGACTCGTCGAGGTTCGTGCCGCGATAGACCATCGAGTCCAAGCGCAGGGTCAGCAGCCACTGCTGGCCGAGCTTGTTGTGAAACGGCCGGTCCCAGTTCATCTGGAGCTGGCCGCGCTGGTCGGAGGCACCGGTCGACCGGTAGACGTCAAAATCCTGCGTCTGGAACGAGAAGCGGCCGCCCCACGCATCGGGCTGCCCGTTGAAGCGGTACAGGAAGCGCGGCAGCACCCACGGCAGCTCGCTGTCGTTGATGACGCCCTGGTTCAGGCCCTGATAGAACTGGCCGTCCAGTCGGGCGTAGCCTCCGGTGCCCAGACCCTCGAGATAGACGTTCGAGTTCAGCGTTTCCTGACCGTACCCCTGCACGCGGTAGTCGCGCATGTAGTTCGCCGAGGTGGCCAGATTGATATTGGCGCCGGCCGACCAATAGCGTGACACGGCGAAATCGCCCTTGGCGAAAACGTATCCCTGCAACCCGTGCTCGTCGGCCGTGCCGGTCGTCGTTCCGAACAGGTTGGTATAGGAGCTTTGGTTGTGGGTGTCGTACGCGGCCCCGGCCATGATCGAAATCTTGCCGAAATTCAGCAGATTTCGATACTGCGCGCTGAGCTGCGGGGCTGTGCGGGTGGAGAACAGCCCCTGGAACGTCACGTCGGACTGGTCATTGATCACCCAGTAATAAGGCAGGGTGAAATAGGTGCCCAGATAACGGTCATGAGGCGAAATGCCGGGGGTCAGAAAGCCGCTGCGCCGCTTGACCGACGGATCGGTCATGGAGAACCACGGCAGATAGACCAGCGGGACACCGAGGAAATCGATCCAGGCGTGCCGGAACTCGATTGTCTGATGCTCCACGTCCTGCGTCGCGCCATAGGCCCGTAGTTGCCAGAACGGCGGCCGTTCGGGGTGCTGCGCGCAGATGTTGCAGGCGGTATAGACCGCGTGGCTCATGTCGTTGAGCTGGCCGTTGGTGCGGCGCGCGCCACTGGCCGCCAGTTTGGCGTTGTCGTTCATGGACGCGAAATACCGCGTCATGATCCCGTCCTTCATGCCGTTGCTCAATTCGGCGTAGTTCGAGAACAGCACGCTTCCGTCGGGCTCGACGATCGCGACGTGTCCGCGCGCGGCGGCGACACCGGTGTCGCGATTATAGGTCACGGTGTCGGCGCGCAGAACCTGATCGCCCTGCCAGATCTGGACGTTGCCGCTCCAGGTCACCAGACCGCGTTTGTCGTCATACTCCGTGCGATCGGCAAGGAACGTAACCGGGTCGGCGCCGGTGGTCTTGCGCCCGGTATCGACGTGCAGCGTCGGCCCGCTGCTGGGCCGTTGCTGGGCCAGCGCGTGTGGCGACAGGGCGACGGCTGCCAGCGTCGATGTGCCGAACAGGCCTGCGGCGAGAAGAAGATAGCGTCGGCCGGGCAGCGGAAGCGTGGCGCCGACCTCTGGGTGCGTCGTCATCAGCCGTCCTCGAGATGCAGCAGGAGAGAGACAGCCAGACACAGCCCCGCGCAGGTCGGTGCCCATGCGGCCATAACGGTCGGTAGTGCCCCGGACTCGCCGAACTGTTCGGCAATTTTAGAGATACTGAACAGTGCGAACCCCGCTGCGACACCCGAGCCTATCATGCGGGCGACTCCCCCGCGCCTAGTGGGTCGCATGGAAAACCCCGCCGAGACAAGCGCCATCGTACCGGCCAGGATCGGAAGGGCGAGCAGCGTCTGGAAATGCAGCCGATGCCGGAGGGACGAGAAGCCGGACCGATCGAGCAGCCGGATAAAGCCCGGCAGCGCCCAGACGGACAGGGTATCGGGCGACGCGAAGCTTTCCTCCACCCGTGAGAGTGTGAGGTCGGTGGGCAGCGAGATACGCCCGGCCGGTCGCGGCAGATGATCGGGCAGGATCGTGCTGGCATCGACCAGTATCCATGCGCCGTCGCCCAGCCAGCCCGACGGTGCCTCCACCCGCACCAGAAGCCGGTCGCGGTCGTCGAGACGAAAAATGCTGATGGCCTGAAGCTCGAGGCGCACGCGGCCCTGCATGTGAATGGCGCGTGCGTGGAGAATGGCGACACCGTGCGGCACCAGGCCGGTATCGATCTGGCGCAGCCACAGATCGCCACCGTTCAGCGTCAGCTTGCCCCCCCCTGTGCTGAGATAGGTCTGGTCGAGCACTTCCGCGCGCCGATACATCATTGAGGACAGGGGAGAGAGCGCGCCGGTGGCCAGCGTGCCGATCAGGATGGCGCAGGCCAGCGGGGCGGCCAGGAACTGCCACGCCGAGATCCCCGCCGCGCGGGCGACGATCAGTTCGGACGATCGGGTCAGGCGCCAGAAACAGACGATCCCACCCAGCAGGACGCCGAACGGCAGGATATCCATGACAAAGAACGGCACGTGCAGCCCGGCGATTTCAAGGACAACCGATGTGGGCACGTTGGGCTTGGTCGCCACGCGGCGCAGGAGGTCGATGAAGTCGAACAGCGACACGAGGCCGGTCAGCGCCGCGATCATGGACAAAACCATCGCGGTGAATTGTCGGGCCACATAGAACGACAGGGTGATCGAGACGCTCATGCCGCGTCTTCTTCAGCCGTCGGTCGCATGGCCGCGCCGAGCTTGCGGGCGGCGATGTGATCGCGCAGCTCGTCGGTGAACATGATGGCCGCGCACACCAGCCCCGGTGCGAGCGATACGAGCCAGATCAGCGGCACAAGTCCGAGATCGCGGCCCGCGAAATTCTGGATCATCAGGTTCGCCGCCAGCAGTCCCACGACCGCGAAGATCGCTAGCAGGGGCCGCGTGATTGATCCGTGCCGCGAGAACACGCCGCGCAGGATCGCCAGAAGGCCGATCATGGCGAACGAGAATGCCGTCAGGGGCGCGGTCAGCCGGCGCCATCCTTCCACTGCCATCTTGCCATGGGCGTTCGTGTTCATTTCGCCTGTGGGGTGAAACAGCTCGTGAAGAGACATTTCGGAGATGTCGCGGAAGCGCTGCTCATCCCCGTGGCTGGACGCCAGATCCATCGTGTTCTGGGCAAAACTCAGCATGTTCAGGCGACCGGTCTTGCGGTCGATTTCCTCACGCGTGCCGTTGTACAGAATGACGCGGGGCTGGTCGTTCAGGACCACGAGCGCGCCGTGCTCGGCCAGGATCGTCGCATGGCTCTGGGGCGTGCGGTCGTCCTCGACCAGGATGCCGTGCAGGGTGCCATCCCGGTCGCGCTGGCGGACATAGACGGTCATAGTGGGCGACAACTGGGCAAAGACGCCTTCCTGTAACAGGAAGGCCGCCATCTTGTTGCGGATCTGGAATTCGTATTTCCGGAAGGAATGATAGGATTTCGGCACGATCCAGAGATTGAGTAGAAAGCACGTGGCCGTGGCGATCAGCGCGCACATCAGGCCCGCCCGCGCCAGCGAGAACTGCGACAGCCCGGCTGCGCGCATCACGGTCAGTTCCCGGTCGCCCGACAGGCGCTGATAGCCGAACAGCACGACCAGAAAGGTCGTGATCGGCAGGATCACCGCGATGAACGACGGCATCAGCAGGCTGGTCAGTTCGATGAACACTCGCAGGGACAGGCCGCGTTCGACCACCAGCGAGATAAACCGCAGCGATTGCGTAAGCCAGATCAGCGCCGCAGCCCCCCCGGTCGTGGCCACAAGGCCAAGCAGGAGCTGGCGGAGCGTATAGCGGTCGAGCAGCGTCAGGCGGCAGGCCGCGCGCAGACGTGCCACGGCGGCCGGCCAGCGATCGGTCCCGGGGATGTCGGCCATTGGGCGAGTCAGGTGGGCTGCGCGGGAAAGATCTTTCCCGGGTTCATGATGTTGCGCGGGTCGAGGGCCTGCTTGATGCGGCGCATCGTCTCGAGTTCCGCGCCCCCGCGCCATTCGGGCATCATGTAGGTCTTGAGCTGCCCCACGCCGTGTTCGGCGGAGAAGGATCCGTCCAGGTCGCGCACGATGGCGCAGACGCTGTCCATGATCTCGTGGTCGCGCGCCAGGAATGCCACCGGGTCCATGCCTTCGGGCTGGACCAGGTTGAAGTGGATGTTGCCGTCGCCCAGATGTCCGAACGGCGCCACGCGGATGCCGGGGATCAGGGCCTCGCACGCAACGGTCGCGCGTTCGATCAGGGCCGGCACACGCGAAACCGGGACCGAGACGTCGTTCTTGACGCTCGCGCCGGCGCGACGCTGGGCCTCGGCGTGTTCCTCGCGCAGGCGCCACAGGGCGGCACTCTGGCTTTCGCTCTCGGCCATCACGGCGTCGAGAACGGTTCCGCTCTCCAGCGCGTCGCCCAGAACGCTTTCCATGAGCGTGCGAATGGTGTCGTCCGCGCGCGCACTGGCCAGTTCGACCAGCACATAGGCAGGGGCGGGTTCCGCCAGAGGCAGCGTCGCCCCTTCGATCAGGTCGGTCACCATCGCCATGCCCGTGCCGGACATGTACTCGAACGCCTGGATCGCGGCCGGGTCCTGCGCGCGGAAAGCGCCGAACAGTGCAAGGGCGGCCTGCGCGTCGGCCACCGCGCATAGCGCGATCTCGCGCGAGCGTGGCTGTGGCTGGAGCTGGAGGATCACGGTGGACAGGATACCCAGCGTGCCTTCCGAACCGGCGAGCAGCTGGCGCAGGGCATAGCCCGTGTTGTCCTTGCGCAGGCGGCGCAGGCCGTTGAAGACTTGCCCGTCGGGCATGACCGCTTCGAGCCCGACCAGAAGCTCGCGCGCATTGCCATAGCGCACGGTGTTGTTACCGCCCGCGTTGGTGGCGATCACGCCGCCGATCTGGGCCGAGCCTTCCGACGAGATGGACAGTGGCAGCATCATGCCAGCCTCCCGCGCGGCGTCCTGCGCGGCCTTGAGCGTCACGCCGGCCTCCACCACCATCGTGAGGTCATGGGGGTCGATCTCGCGGATGCGGTTCATGCGCGACAGGCACACCACCACCGCACGTCCGGACGCATCGGGCGTGGCGCCGCCGACCATGCTGGTGTTGCCGCCCTGCGGAACGATCGGCACGGCATGCTGCCCGCACAGGGAGACGATCGCGGCGAGTTGGGCCGTGTCGGCCGGGCGCAGGACGGCCGCGCATTGCCCCTGATAAAGAGATCGCCAGTCGGTGGTGAACGGGGCGACATCGCCGGCGTCCGTCAGGATGCCCGACGGCCCGAGCAGGTCGTGCAGGGCGCGTGCGAGAGCGGGTGCCAGGGATGGCGCGGTGAAGGGGGAGGAATCGGACATGGAAGGATGCTCTACTCCATTTCGGGGGCGCCGGGGGAGAGATGATGTCCGGCGCGGGTCTTGGGGGACTATCGGCCGGGGATCATCCGTGCAGGAATTGGGCGTTGGAGGTGGGCGCGGACAGGACGAGCGCGTGCCAGAATTCGCTGCCCGCGATACCGACCACGGTCCCGACGACCAGGGCCATGATCGCGACCGTCAGCCGCCGCGTGGTCAGCGTGGAGCGCATGGCCACCAGCTCGGCCTGCGTTTCGGTCCGTGCCTTCTGGGTCGCGATCAGGCGGCTGCTGAGTTCGGCGGCCTGCGCTCGGGTGGTGCGCAGGTCGAGATCCATGCGGTTGAGGCTTTCGGTCAGGCGCAGGATGTGGGCACGGGCGGCTTGCTTGTCCGCCGTGCCCGCCCCGGACGTGCTGCGGCTGGCGCGGGC
>NZ_JABXXR010000008.1 GCF_013376175.1 Ameyamaea chiangmaiensis
GATCCGTGGGACGTCCGCGCCGACGTGGGGGAGGCACTGGCCGCGCTGGGCGTGCCGCCGGAGGCGACCAGTGTCACGGCTGACGCGCCGCGCCATTACCATCCTGGGCGGTCGGGCGTGGTTCGACAGGGCCCCAGGACGGTGCTCGCCACATTCGGCGAACTGCACCCGTCGGTTCAGCGTGCGCTGAAGTGCGAAGGCCCGGTGATGGCGTTCGAGTTGTTCCTCGACGCGATTCCCGATCCGAAGAAGCGTCGCCGGGCGGCGGTCGCGCTGTCGCCGTTCCAGCCGCTGACCCGTGACTTCGCGTTTGTCGTCGCGCGCGACGTGGACGCGGCGACGGTGCTTCGCGCGGCACGCGGCGCGGAGCGGACCCTGATCAGCGCAGTGCGGCTGTTCGACGTGTATGAAGGCGACAAGATCGAGGCGGGGCACAAGTCGCTGGGCGTGGAAGTCACGCTTCAGCCCACCGACAAGAGTCTGACGGACGCGGAGATCGAAGCGGTCTGCGCCCGGATACTGGCCGCCGTGACCAAGGCAACCGGCGCCACCCTACGCTGAGGATCAGTGTTTAGCCGCCCTGCGCGACCACGCGCAGGGCGGCCAGGAACCGTTGCGTCGGCGGGGTCAGCGTGGCGTGCTGGTCGGACGTCGGAACCAGCGCGCGCAGGGCGGCGTACTCGCGGTTGGCCCGCGCTTTCCAGCGCGCCTCGATCTCCGGGATCGGCAGCGCCGTGTGCAGCATGAACGCCAGGTCGACGATACGCGTCCCGGGATGTTCAACCCCCACCAGTGGACGTCCGACACGCACGGCGGTCGCGTCGAGGCCCAGTTCCTCGTCCGCTTCGGCCAGAAGCTGGGCATGCAGGTCGACGGTGTCGTCGCCGTCCCGCGACTCCACGCTGCCGGCGGGACAGGCCTGCCAGCGACCGGGCTGGTAGATGGCATCGGCTGCCCGCTGGCCCACCACGATGCCCTCGGGCGCCTGCAACACCCCCACGACGGCTAGCGGCCGCAGGTTAAGGGCGCCGACCAGTCCCGGATCACGCATCTGGGCGAACACGCGGCGGAACTCTGTCCAGTGGCCCGTGATCAGGTCCGGGGCGATGGCGTCCGCGCTGAAGACGCGCCCATTGAACAAAGTCGGGCGGGCGTCCCGGGCGGCGTCCCACAGCGCGTCGACGCGGGCTTCCACCTCCGGTGCCAGAGGGGGCGCGTCGCGGCGCCCGACCTCGACCCGCACGTCGTGCGCCAGGGAATAGACGGGCCAGTCCGCGTCGTCGGGCATGGGTGGAACTCCTTCGGGTCGATGCATCCCCGGGCCGGTTCGTGCGTTCGAAGCCGGACGCGTGATGCGGCATTCCCGTTGCGTGCGAGAGGATGGAAAAGGTCAGCATGAAACTGTTCTCCTGCGGACGATGCCAGCAGGTCGTCTTTTTTGACAATGAGCGCTGTGGCGTCTGCGACCTGCCCATAGGCTATCACCCGGCCGGGAACGTCTTCATCACGCTCGAGCGCGACGAACAGGGAGACGGAGCGGGCTGGCGCGATGCGTCCGGCCAGAGCGACGGCCTGTTCCGTCTCTGCGGCAACGCCCAGCATGGGGTGTGCAACTGGCTGTGCGACGACGGCACGGACGACACCTATTGCCGCGCGTGCCGCCACAACAAGATCATCCCCGACCTGACGATCGAGGGCAACGAAACGCGCTGGGAAAAGCTCGAACTTGCCAAGCATCGCATGTTCTATTCATTGGTGCGGCTCGGCCTTCCGGCGCCGACGCGTCTGGAAGACCCCGAAGGCGGCCTGGAATTCGATTTCAAGGGCCAGGAGCCTGACGGCACACCCGTCCTGACCGGGCATGCGGACGGCATCATCACGATCGCCCTGCGCGAGGCGGATGATATCGAGCGCGAGAAGATGCGCGTCAGCATGGGGGAATATTACCGCACGCTGCTTGGTCATTTCCGGCATGAGATCGGGCATTTCTACTGGAACGTACTGGTGCGCGACGCCGGGTGTCTCGATGCCTGCCGGGCCGTGTTCGGCGACGACCGGGCCGATTACAACGAGGCCCTGCAAACCCACTACGCCAACGGGCCGCGTCCCGGGTGGCAGAACGATTTCGTCAGTGCCTATGCCGCGTCGCATCCGTGGGAAGACTTCGCGGAGAGCTGGGCCCATTACCTGCACATCGTCGATGCGCTCGAGACGGCGTCGTCCTATGGGATGAGCCTGCGCGCCGACGTGCCCGACCCGGCGGCCTTGACCGTCGCGATCGATTTCGATCCCTACGCGCCGGGCGCGTTCGACCGCGTGCGCGATGCCTGGTTTCCGCTGGCATCGGTCGAGACGGCCCTGAACCGGTCCATGGGACTGGGAGAGTTCTACCCGTTCCTGTTGAACAACGCCGTTCTGGACAAGGTGGCGTTCATCCATCGCCTTGTGCACGGCGAGGTTCCGCGTGACGAGGTTCCGGCCTGACAGGGGGTTCGCACTGGGGCGGCATTCGCCCCGGCGCGTGGCGATATCAGCGGTTCGGCGGCGCCATGAATTCCGGCCCGACCGGGTCGGTGATGGTTTCTTTCAGGATCGCGTCGATCTCTGCCCGATCCTCGTCCGACAGGTGCCAGCCGAACACGTCGGACACCCCGTCGATCTGCGCGGGCTTGCGCGCACCCCACAGGGCGATCATCGGACCCTGATCGAGCACCCAGCGAATCGCCAGCACCATGACCGACGTGCCATGGCGTTCGGCCAGCGCGCGCAGCCTGTCGACGGCGGCCAGATACTGGGCAAAGCGCAGGGCCTGAAACTTGGGATCGGCGCTGCGCAGGTCGTCTTTCGGAAACGTGGTGTCCGCCGTCATCCGGCCAGCCAGCAGGCCACGGCACAGGGGACCATAACCCAGGCCGACGAGCTTTTGCCGGACCAGATACGGCAGGATATCGGCCTCGATCCCACGTTCGAACAGGTTGTAGGGCGGCTGTGCGGTCGCCAGTGGCGCGTGCGCGGCAAACGTCTCCATCTGCTCGACGGAATAGTTCGAAACGCCCAGAGCGCGGACCTTGCCCTCCCTCACCAGCGCGGCGAGGGTTTCGGCGGTCTCGGCGATGGGCGTTTTGTCGTCGGGCCAGTGAACCTGATAGAGGTCGATATAGTCCGTCTTCAGCCGACGCAGCGACTCCTCGATTTCCTGCCGGATACGGGCGGGTGTGCTGTCGCGGAACGGCTTTTCGTCCTTCCAGTTCAGCCCGACCTTGGTGGCGATCACGGCCTTGTCGCGCCGTCCCGCCAGCGCGCGGCCGATCACCTCTTCCGAATGGCCAAAACCGTAGACCGGGGCGGTGTCGAGCAGGTTGACGCCCTCGTCCAGGGCGCGGTGGATGGTGCGAATGGCGTTGTCGTCGTCGGGGCCGCCCCACATCCAGCCGCCGATCGCCCACGTGCCCAGGGCGACGCGCGAAACGGGGGTGGAAATGCCGGGAATGGACAGGGTGTCCTGCGCGATCATCGGGAGTCTCCTCGCATGATGGAACGACTGACCCCGCGCGGCCTGACCAGACCCTCTCCCTGGCCTGGGGATGCCGCGCGCGGTCGCGGACGGCATCACACGGCAATTGCCCTTTGCCGTAAATCCCCCCACAACACCAAGCATGAGCGTCACGCTGCCTTTTGATGAGATGGTCGACGGGATCGGCGGTGTGCGTCCGTACTGGCGGGCGCTGCTGGCGTCGATCAACGAGCTTGGAGCCGCTGAACTGTCCGAGCGGGCGGCGCGTCTGGCGTTGCCCGGCGGGGTGGCCTGCGACCCGGTCCCGCTGCTGCTCGACCGGGGGACGTTCGCCGACCTCGAACGCGGTCTGCTGGAGCGCGCCGACCTGCTCGACGCCTGCCTTGCCGATGTCTATGGCCAGCGCACGCTGTTGGCGGCAGGCATCATTGCGCCGTCGCTGCTGTTCGGCTCGTCCGGTTTCGTTCGGATGGGGCAGTTCGGGGATGAAGGCGGTCGGTTGCTGCGGGCCTTCGCGGTCGATCTCGTGCGTGGGCCAGAGGGCCAGTGGCGCGTCGTGGCCCAGAAGGCCGCGCGCCTGGACATGATCGGCACCATGGTCGACGCCCGTCGGCAGATGGAGCCGGCGGTTGGTGAGTTGTTCAGCAGCTATGACCTCGAACGTCCGGGGGCAGCGTTCGAAAACTGGGGCGACGACCTGCGCCGGGCGTGCGCGTCGTCCGGCCGGGCCCCGCGTCTGGCGGTCCTGTCGCGTCCACGCGGCTCCGGCTGGCGCGAGGACGACCTGACGCTGGCCCGCAGGCTGGACGCGCTTCTGGTCGAGACACGGGATCTGACGGTGCGCGACGCGACCCTGTGGCTCAAGACCGTGCGTGGCTTGCGTCCGGTCGACGGGTTGTTGTCGCAGGCCGACATCGCGTTGCTTGATCCGATGGAGTTCGCCGACGGGATCGGCGACGGAATCGCGGGCCTGATGGAGGCCGCGCGGGCGGGGACGGTGCATCTGCTCAACGATCCGCGCGCCGCGCTGATCGAGATGCCTTGGCTGGGTGCCTGCACCGACGGTATCGCGCGTCACGTCGGCATCGGGACACTGCGTCTGCCCGATATCGCCCAGCATCTGGTGATAGGGGATGAGGACTGTATAGCGCCCTGGGGCGCGTCACGCTGGTTCCGGGCTGCGCTGGACCGAAGGGCGGTCGCGGTGCGCGCGGAGGCGGAGCCTGCCGGACCGTGCGTAGCCTATCCTGCGCCCGTCTTCTCCACGGTGCCGTCCGTCGCGGCCGGTTCGCTGGAGCCCCGCCCGTTCGTCCTGCGGATGTTCGTCGTCCATGACGGCGGCGACTGGCGCGTGCTGCCGGGGGGTGTCGCCCGCACCCCGGATGCGGGTGGCTTTTACGACGCGCCCTGTCGGCTGCTGCGCGACGTCTGGGTGGAGGCCGAGGACGCGACCCGCATCATGGGACCGGCGGACCGTCAGGGTGTGACCCAACTGGCCATGCGCGGCGAGGGCGATCTGCCCAGCCGTGCCGCCGACGACCTGTTCTGGCTGGGTCGGTACGTCGAGCAGTTCGAGACCGGCATCCGGGTGGTCGCGATGATCGGTGCCCGGCTGGCCCGCGCCCGGCCATCCCCGCGCGAGCGCGCGGAGCTGGACGTGCTGTTCGCGGTGCTGGCGGCGTGGTACCCGCGCCTTGTCTGGCCCGGGGAGGGGGCGGGCATGGGGCTGCTGCGCAACGCGCTGGCGCCGCTGTTCGCCGATGACGAGCGTCCGGCCCAGCTTCTGGGGCGGCTGCGGTCTCTTGCCGATGATCTGCGCGACCGTCTGAGCGTCGAGTTGTTCGACACGATCGACGAGGAGACGCGCGCCCTTCGGATCGAGGCGGCCCGGCTGGGGCCCGACCTGCGTGAAGGGCGCGAGATGGCGCTGCTGGCCTTCTGCCGTCATGCGTTGCGCTTCTGCGCCATGTTCGCCGGTCTGACGTCCGAAAACATGGTGCGGCTCGGCGCGCGACAGTTCCTCGACCTTGGCAGGCGTATCGAGCGCGGGGCCGGGCTGTGCCTGTTGACCGGCGCGCTGGGCAATACGCTGGTCGGAGGGGGCGCCGCGCGCTGGCACGATGGCGCCCGGCTGGCCGTCGAACTGTTCGACAGTACCCTGACCTACCGGGCCCGCTATGGTGTCGAGATCGTGCCGGCGACCGCACTCGCGCTGTTGTTCGGTGACGAGGGCAATCCGCGCAGCCTCCTGTTTCAGGCGCGCGCGATAGAGGCCACGCTGTGGTCGCTGGAGGGGGACATGGATCCGGGCGCGTCCCTCGCGGCCGAAGGGCGTGTGCTTCTGGACCACGTCGCGGCGCTGGCCGACCCCGATGTCACACCGGTGTTGGCAGACCTTTCGCCGCGTCTCGAAGCGGTGCGGGGGGAATTGTTCGCGCTTTCTCGCAAGATCATGCGACGCTATTTCGTGGTTCTGGCGCCCCACAGCCTCGACTCGTTCGGCGACGGCGACACCAGCGAGAGTGAGGGCGGGGCATGATCTACCGGGTGCGCCACGTCACGCGCTACGCATACGAAACGCCGGTCGATCTGGCCACGCATCTGGTCCACCTGACGCCACGCGCGGCATCAGGACAGGAGGTCGTGCGCAGCACCCTGCTGGTCGACCCTCCCGCGTCGCGCCGGACGGACGGGACGGACTATTTCGGCAACCCGATCGCATGCCTTTTTCATGAGGAACCGCATACGTCATTCGTCTTGACCGCCGTCTCGGACGTGTCGGTCGCGCCGACTCGCAGCCTGACCCCGGGCCCCGCGTGGGAAAGTGTCGTCCGGGCCGTGCGCCATGACGCCTCGGCCTGGCAGGCCGCCGAGTTCACGCTGGCCAGTCCGGCTTGCCCGGTGTCCGCGCGCGCGGGAGAATGGGTTGCGACGTCGTTCACACCGGGTCGGCCCATCGGGGACGCGGTGATGCACCTGACACGCCGAATCTACACCGATTTCAGCTTTCGCGCGGGCGTGACCGGGCTTGCCACCACCATTGACGAGATTCTCGATGGACGGGCAGGCGTATGTCAGGATTTCACCAATCTGATGATCAGCGGTCTGCGGTGGTTGGGCGTGCCGGCACGTTATATCTCGGGTTACATCCGTACCTATCCGCGAGGCGATGCGGCCCAGTTGCTGGGCGCCGACCAGTCGCACGCCTGGGTCGGGGTGTGGCTTGGCCCAGAGATGGGATGGGTCGGGTTCGACCCGACGAACGGCATTCTAGGCGGGGGCGAGCACGTGATCACGGCCTATGGGCGCGATTATCGGGACATCAGCCCGGTGCGCGGCATGATACTGGGCGGCGGCCGTGGCTCGATGTCCGTCGAGGTCGATCTGCTGCCGTGCGATGAGGCACAGGCGCGCGGCGTGCTCTTTCCCGAAGAGAAACGACCGGCCCCGGGGTAGGGCCGGCCGTTGACGGTCAGAACAGTTCGATGTGGCTCTTGAAGCCCAGCATGGCCTGATTGCGCAGGCCGATCTGTGCGCCGGGGTTGAAATAGTACTGAAAGTCCGGTGCGAACGTGATGCCCCGGAAGACGTGGATCTGATACATCGCCTCAATGACCGCGCCGTAGGTCTGCGGCAGCAGCGACCCGTTGGGAATCGCCAGACCCTGCATGGCATACAGACGTTCGGTCTTCGTCAGTTTTCCCGATACCCGGACATAGGAAAAATTGATCCCGAACGCGTCCTGCGGCCGCGAACCCCAGAACCCGCGATCGAGCATGCCGAAGCTGTATTGCTGGCCACGGGTCTGGGTTTGCTCGTTATTGAAATAGGCCGTCCCGATCAGGGTGATGCCGGCTTCTGGCGCGCCGCCGGGATGGTGATAGACCATCTGGTCGGCCAGCGCCCACGCCGACCACGAACCATGCACCGTGCGGGCGGGTAGCCCGGTCAGCGCAAACGGGTTGCCGTTCCCGTCGTAGTAGGTGTCCTTGTGATCGGCCGTATCGCGCGCGTAGCCTAGCTTGTAGTGCCCGGGCAGTGTGCCGTGGGCGAACACCGGTTCCCAGCCGAGTTCGACCGGAATCGCCTCACCGTCGATATCCGCGCCATTGAACTTGAAGCCCGTGCGATATTGCTGGACGCCGTAGATGCTTTGCGACTGCGAGAAATAGACGCCGACCTGGAGGTAGGTGTGCGGGCTGGGACGACCCCGCAGACGCAGTGCCCAGTTCGCGTCCGGATAGGACGCATGCGTCGTGTTGTCCGACGATGCCTTGGGGTTACCGCAGAACGAGTTGTTCATGAAGTTGCAGTAGAGCGGATTGGACGAGAAATCGCTGAGGAACGACATGCGCCCGGCGGCGGCATCGAAACGCCCCTTGGCCATCGTTTCTTCGGCGTAGGCATAGACCAGATGGACGACGACATTGCCACCGCCGCCGTAGATTTCCTGGCTCGGGTTGAGATTGTCGCCGAACATCCGGCTCGCCGGAATGCCGTAGCGCCCGACGATCACGGCGTGGGTGGACAGACCTCGCACACCCGCCAGACGTTCCCAGTCAATGTCGTTCTCGATCGAGTATTGCCCGGCAGTGCTCGCCCCCTGACGCAGCCCGTAACCCTTGGTGGGCGCCGTGATCATGCCGGACATCTCGTTCGTGTTGTCCAGCAGCAGCGCCACGCCACGCTCGCGCAGCCACGAGTTCCAGCCGTACGGGTCCGGCAGAAGCGCTTCGGGGCGCGGCAAGGGCGGCACGGCCTCCTTCTCGAACTTGTCCGCGCCCAAGGGTGTGTTCACGCGCTCGGACGGATATTCGTTTGTCTGGTCCGGTGCGGCGTGATCCCAATTGTAGCGCGCGCGCGGCGTGGCCACGACGTGGGTGGTTTTTCCCCGCGTCGTGATTTTCTGGACGGCGGCGGGTTCTGCCCGGGCGGCGCCGGTATAGCCTGGCCATGAAGCGGAAAAAAGCGTGAGACAGGCAGGAAATGTGAATGCGACGGCGAGAGAAAGACGGGCCATCTAGCGGCTGGCCGGTCTATAGATGGAGTGGCCTGTCGTCATCGTCATGGCGATTACCTTTTTGTTCTTGTGCATGTGCGGAAATGACGCAACGAACCGGGTAAAGTTCGATACGACTCTCACTATTATAACGAAATCGGGCATCTCCGTGGCAAGCGGCCCGATCGGTGGCTGTGTCGCAGCTCTATTATCGCGGCGTCAGTGTCACCGATACCGGACAGTGATCGGAGAGGTGCGGCTTCTCTGTCGCCGGTTCTTGGTAGGTCAAGACGCGCAGACTTCCGGTGTCGAGCCACTGGCGGGCCTGATTCCCCAGAAGGATGTGATCGATGAAATACTCGCCGCCCCAGCAGGGGCTGGCAAGTCCGGCCGTCGTCAGGGTCAGCGCGCCGCCCTGCTGCGCGAGCGATTGATAGAACGGATCACCGGACGTCATGCGGCGGTTGAAGTCGCCGATGATGGCGAACGGCTCACCCTCGTCCTGCCGCTCCAGCACCCAGTTGTCGAGCACGGCAAGCTGCTGGCGCAGGATCGGACAGGAGTGGCCCCGTTCGCCGAGCGGATCGTCCCAGCACCCCGTCTTGAGGTGCACGACCAATACTCGCAGGGCGTGCGGGCCGTTATGCACAGTAACGTCCAGGCCGCTGCGCAGATGGTGGGCGGCCGCCTTGTCGGAGACGTCTAGCTCCCGAAGGGTGGGATTGCGTGTAACGGTCCAGGGCCGCTTTATGGCCAGACCGACCTTCTGCACCACGTCGTCATCGGTCAGCACGACCGAATAGAGCGGCGTCGGGAACAGCCGCTGTGCCGCCTTGACGTCGTCGACTTCCTCGATCCCCACAATGTCCGCATCGAGACGGCGCGCGTAGGCCTGCAGTCGGGACAGGTCGGCCTCGCTATGCCCGATGACGTCCGGCGGGAGGGCCGGATCCCCCGCCGCCCGGCTGGTCAGCCACGCCAGGTTCCACGTCGCCAGTTTAAGGGGGACTGCGTCGACATGGGCGGGAAAACATCCCAGTGCCACGCACACGAGGCCGCGACACAGGGATCGCGTCCCATACCTGCGCGCGTCCGTCACAAGGCCGCCGTCATGCCGCGGCGGACGTCTCCAGACGCGACAGTGCTTCGTCCACGCTGATGCTCTGCCGCGTCTGCTCGTCCAGAACGGTCACGGCACCGGTTTCGATGTCGTAGAACCAGCCCTGAAGAATGAGAGTGCCGCGAGCGAGAGCGGCGGCAACGGCCGGATGCGTGCGCAGGTGCGCGATCTGCAACAGGACGTTCTGCTCGGCCATGCTCTGCACCGACGCCGGACCGGCACTGGTGGCCTCCAGCTTTGTCGCGATCACCGCGCGTGCGGCTTCGGCATTGCGCAGCCACGACCGTACGGTCGGCATGCTGTCCAGCGCCGAGGGATCGGGATTCAGAAGCGCCTTCATGGCGCCACAGTCCGAATGGCCGCAGACGATGATGTGCGACACACCCAGCGCCATCACGGCATATTCGATCGCCGATGAAACGCCGCCCAGCATCTCGCCATAAGCGGGGACAATGTTGCCGATGTTGCGCAGGACGAACAGTTCGCCGGGTTTGGTCTGGGTGATCAGGCTCGGGTTCACGCGGCTGTCGGCGCACGCGATGAAGAGTGTGTCCGGCGACTGCCCGTCGGCGAGTTCCGCGAACAGTTCCTTCTCCTTCGGAAACACGTCCGTGTTGAAGGTCTTGACCCCGTGAAGCAGTTCGATCAGCGACGCGCGAGCGGATGTGTCGGCCATGGTAGTCCTCCTTGAGCAAGGGTGTCGGTTCCGCTCCGGCGTCGCCGGGAGGGCGACATGAAACGAAGCGAGACCTGTGGTCACCCCATGTGACGTTGTCCAACTTGCGACAAAAGCCCGAGATCATACCCTTTACGAAAAAACCGGCCCTGGCAACGATATGTCATCCATGACTCATCGTGAGATACGAACTATACACGAAAATCATGGAATTTCCGTAATATAGGCGACTTACTCACAGACTTGCCAACAGGCCTGTTCAGGCCCCGGCCGCCAGCAGAGTCCGGATCGCATCGAACGCGGCGTCGACCGCGGTGGCATCGGGACCACCGGCCTGGGCCATTTCCCGCCGTCCTCCACCGCCTTTCCCGCCGAGCGCCACGCTCGCCGCGCGCACCAGCGCCACCGCGTCCTGTGTCGGGACCAGGTCCGGCGTCACATGGACGACGACGCTGGCCTTGCCTTCCGCCGTCGACGCCAGCGCGATGACGCCCGAACCCAGCTGCTTGCCGATGGTTTCGGCCAGGGTCTTGAGTTCACGCGGCGGCACATCGCCGAGATTGCGCGCCGCGAACGACACGCCGCCAACCGTCTCGGCGGCCGGAGGGGCCCCCCCGGTCGTGGCGCCGCCCGTCACGAGTTTGCGCTGAAGCTCGGAAATCTGCCGCTCCATCGCGCGACGTTCGTCCAGAATGGCGGCCAGACGCTCGGGTGCATCGGCGGTGCCGACGCGCAACATCGACGCCATCTGGGACAGACGCTGTTCCGCCAGCAGTGCGGCTTTCTCCGCCGCCACTCCGGCGACAGCCTCGATCCGACGCACGCCTGCCGACACACCGCTTTCGGAGACGATGCGGAACAGGCCGATATCGCCCGTTCGGCCGACATGCGTGCCGCCGCACAGTTCGATCGAATATGCCTTGCGCCCGTCCTCGCCGTCGCCCATCGACACGACGCGGACCTCGTCGCCGTATTTTTCGCCGAACAAGGCCATCGCGCCGTCCTTGACCGCCTGCTCGGGCGTCATGGAGCGTGTGGATACGGCCGAATTTTCGCGAATGCGCGCGTTTACCGAGGCTTCGACCGCGGCGAGCTCATCAGCCGTCACGGGACGCGGCTGGCTGATGTCAAAGCGCAGCCGCTCCGGCGCATTCAGGCTGCCTTTTTGCGTCACATGCGTGCCCAGAGCGCGCCGGAGTGCCTCATGCAGCAGATGCGTTGCCGAATGGTGGGCCCGGATGGCCGAGCGGCGGTCATGGTCGACCGCCGCCGTCACCGCCAGACCGGGGCGTACCTCGCCCTCGATCACGGTGCCGTAATGGACCAGAAGGTCGCCGGCCTTCTTCTGGGTGTCGGTGATCGCGACGCGCACGCCCGGCGCCGACAGGATGCCGGTGTCGCCCACCTGACCACCGCTCTCGCCATAAAACGGCGTCTGGTTCAGCAGTACCGCGACCCCGGTGCCCGGGCCGGCGGATGTGACCTCGCGGTTTCCCTCGACCAGCATCGTGATCTCGGCGTCGGCCGTCTCGGTTTCGTAGCCCAGGAATTCGGTGGCACCGAAGCGGTCCCGCGCCTCGAACCAGATCGTCTCCGAGGCGGAGTCGCCCGACCCGACCCAGGCGGCCCGTGCGCGCGTGCGCTGTTCGGACATGGCGGTGTCGAAACCCGCCACATCGACGCTGCGCCCCTGTTCGCGCAGAGCGTCCTGCGTCAGATCGAGCGGGAAGCCGAACGTATCGTACAGCTTGAACGCGACGGGGCCCGGCAGAGCCTCGCCATTGCCCAGCCGGCCGGTTTCGTCGGCCAGAAGGGCAAGCCCGCGTTCGAGCATCGCCTTGAAACGCTCTTCTTCCCAACGCATCGTCTCGACGATCAGCGCCTCGGCCTGAACCAGCTCGGGGTATGCGGCCCCCATCTGCCGGATCAAGGCTGGGACCAGACGGAAGAACACCGGCTCTCGCGTGCCCATCATGTGCAGATGCCGCATGGCGCGGCGCATGATGCGGCGCAGGACATAGCCGCGCCCGTCCTTGGACGGCAGGACGCCGTCAGCGATCAGAAACGCGGTCGACCGCAGATGGTCGGCCACTACACGGTGACTGGCCTTGAACGCTCCGTCCGGGTCCTGTCCGGTGACGTCGGCCGACGCCAGGATCAGCGCACGCAGGGTGTCGGTATCGTAATTGTCGCGCTTGCCCTGGAGAATGGCGGCGAATCGTTCTAGCCCCAGGCCGGTGTCGATGGACGGGCGGGGCAGGGGCGTGCGCGTGCCCGGCGGATCCTCGAAGAACTGCATGAACACGAGGTTCCAGATCTCGACGAAGCGATCGCCGTCTTCATCCGGCGAGCCGGGTGGGCCGCCGAAGACGTCCGGGCCGTGGTCGTAGAAGATTTCCGAGCATGGGCCGCAGGGGCCGATGTCGCCCATGCGCCAGAAATTGTCGGACGTCGGGATGCGGATGATCCGGTCATCCGGAAGGCCGGCGATCTTGCGCCACAGGGCGGCGGCTTCCTCGTCCTCGGAATAGACCGTGGCCAGAAGCTTGTCCTTCGCAAGACCAAAGTCCCTTGTGATGAGCGTCCATGCCAGCTCGATCGCGCGCTCCTTGAAGTAGTCGCCGAACGAGAAATTTCCCATCATCTCGAAAAAAGTATGATGGCGTGCCGTGTACCCGACATTGTCCAGATCGTTATGTTTGCCGCCCGCGCGAACCACTTTTTGCGCGGTCGTCGCACGCTGATATGGGCGCGTCTCAAGGCCGGTGAAGACGTTCTTGAACTGCACCATTCCGGCGTTGGTGAACAGAAGCGTCGGGTCGTTACGCGGAACAAGCGGCGATGACGGGACGATCTGATGATCGTTCGATGCGAAATAATCGAGGAACGTCGCGCGGATATCGTTGGTGCTGGTCATGGTGCGAGGTGGCTGGTCCGGATAATGGGCGCGCGGCAGGCGCGTGTGGTCCTGACGTAGCGCAGCAACTTAGTCACGTCCATTGGCGGATGGGCGCTTTACCCGGAAGACCAGACGCCGCGACAGGCTGAAGTTGGCGAACATCCCGGTCAACGCGCCGACGGCCAGCGCCAGAGGAGGATACGCCACGCACAGCGGCACGGTCAGGAACAGCGTGTACACCGCACTGCGGTTGAGCAGAAAACCCACCGTGTTTGCGCCGAGAAAGTGCAGCCACTGGCGCAGAAGCCCGGCGTCGGAGGCAACATGCCGAAAGGTCCAGAGGCGATTGGCAAGCCAGTTCAGGCTGGCGGCAACGAAATAGGCGACGAACGTGGCCGTCATGAGACCGACCACCGGCCGCAGAAGATAGACGGTTCCCGCATCCCAGACGAAACCGAGCGCGCCGACACATCCGAACCGGAAAAACTGGGCAAGCGTCGCGCCCGCGGGGGCCAGTGCCTCGGCCGTTGGCGTAACGAGCGGGTCGACCGGAACCACATCGACAGCCGGGTCGGCGGGGGGCGAGAGCGGGGCCGGATCAGAAGCGATGTCCATCTGATCCTCATAAAAAAAAGGGGCGCCCAAGGGCACCCCTTTTTCCCGAAATCCGGGACGAGATCAGTGAAGAATGATCTCGACGCGACGGTTCTGCGGCTCGCGGGTGTTCGGACCCGTCGGCACCAGCGGGTGGGCCTCGCCGTAACCGTGGATGTCGATGGCGTTCGCCGGGACACCGTCACGAACCAGCTCAGCCTTCACGCTGTCAGCGCGACGGATGGACAGGCCCATGTTGTACTTCTCGCCACGCGCACCGGGGTGAGCAGCCGAGTTGTCGGTGTAGCCGTTGACTTCGATGCGGGTCGTCTGGACGTGCGTCGAAGCCTGAGCTGCCTGGGCCACGATCTCACGCGCACGCGAGGTCAGGACCGACTTGTCCCAGTCGAAGAACACCAGATAGGTGCGCGCGGGCGTCGGAGCCGGCGGAACGACGACCGGAGCCGGCGGCGGCGGCGGCGGAGCCGTATCGAAGGCGTAGCGGATGCCCACGTTGAACTGATGACGGAACGCGTGGTCGAAGTTCGCGTTGCCGGCGATCTTGCCCATCGGACCATAGCTGGTCGAACGGAACGAGCCGTCGGTGAACGTCGTGCCCATCATGCGGTAGTCCGCCGTGACGGCCAGACCCGGGACGCCCGGAATATCGTAGGCTGCGCCGACGATGCCCTGATAGGCGAAGCCGCCGTTCGTGCCGCCGATGCGGTTAACAACGCCGTTGGCGAAGTTCGTCTGCACCGGGTTGAAGTGCTGCCACAGGTAGCCGGCGCCAACGCCGACATACGGAGTAACAGGCACATTGATGCCGAACTGGGTCAGATCGATGTCGTACAGGACATTGATCAGGCCGCCGTATTCCTGCGTGCTGCCGCTGGTGCTGCCAGGAGCCGACGTGGCGCGCAGATGGTTGATCTGCGAGTAGTTGTAGACGCCTTCGACTTCAGCGCGCAGACCGTTGCCGAAGCCCCAGCCAACCGCGCCGCGGCCGGTGAAGCCGTCCTTGTGACGCAGACGAGCGCGCGACCCGGTCTGACCGCCCTCGAGCGTGCCATTGGAGAAGTGCCCGTGCTGGTCCTGCATCAGGTTATACCCGCCGCCGAGATCGACATACGGGCCCGTGATCGTGCTCGCCTGCGAGGCGGCGACCGGTGCTGCGGCGATCAGGGCCGTAGCGAGTAACGTCGAGCGTAGACGCATTTTTTCGTCCTCATTTATCATCATCAAGTTCGAGACGGCGCCACCAAGAAGGCATCGTCCCAGCGTGATGCAAAACCCCCTATAGAACCTAAGGTTCCGGCAGAGGAACCCGTCTGACACCCCGGAAAAACGATCTCCCGTGAACTGTGGTAATTTTAGCACAGTCCGGAGCGCGGGAGGATTTGGGTGCATACGGGCGCCACATGCCGCAAATCTCAGCATTGCGTCTGTACAGAACAAAATGCCCAGCTGATAGGAACTTAACGCATGGCAGGGTAACGCCGACGTGTGCTTCTGCCCTGATTGGGGCAATATCAGGGCACGCAGCCCTCATCGTCGAAGAGTGCCCGCACACTGTCGGCCGGTACGTCGCGGCACGTGAACGCGGCGCCGATTCCGCGTGCGAGAACAAAGGACAACTGTCCGTCACGCATCTTCTTGTCTCGCTTCATGTGATCCAGCAGCGCCTCCGTGCTCAGGCGCTGGTTCAGCCATGCAATCCGGTCCGGCATTCCGTTGCGTTCGAGATGGAGGCTTATACGTTTCAGGTCATCGGCCGGGCAGACACCCAGCCGTACCGACAGGTCGAACGCGAGGCGAAGCCCGATCGAAACGGCCTCGCCATGTAACAGGCGGCCGTCGAAACCCATCTCGGCTTCCAGCGCATGGGCGAACGTGTGCCCCAGATTGAGCAGGGCGCGGCCATTTTCACCCTTTTCCTCGCGTTCGTCATCGAGCACGACGCGAGTCTTGAAGGCGCAGGCGCGCTCGACCGCCTCCGACAGGACCTGCGGATCGCCCGTCAGCACGGCTGGCGCGTTCCGCTCGCACCATTCGAACAGCGCGGGGTCGGAGATCAGCCCTGCCTTGAGGATTTCGGCGTATCCGGCCCGGACTTCGCGGGGCGGGAGCGTCCGGAGGGCCGATATGTCGGCCAGCACCGCGATGGGCTGATGGAAGGCTCCGATCAGGTTCTTGCCATAGCGGCTGTTGATCCCCGTCTTGCCGCCGACCGAGGAATCGACCTGCGAGAGAAGCGTCGTGGGGATCTGCACAAAGGGCAGTCCGCGCAGTGTGCTTGCGGCCACGAAACCCGCGAGATCGCCGACCACGCCGCCACCGAGCGCCACGACGGTGGTGCGGCGCTCGACCCCCTGTTCCAGAAGGCCGTCGCTCAGTTGACCGAAAATTTCCAGACGCTTGGACGATTCTCCGGCCGGAACCGTCAGGGCGGTCGCGGCGATGGCGGTGCGTTCGAACGACGCCATGAGGGCGTCGAGATGCAGGGACGCCACCGTCTCGTCGGTGATCACGATGACGCGCTTTTGCGGCAGGACCGGGGCCAGCAGTGCGCCTGCGCGTGCGATCAAACCTTCGCCGATAGTCACATCATAGGCGTCATGCGGCAGCCCGACGTGGACCTGACGGGCCTGAGGGTGGTTGGCCAGCGCCTCGATCACGCGCGTTGCGGCGTTGTCCACGCTGTCGTCGGTGCTGTCCACGATGATGTCGGCCTCTGCATAGATGGGGTAGCGGACGGCGATCAGTTGCTCGAGCGCCACGATGGGGTCGCTTCCGTTCAGAAGCGGACGATGGGTTTTGCCCTGCACGCGACGATGGAGGGTCGAGAGGGGACAGCGCAGCCAGACCGACCGGGCACGGGCGCGGATCAGGGCGCGCGTGTCCGCGTCCATGAAGGCGCCCCCGCCCGTCGCGATCACGGCGGCGCGGCCTGCCAGCAGGCGACTGATGACGCGCTTTTCGCCCTTGCGGAATTCCGCCTCGCCGTGACGTTCGAACAGTTCGGCGATCGTGCAACCGGCGGCCCGTTCGATTTCCGCGTCGGCGTCGATGAAGGGCAGTTCCAGACGCTGCGCCAGACGACGCCCGACGGTCGTCTTTCCGGCACCCATAAGACCGACGAGGACGATGTTGCTGCGTCCGGCGGTCGCGGTGCGCTGCGCGGATTCCGCGTCGACGGCCAAAGCGTCGGGGGGGGACGCGAGAGTGGGCAGGATGGTGCGTGACATGATCGCCAACCTAACATAGAGCAGGAGGCGCAGCCATCCGCTGTGTCGGTCCCGCGCGACGACGACCGGCTGTTTCGTTCGCTTTTCGCCCTGATACTCGACAAGGATTTCCATGCGTCGCGTAGCTCTTGCCGCCGCCGTGCTCGTCGTGGTCGGCCTGTTCGCCGGCTTTCTCTCGCTCGGGTTTTCGGCCAAGCCGCCTCTGCCGCAGGACGTCCACAAGGATCTTCCGGCCAGCACCTTCGCCAGCGCGGCGGCTCCGGTGACGCCCCCGCCCGTTCCGGCTGCGACCCCCGCGCCTGCCCCGGAACCCACCACCCCGCCAACGGCCGCAGCGGCACATTGAGCGGTGTCTCGGCCAGCATAGACTCCTTCCTCGAAATGCTGGCCGCCGAACGTGGGGCGGCCCGCAACACGCTCGCCGCCTATCGGCGCGATCTGGACGACTGCACGGCGTTCGTGGTGCGGCATGGCGGTCACACGTTGCGCGATGCGACAGCTACCGATCTGCACGGCTATCTTGCCAGTCTGGGCCAGGCCGGTTTCGCCGCGCGCACAGTTGCCCGGCGACTGTCCTGTCTGAGGCAATATTTCCTGTTCCTGATGCGCGACGGCGTTCGTCGTGACGATCCCACGGCCGAGTGCGAGACGCCGCGTCGGTCCGTGACGCTGCCCCGCGTGCTGGGCGAGGGCGATATCGCCGCGTTGCTGGACGCGGCGACCGCGCCTCCCGATGCCTCGCCGCTGCGGCGGCGGCGTAGCGCCATCGCACAGGCCGCGATCGAGATGCTCTACGCCAGCGGCCTGCGCATCTCCGAACTACTGGCGCTACCGCGCGTGGTAGCGCAGGCGGGCGGTGGTGCCGGGATGATCGTGGTGCGGGGCAAGGGTGGTCGGGAACGGCTGGTGCCGCTGTCCGAGCGCGCGCGAGACGCCGCACGCGCGCTTCTGGCAATCGATGGCCGCGATGCCGACTCCGATCCGCGCGGTCCCCTGTTCGCCGGCCGCACGGCCGGGCGTCCCCTCACGCGGCAGGCCTTTGACCATATACTCGCGGAGGTCGCCCTGCGCGCGGGTCTGCCGACGGGCGCGGTCTCGCCGCATGTGCTGCGCCATTCCTTTGCCAGTCACCTCCTGGCCCATGGTGCGGACCTGCGGGCCCTTCAGACGTTGCTGGGCCATGCGGATATCAGCACCACCCAGATCTATACCCATGTGATGGACGAACATCTGCGTGATCTGGTGGAGCGCCACCATCCTCTCGGCGGCGGTGCGGAGCGGCCTTGAACGCATCTTTGTGGCAGCGAGGGCGACAAGATGCTTGGCAAGCGGCGCCACTGTGCTAATGGCCAACGCCATGCGTCAGTTTCTAGACTTCGAAAAATCCGTCGCCGAGCTTGAGACCAAGATCGACGAGTTGCGTCAGATGTCGGGCTCCGAAGGCGTCAATATCGCCGATGAGGTTGGCCGCCTGTCCGAGAAGGCTGAAAAGCAGCTTCGCGGGATCTACGGCAAGCTGACGCCGGCGCAGAAAGTTCAGGTCGCACGCCATGCGCAGCGTCCGCACGCGCAGGATTACATCCGCGCGCTGATCACCGAGTTCACCCCGCTTGCCGGCGACCGCCTGTCGGCCGAGGACAAGGCCGTCGTCGGCGGTGTCGGTCGCTTCGAGGGGCAGCCCGTCGTCGTGATCGGGACCGAGCGCGGCAGCGACCTGGAGACCCGGCTGGTGCATAATTTCGGCATGGCGCGTCCCGAGGGCTACCGCAAGGCGCAGCGGCTGGTCGAGCTTGCCGCCAGGTTCGGGCTTCCCATCCTGACCTTCGTCGATACCGCCGGGGCATGGCCGGGAATCGACGCCGAGCAGCGCGGTCAGGCGGAGGCCATAGCGCGTTCGATCGACGTGTTCCTGAACGCGCCGGTGCCGGTGATCGTCACCGTGATCGGCGAGGGCGGGTCCGGCGGCGCGGTCGCGTTGGGCGCAGGCGACCGGATCCTGATGCTGGAGCACGCGATCTACTCCGTGATTTCGCCCGAGGCATGTGCCTCGATCCTGTGGCGTGATCCCAAGCAGGCGCCGACCGCAGCCGAAGCCCTGCGCCTGACGGCTCAGGACCTGCTGGAGCTGGGGCTGATCGACCGCATCATCCCCGAGCCGCTTGGCGGTGCGCAGCGCGAGCCGGCGAAGGCGCTGGAGACGGTTCGAAAGGCCATCGCCGCGGAGTTGCCGGAGCTGCTCGGACTGGAACCCGCCCTGTTGCGCGCGCGGCGGCGGGAGAAATTTCTCGCCATGGGTCGTGAAGCGGTCACCTGACCGCCTCCCACTCCGTCAGGCAGGCGGCTCGCCTTCCTGCGGTGTGGCACCCAGCGCCACGATCAGTGCGCGAATCGCGTCTGATGCCCCGGCGAGAGCGCTGCGATCCAGACCCTTGGCGACAAGCGCCACGCCGTGACGTCCATCCGGGCGATGAAACGGGTATGAGCCAAGATCGAGGGCCGGGTAATCCCTGGCAATCGCCGCGAATCCGGCCGCCAGACCGCCCTCGAACAGGTCGAACGCATACCAGCTGCATGAGACGACCGGTCGGCCGCCCCTCAGCCCTGGCGCCAGTTCGTCGAACATCGCACGCATGATGGCTGGCACGCCCGCCATCACATGCACATTCCCGATAGAGTAGCCCGGTGCCAGAGAAACGGGATTGCGGATCGGCACCGCGCCGCGCGGCAGCATTGCCATGCGCTGCCGGGCGGCATTGAACCGTTCACGCGTGAAATAGGCCTCCAGCAGAGCGAAGGTCTCGGGATGGATCTCCCACGGAACACCCATGGCCTGTGCGACACATTCGGACGTGATGTCGTCGTGCGTCGGGCCGATGCCGCCCGTGGTGAACAGATGGTCATACCGGGCCCGCAGGTCGGTGATCGTCGCGACGATAAAATCGTGATCGTCGGGAATGACGCGTACCTCGCGCAGGGTGATCCCCAGCGCGCCCAACCGTTGTGCGAGAAAATTGATGTTCGCGTCCTGCGTCCTTCCGGACAGGATCTCGTTACCGATGACAAGCACGCTGGCCGTCGGATTCGCGTCAGTCGTCGAGGGTTGCGACATGGGGCCTCCTTGGCGGGTAGCGTGGCGGGGTTCATTATGGCCCTGCACGCGCCCGGTCGAACAGGCGCTTTTTAGCGCGGGCACCGCCGGTGGCGCCCTGCGGGACGGACGAGGTAAGGATCACGATCATGACAGCTTCAGCACTTTCCGGCGCGGTGTCCGGTCCCCTGGTCTGCGCGTGGGACCTGAAGGCGGAACTGGGCGAGGGACCGGTCTGGCACGAAGTCGAGCAGGCGCTGTTCTTCGTGGACATCAACGGCCGTGCCATCCACCGGCTGGATCCGGCAACCGGCGAGAAACGGTCGTGGACGGTGCCAGGTCGGCCCGGCTTCGTGGTGCCGACGCCGACGCGCCTGCTGTTGTGCGGGATGCAGGACGGTCTGCACTGGTTCGATCCGGCCACCGGCACCTGCGACCTCGATACGGTGGTGGAGCCTGAACGGCCGGGGAACCGGCTGAATGACGGCTGGGTCGATCCGACCGGGCGGCTCTGGTTCGGGACGATGCATGATGCGGAAAGCGAGCCGACCGGATCCCTGTACTCGGTCGCGCATGGAGCGGATGGCAAGCTGCATGTCGTCCGTCACGACGAAGGCTATGTGGTCACGAACGGCCCGACGGTGTCACCGGACGGGACGACGCTCTACCACAACGACTCGGCTAACCAACTTATCTACGCCTTCGATCTGCGTCCTGATGGGCAACTCGCCAACCGGCGCGTCTTTGCGCGTCTTGCCGACGGCCATCCCGATGGCGTCGTCGCCGACAGCGCCGGCGTTCTGTGGGTGGGGACGTGGCAGGGCGGGCGGGTCAGCCGGTTCGCGCCGGACGGGACCGAGCTTGAACCTCTGCCGATCCCGGCGCGCAATGTCACGAAGGTTGCCTTCGGGGGCGCCGATCACCGCACTCTGTTCATCACAACGGCACGCAAGGACACCGACGCGGCGACGTTGGCCGAGCTTCCGTTGACGGGTGGGCTGTTTTCGATTCGCGTCACGACGCCGGGTCAGGCGCAGGCGGCCTTCCGGCTGGATCGCTCGATCGTGCTGTAATGGCGGCGGCGGTCGCGACCTGCGTCAGAGCAGGTCGCGGAGCAGCGGGATAAAGGGCAGATCGGCGGCGGGCATCGGATAGTCGGCGAGTTCGGCGGCGTGGACCCAGCGCAGCGTCTGTCCTTCGCGCGCTGTGGGGGTGTGTTTCCACCGACGACACAAGAACAGCGGCATTAGCAGATGGAATGTGCCGTAATCGTGCGAGGCGAAGGTGAAGGGCGCGAGGCACGCCGGGGAGACCTCGATACCCAGTTCCTCGCGCAATTCCCGGATCAGCGCATCCTCCGGGGTCTCGTCCTGTTCGATCTTGCCGCCGGGAAACTCCCACAGTCCCGCCATCGGCTTGCCTTCGGGGCGGCGCGCCAGCAGCACGCGATTATCGCGGTCCAGCAGGGCGGCGGCGGCCACCAGGACCGAACGTCGCGCCGGGACTGCCGCGGCCGGGGAAGGGTCTGGCGCGGCGTCCTCGGACGGGTTCCGCGTCGCAAGGCCGGGCATGTCGGCGTGGGTCGCCTCGAACAATGTCACGGGGTGTTCGCCGCCACGGGCCAGGAACGGTTGCCGCCCGGCACCGACCTCGCGAAAGCCGATCTTGCGCAGTACGGCGATGGAGGCCGCGTTGTCCTGTGCGGCGCTGGCCGTGATCCGGGCGATGGGCAGGTTGGCCAGGGCCCAGCGCGTCACCCGTTCGGCGGCTGTCGACGCCGCACCGGTGCCCCAGTAGGGGCGCCCTATCCAATAGCCCAGCGTGGCGGTCTTTTGCGGTGCGTCGATGCGCAGGCCGATACACCCTAGTACCGTCTCGCCGTCGCCATCCTGCCGCGTGACCGCCAGATGCCAGGCATCGCCGCGATCATGTTCGGCGATGGTCGACGCGATCCAGTCGTCGGTCAGTGAACGTGGATAGGGAAAGGGTAGGCGACTGAGCATCCGCACGACGCTCCAGTCGTTGACCAGCCGGTGAATGACGGCAGCATCATCGGGGCGCAGAGGACGCAGACGAAACGGGCCGGCCTCGATCGCGCCGCGTGGAAGACGGCCGGCCGCAACGGATGACACCACGGGCGTGTCGCTCAGGCTGCAGTGGCCGGTGGTACGCCGCATTCGGCCAGCAGGGCACGCAGGGCGTTGATCACCGGAAACACTTCCTGATTGCGGTCGTGGCCGCATTCGTTCCACGCCGCCTGCTCAAGCTCGACGATGTCGCGGTCTTCGCGGAAAATGCGCTCGGTGAACGCGACGAGGAACGGCCACGCCGCGTCCAGCAGCCCCGGGATCTTGGGGCGCTTGATGGCCAGAAGGCCGAACACGCGGTTCGTCATCTGGTCCGCATCCTGCGGCGTGTAGGCGATCCACAGATCCATGACCGGATCCTCGTCGCCCGTCTGGATGCGCAGCGTCTGGTAGGGATATTCGGTGCGGATCGTCATCACGTCCCGATGGGCGTATTTCTCGCCTGTGCCGCGACGCTCGCCGAAGATCAGGGCTTCGCCCATGGGCTGCTTGCCGCTGGTACGCGCAAAGCTGTAGCGCGCCTCGACAAGGCCCGGGCCGCGTTCCTGACCGAGAAAGCGGGGCTTCATCTGTCCCATCTGCCGCATATGCATGAACTGATGGTTCATATCCATCAGGTTCTCATGCATGAAGCTGTAGTGGCAGCCGACCGGCCGGCCGAAACGGCGCACCTTGTAGCCCGGGTTGCCCACCTGCGACAGGCGCGGCAGCGGGACCGTGTCCGCGCGTTCCGGATCGCCGGGGAACACGAAGATCAGGCCGCCCTGTTCGCGGCACGGATAGGTCCGGACGCCGTTGGGCAGTTTACCCTTGCCGATATACGGCACGTCGATGCAACGGCCCGAACGGCCATAGGCCCAGCCATGATAGCAGCACTGGACCGCCTGGCCGGAGACCTTGCCGAGGCTCAGCGGCACTTGTCTGTGGGCACAGCGGTCTTCCAGCGCGAACACGCTGCCTTCGGTCGGGCGCACCAGAGCGATCGGTTCGCCCGCGTAGCGCGTCGCGATCGTCTTCCCGGGCTTGAGTTCGCGTGACCAGGCGACGGGATACCAGAAATTCGGGTCGCAATGGATGCGCCGCAGATCTCTCGTCGGGGTCTCCGCCGTCGCCAGATCGCAATGAGCCGTGTCCCGGTTTCCCTCGATGCCGCTGTTGCTGTCGTCCGGGGAAAGTATCTGGTCCATGGGCTCTCTGCTTGATGTGGCGGCGTGTATTTCCGCCGGCTCAGCGAACCGGCCGACCCCTTCCCCTGTAGGGGAGGGAGCCGATCGTGTCGAGGGCGAGGCCCGCTCAGTTCGCGGGGGGACGCACGGCGACGAGTTCGATCTCGACCAGCCAGCCCGGATTGGCCAGTGCCGCGACCTGGAACGCGGCGCGGCTTGGCAGGTTGGGCTGTGCCTTCGTTCCGAAGAACTCGGTATACGCCTTCATCATGCCCGGGAAGTCGATTTTGCCGAGCTTGGGGTCGGCGGCCATGAAGATGTGCATCTGCACGACGTCGCCGAAGCCGAGCTTCATTTTTGCCAGTTCGGCCTGAAGCTTGGTCAGGGCGCTGCGCGTCTGGGTTTCGGTGTTGCCATAGGCCTCGAGCGTCATCGGCTTGGCGGCCTTGTCGGCGACGTCGGCGCCAAGGCCGCTGAGGTAGATGGTGGCGTAGCCCGGCGGGACTTCGACCGCGCTGGCGATCGGGAACTTGCCCGCGGGAGTGCGCAGGACGGGGTCGGCGGCGTGCGCAGCACCGGCGAACCCGACCAGTGTCGCGGCAATCAGGGTGGCATTACGCAAAGGGAAACGGATCATGGGACGTGTCTCCTGGAGGTTCAGTCTTCACCGGTCGGCACGGGCGGCTTTTGCCCCGCCACGTCCGAGGCCTTGATCAGATCGGTGTAGTGGTTGCCGAAGCTGGTACGGATGTAGTTCACGACGTTGGCGATCTGTTCGTCCGTCAGGCGGCCGTTGAACCACGGCATGCCGCCGAAGCCGTTCAGGACGACATAGACGGGGTAGCCGCTGTCGGCGAGTTTCGGGTTGCCGGCGAACGCGGGAAACCGCGCGCCCGCTCCCTCGGCGCCCTTGCCGTCCGGCATGTGGCAGCCCTGGCAGACATGGCGATAGACGTCGGCACCTGTCGTCATGGGCGCCGACTTCGCATCCACGTTTGCCGCGGCGTCGGCACGCGCCAGACGCGGGCTTGCGGCAAGGCAGAGGGCGGCCGCGACGATCGGCAGCAGGCGGGACGTGCGGAAGAGGGGGGCGGGCATCAGGCAGCTCCGATCGCGCGCTTGTGGAGACGGGTGATCGCATCGAGCGAGGACAGGATCGCGCCTTCCTGCCAGCAGCCGATATAGGACGCGTGTTCACCGGCGAGGACCACGCGGTTATCGACCTCGCACAGGGTCTTGTAGTGCGTCTTGCGTGCCTGTTCGCTCCACATCGAACAGCAGCCGAGCGTCCAGGGCACGCGGCTCCAGGCCCACGACACGCCGTTGGAGAATTCCTTGCGGTACTGCGGATGGATCTTGGAGCCCTGTTCCAGAACCGCCTCGATCCGCTGCTCCGGCGTCATGCCGGCGAAGTCGTAGGCCGCGGAGCCGAACATGTAGGCACCGAGCAGGACCGCTTTGCCTTTCGAGAAGTAGCCGTGGCTCGGGTAGGAGATCTGGCTCATCTGCTGGTCGGTGAAGCTGATGCCGCCGTAGATCTGGTCGTCCTCTTCCCAGAAGCGGCGATTGAATTCCAGCCCGACCTTGACCGACGATGCATATGGCACGGCTGCGATCGCCGCTTTCATCGGTCCGCTGACTTGCACGTCGAGCTGCGACAGGATCGAAAGCGGGATCGTGCAGACGCAATAGTCGGCTTTCGCCTCGACCGTGCGGTTGCCGTGATTGACGTCGGTGTAGGTGACCGAGACGCCCTTGTCGTCCTGATGGATCGCGCTGACCTTGCAGCCGAACGTGATCAGGTCCTTGACCTGCTTGGCGAAGGCCTTGCCGATCTGGTCCATGCCGCCGACCGGCTGGAACATCGTCGTCTGCATCTCGAGACGCATGTTGAACGACAGCCAGTTCCACAGCCCCGACGCCATGATTTCATCGCGCGGCAGGAGGTCTGACGGGATGGGTGCCCCGTCGATACCGCCGCCCTGTGGTTTGGCAAAGCCCCGTCGCTGAGAGACGCGGTCGCTTTTGACATAGCGGTAAGAGGAGTCGAGTGTGCCCCAGCCTGCCATCGCCGCCAGAACGTGCTCGCGCTCGTCGGGGTGGAGAATGTCGTCCAGCTTGTGTTGGTTGACGGCCTTGGACAGCATCTCGGCAGTGTAGCCGTTGAAGTCGCTCATCACGTCGCGATAGCGCTGCGGCTTGCCGCCGAACGCATTGGTCGCGTGCAGATAGCTGTTGTGATTGACCTCGACGAACGGTTCGAGCGCGACGCCGAACTCGCGGCAGTAATGCAGCAGGCCCTGATGGTGATAGGGGATGCGCCACGGGCCGGGATTGATGTAGTTGCCCGGCGCGAACTTCACGGACTGCGAGGCGCCGCCGAGTTCGGTGAAGCTGTCGCCCGAATGCAGGGTAAAGTTACGGCCCCCCGCGCGGTTTTGGAATTCGAGAACCCGGACGTTGTAGCCCGCCTTGCGCATCTCGTAGGCGGCCAGCATCCCGGCCAGCCCTGATCCCAGGACCAGCACCGTGGTGCCCTTGCGCGCGCCGGTCAGGGTCGGCGGCGAGGTGAAATCGGTGCCCGCCGCGTGCCCCATCGCCGTCATGGCCTGATACATCGCGGCAGTACCGGCGGCGACCCCGATGCGGGTCAGCAACTGCCGTCGCGTCTGCGGTGTGAAGGGGTGTTGCTCTGGCATCCGGCTGGACCTCGTGGATGGAAGATGAACGCGACATGCGTCGCTCCTACCGCAGGAAGCAGTCCCGCGCGGGACGGTCAAGACAGGGCGTACCCGGAACGATGTATCGGAACGGAATGAGGGCGGTTCGATACGGGTGCCGACAGAACCCTGACCATGCGGTCAGTCGGGGCAAAGGTGCTGGCAGCAAAAGAGATTCCGAAGGCTCGTTGATATGACGGGAAAACTTTTATGTGATAAATATGTCATAGTCTTCACGGTAAAAAAAATCCGGCGCAAATTGCCATTGAAATGCGTCTGTTCGGCACGGCAATGATCCCCCGTTCCATCTCTTCGTCTCTCGGGGGTCGCCCACCTATCATGAGCCTCAATCGCCTTTTGCTTGCTGCTACGATCCTGTCCGTGCCCGCGTCGGCCGTGACCCTTAAGGCCCAGGCTGCCACCGTAACCTCCGCGACCAAGGCGACCACTCACGGCCGCACGCGTCACACCGCAACCCGTCCCGCGCCCTCGACCATGTCCGCCCCGGTGGCGGCGACGGCAGCGCCCGCTCCTGTCGTGGCGCCGATTGCGCGCCCGTCGCGCGCTCCGGCTGATTCCGGCGAGGCGGTGATCGTGACCGGTACCCACGCCTATAACCGCCACGCGCGCGATTCGACGGCGCCGGTCACGGTTCTGTCGGCCGCGACCCTGACGCGCACGGGTGCTGTCAATCTGGCGGATTCCATTGTGCGTATGGACCCGTCCATCACGACCCAGACACAGGGTTCGGACGTGGGCGCGCTGACGTCGTCGATCCGGATGCGCGGCCTGAACCCGAACGAGGTTCTGGTCCTGGTGGACGGCAAACGTCGGCATACGACGGCGAACATCATTGCCGATTCGGGTCCGCAGCAGGGCTCGACACCGGTCGACCTGAACATGATCCCGGCGTCGGCGATCGACCATATCGAGATCCTGCGCGATGGCGCGGCGGCGATGTATGGTTCGGACGCGATTGCGGGCGTCGTGAACATCATCCTGAAGAAGACGCCGCACGGGCTGAACATGGTCGCGCAGACCGGCGCCAACGCGTATAACGGCGACGGCTGGCAGTATCAGGTCGGCATCGACGGCGGCTTCGGCTTCGGCGACGACGGATACGTCCACATCTCCGGCCAGGTCACCCACACCGATCACATGGTGTCGCGCACGACCGATACGCGCTCAGCCGGAGGAACGCTGTTTCCGGCGGATTCGAACAAGATCGAAAGCACGCCGGAAGAGACGCGCGAAAATCTGGCGATCGAGTTCGGCAAGACCCTGTTCGAGGGCGTGCAGGGCTACGGCAACATCACCTACGCCCATCGTCATTCCGAGGCGTATGAGAACTTCCGCCCCAACGTGACATCGCCGGGCACGTTGCTCAAGGCCCTGTATCCGTGGGGTTTCTCGCCGCTTGAGACGCTTGAGGAGAACGACTTCGCCGCGACGCTGGGTCTCAAGGGCGATCATTTCCTCGGTTTCGACTGGGATCTGAGCACGACCTTCGGTCAGGACGGCGATTCCATCGGCAACAAGCACACGGCGAACTCGACGCTGTACACCCGGACTGGCTTCACGCCCACGACGGTGAACGCGGAATATTACAGCCTGTCGCAGTGGACGAACAACCTCGACCTGCGTCGGCGTTTCAACATCGCCCACACCGTGCCGATGACCCTGGCCTTCGGTGCCGAGCATCGGCTTGAGATGTACAAGATCGACCCGGGCGCACCCGCCTCCTACCTGTATGGCGGAACGGCCGGTTACGCGGGCCTGATGCCGCAGAACTCAGGTAACTGGAGCCGCGACGTGTGGGCCGGTTACGTCGATGGCGACTTCCACCCGTTGAAGCACTGGGATCTGGATTTCGCTGGTCGCTTCGAACACTATACCGATTTTGGCAACACCGAGAACGGCAAGGTCTCGACGCGTTACGACTTCACCAAGCGCATCGCCATCCGTGGCACGATCAGCAACGGCTTCCGTGCGCCCACCCTGCCAGAAGAGCATTTCAGTGCCCTGAACGTGTCGCCGACGGCGGCATCGGGCCTGTTGTCGACGACGTCGGCCGCCGGTCGGGCCGTCGGTGCGCAGAACCTGAAGCCCGAGCGGTCCACGAGCGCCGAAGGCGGCATTCTTGTCGAGCCGATCGACGGCTGGCACATCTCTGCCGACGTCTACCAGATCAATATCCGCGACCGGGTCGCCGGTTCGCTGAGCGTGAATGGTCCGACGGCGGTCAACGCGATCGAGGCGACGGGTGCGACGCTGCCCGTGGGAATCACCGACTTGACCAAGGTGACGGCGAACTACTTCGCCAATGTGGGTTCGACCCGCACACAGGGCATCGACATCATGTCGGACTACATGTTCCATCTGCATCAGTACGGCACGCTGGATTTGACGCTGGCGCTGAACCTGAACCGGACGCGTGTCTCCCACATCAACACGGACTCGAACGGCAACCCGTATCTGAACGCGCAGTCGGCGGCGTATCTGTCGTCCACATCGCCGCGCAGCAAGATCATCCTTCAGGCCTTCTACACGAATGGTCCGTGGGACGTGACCGTGCGCCAGACCCGTTACGGCGAGACCGTGTCGATGCTGACCTATCAGACCAACCCGCCTTGGGGTTCCGTCTGCGCCGCTGACGGCAAGGCTCTGAGCGGTTCCGTGAAATGCTTCCAGCAGTTCAAGAACACGCCGGCATGGCTGACGGATCTTGAAGTCGGATATCGTCTCGATCACCACTGGCACTTTGCCGTAGGCGCGAACAACATCTTCAATATCCGCCCGCGCCGCGTGCAGCTTTACAACAACTATCTGGGTGCGCGTCCGTTCGATTCCAACTCGTCGAGCATCCCTTTCACCGGTGGCTACTACTACGGCCGAATCAACGCTTCGTTCTAAACCGACGACGCACCAAGACGCCTTGAAAGCGCGGTCCTTACGGGCCGCGCTTTTTTGTTGTCCGGGCACGATGCCGATCCCTTGCCGATCGATCATTGATCTCGGTAGCGACATGATCGCCGCGATGAACTTTAAATGCCGTAACTGCAGTAATTGGGAAAAATTGACTGACGTACTTGCGTGTTGATGACTGTTGCAAATTCGCATCATTCCGGTGGTGACCGTCCGGTGCTCGACGTTTCTGTATTGCAACGTATGCGGTGGGTCTGTTCATCTTCTTGCCGAAACGGATCATCTGTCGGAAAAGAACACGCGCCCCATGACGTCCAAACGCATCCTCATTGCGGCTACCATGCTGACCGTGCTTCCCTCCGTTCATGAAGCGGTCGCGGCCACAACGTCCGCGACTGTTGCCAGGCAGCATACGAACAAAACCGGCAAAGCCGCCGCATCCGCCACGACCCGCCAACGCACGGCGGTGACACCGGCCGCCACGCCTGTTGCGGCACCTGTCGTGGCGCCGATTGCGCGCCCGTCGCGCGCTCCGGCTGATTCCGGCGAGGCGGTGATCGTGACCGGCACCCACGCCTATAACCGCCACGCGCGCGATTCGACGGCGCCGGTGACGGTTCTGTCGGCCGCGACCCTGACGCGCACGGGTGCTGTCAACCTTGCTGATGCGATCGTGCGCATGGACCCGTCGATCACGACACAGGGACAGGCGGCCGACGTGGGCGCGCTGACGTCGTCGATCCGGATGCGCGGCCTGAACCCGAACGAGGTTCTGGTCCTGGTGGACGGCAAGCGTCGGCATACGACGGCGAACATCATTGCCGATTCGGGTCCGCAGCAGGGCTCGACACCGGTCGACCTGAACATGATCCCGGCGTCGGCGATCGACCATATCGAGATCCTGCGCGATGGCGCGGCGGCGATGTATGGTTCGGACGCGATTGCGGGCGTCGTGAACATCATCCTGAAGAAGACGCCGCACGGGCTGAACATGGTCGCGCAGACCGGCGCCAATGCGTATAACGGCGACGGCTGGCAGTATCAGGTCGGCATCGACGGCGGCTTCGGCTTCGGCGACGACGGATACGTCCACATCTCCGGCCAGGTCACCCACAGCGATCACATGGTGCCCAGGACGTATGACACCCGGTCGCAGGGTGGCACCCTGTTCCCGTCCAACCAGAACATGGTGACGTCGACGCCAGAAGAGACGCGCGAGAATCTGGCGATCGAGTTCGGCAAGACGCTGTTCGAGGGCGTGCAGGGCTACGGCAACATCACCTATGCCCATCGTCATTCCGAGGCGTATGAGAACTTCCGCAATCCTCAGGGGGCCGCGGGAACGGCACTTCTAGCTCTGTACCCGTGGGGTTTCTCGCCTCTGGAGACGATCGAGGAAAACGACTACGCCGCGACCCTGGGTCTGAAAGGCGGCCATTTCCTCGGCTTTGACTGGGACCTCAGCACCACATGGGGCGAGGACATCGATTCGATCGGGAACAAGAATTCGGGTAATCCGAACCTGTACACCAGCACCGGCTTCACGCCCACGACAGTGAACGCGGAGTCCTACAGCCTGTCGCAGTGGACGAACAACCTCGACCTGCGTCGGCGTTTCAACATCGCCCACACCGTGCCGATGACACTCGCTTTCGGTGCGGAGCACAGGCTTGAGATCTATCAGATCAATCCGGGTGCCCCGGCGTCATACGAACAAGGTGGCATGCAGGGCTATGCGGGCCTGATGCCAGAGAACTCCGGTAAATGGAACCGCGATATCTGGGCGGGTTACGTCGATGCGGATTTCCACCCGTTGAAGCACTGGGATCTGGATTTCGCTGGTCGCTTCGAACACTATACCGATTTTGGCAACACCGAGAACGGCAAGGTCTCGACGCGTTACGACTTCACCAGGCGCATCGCCATCCGTGGCACGATCAGCAACGGCTTCCGTGCGCCCACCCTGCCGGAAGAGCACTTCAGCAGCCTCAACGTCTCGCCCACCGGCGCGACAGGCCTTTTGTCCACGACCTCGGCCGCCGGGCGCAGCATCGGCGCAAGTGCCCTGAAGCCCGAGCGTTCGACGAGTGTCGAAGGTGGTATTATCGTGGAGCCAGTCGATGGGTGGCACGCCTCCGTCGATGTCTATCAGATTGATATTCGCGACCGTATTTTCGGTGGTGGGACGGTCAGTGGCGACACGGCGATCTCGGCCATCGATCTGACAGGTGCGACGCTGCCGGCCGGTATTACGGGTGCAGACGTGGCGGCGAACTATTTTGCCAACGTGGGTTCGACGCGCACCCAGGGCATCGACATCATGTCGGATTACATGTTCCATCTGCACCAGTACGGCACGCTGGATTTGACGCTGGCGCTTAACATCAACCGCACGCGCATGCGCCACATCAACGACAACGCACAGGGTCAACCCGTCCTGAACGACCAGACGGTCAGCTACCTCACCTCGACATCTCCGCGCAGCAAGATCATTCTGCAGGGGTATTATACCAATGGTCCATGGGACGTGACGCTGCGTGAGACGCGTTATGGCGAGACGGTGTCCATGGTGCAGTATCAGGATGCCACTCCGTCCAACCTTATCTGCCCCAAGGACGGCGGCTCCCTTCAGTATTCGACCTCGTGCTATGCGCAGTTCCGGAACAACCCTGTGTGGCTGACGGATCTCGAAGTCGGTTACCGGGTCAATCATAACTGGCATTTCGCCATTGGCGCGAACAACATCTTCAATCAGCGACCGCGCAAACTGTCGTCCTGGTTCAACTATCTGGGCTCCAACCCTTACGACAACACAAATTCGGGTATCGGTATCACCGGCGGCTATTACTACGGCCGGATCAACGCGACCTTCTGATCGCGGACATAGCGCACACGCGGGAAGGGCGATCGCGTCGGGTGGTCGCCCTTTTTCTGTTCGGGCAGACGTCTGAACGACAAAGCCCTTCGGCCATTAAAACGCTTTCCATGTAGTCATTTCGAATCCATAATGCATTTGCGTGTGTGCATGGGGTCCGACGACGTCGGCGCCGAATCGGGAGAGGCAGTTCGGATGGCGGGATTGAGGAAAAGTCGGTGGGCCGCCATGGCGATCGCGGCCGCCGGGCTGTCGGGCGTGTCCGGGACACCGTCGGCGCGTGCCGCGCAACCCGTCCTGCAGGCCGAACAGAGCACGGTCGCGACACTGCCGACCATGTCGTCCCACTGGTTCCTGCCCGCTACCGGTTCGGAATCCTACACGCTGTATAATGGTGATACGGCGCAGATTCTCGGAACATTGCCGGGTGACCTGATTTCGAACGCCGCGTTCAGTCCCGACGGAAAGACTTTCTATGTCGCGGTGACGATGTGGGCGCGCGGCGATCACGGCCCGCGGGAAGATTTCCTGCGTGCATATGACGCGCACACGCTCGCCCTGGTCAAGGAAATCGAACTGCCGCCGCGCGCGCTGGCCGTCTACAAGATCCAGAATATGGATCTGAGCCAGGATGGACACTGGGCCTATATTTTCGACATGAGCCCGGCCACGGGTATCACGGTGATCGATCTCAAGGCCGGGAAGGTCGTTCGCACCGTCGATACGCCCGGGTGCGCGCTTGTGTTCCCGTGGAAAAGCGGCGGCCTGTCGTCGCTGTGTGGTGACGGTTCGCTGACCAACGTGGCCGTGGATGCCAGCGGGGCCGCGAAAGTGTCCCACGTCGCACCGTTTTTCGATGCCAACAATGATCCGGTGTTCGAGCAGAGCCCGATCGACCGGCACGCGGGGATCGCGTTTTTCATAACCTACACTGGTAAGGTGTTTGAAACGTCGCTAGGCGCTACGCCGACGATTGGCACGCCGTGGACGTTGTCGGCGGCCGCTGGCCAACCCGTTGCCACGACCGGCGTTCAGGACGTCGCGTGGCGTCCGGGTGGCAAGGAGCCTTTCGCCTATCAGCGTGCGACCCGCCAGCTGTACGCCCTGATGCACATGGGGACCTACTGGACCCACAAGCGCGAAGGCAACGAGATCTGGGTGTATGACACGACGGCCCATACGCTTTTGCGGCGCATCGCACTGCCTGCGGACTGCGTCGGGATTGCCGTATCGCAGGACCAGCATCCGTTGCTGTATGCCCTCACTGGCGAGGGCAAGGCGTTCGTGATGGATGCCGCCAGTGGCAAGGTGCTGCATACCATCGATGCGCGGATCGGTGGCATCGCCCTGACGCCGGATCTGTGAAACGCCAGCGCAGGACAGCGACGTCATGGAAAGCGTGATCACCGGGCAGGCCCTTGTCGCGGTCCTGATCGTGGCGCTGGCGCTGTGCGTCTGGCGGCTGCGACAGCGGATTGGTGACATGATGATGCAGGTTGCGCCGGCCGGTGCGCTGATGACCGCCGGCGGCATGGCGCCTGGCACGGCCGTCCCGGCACGCGCCCTGATGGCACTGGACGGCTCCTCCGTCACGGTGGGTGGTGTTACGCCGCGCCCGACGCTGCTGCTGTTCGTATCGGCATCATGCCCGATCAGTGCCAAGTTGATCTCCATCGCCCATGCGGTGGCGTTCGCTGAGCGGGTCGATCTGCTGTTTCTCGGCGATGACGCTGCTGCCGTGCAGCGCGACTTTGCCCATTTGCATCACATCGTGCCAGAACGCTTTGTCAACGATACGGAGATCGGGCGTGTCTTCGGGATCGACAAGTTGCCGTACGCCGCGCTGATGGAGACTGACGGCACGCTGATCGCTCGTGGTCTGGTCAACAGCCGCGAACATCTCGAAAGCCTGATGGTCGCTCGTGAGACGGGGTACACCACGGTTCAGTCCTACCTCGACGCCCGTTCTGCCCATTCCCGGACCTTGGCGGCCTGATACAGGGTCCGTCGCGCCACAAGAGGAGCGCCGCATGTCTTCGTTGTCGTTGTTTGATCGCCTGGGCGAAAAGCTGGTGCGCAATCTCGCGGAGTTCTCGTCGCGCCGCAGCGTGCTGGGCACCGTGGGAGCGGCCATGGCCGCGCCGGCGTTCCCGGTTCTGCCGGTCGCGCGCGCTGCGGAAGCCAATGCCGCGCCCGTGCCTTCGACGCAGACCCTGACCGATTTCGAGCGCAAGGCCCAGAGTACGGACCCGACGAAGTGCGACTACTGGCGGCATTGTGCCATTGACGGCCTGCTGTGCGGCTGCTGCGGCGGCGGCATCCATACGTGCCCGCCGGGCGCGGAGCCGTCCCCCGTGTCGTGGATCGGCACGTGCCGCAACCCCGATGACGGCCGGTCGTATGTGATCGCCTATCGCGATTGCTGCGGTCGCACGACCTGCCAGACGTCGGCCGATTGTCATTGCAACACGTCGGACCACGAGATGCCGATCTATCGCCCCCAGGCGAGTAACGACATCATCTGGTGCTTTGGAACGCAGACGGCGGTTTACCATTGCTCGACCGCCGCGATCATCGGGCAGGCGGGCTGACGTTCGTGCGTGCGCGGGGCGTTGTTCAGGGCGTGTGCGCGCTTGTCCTGCTCGCAGCTTCAGCTTTCCACGCGGCGCGGGCGGAGGCACCTCGCCCTACGCTGCCGGTGCTGACCCATGCCCCCGCGAATTATCTGCTGGGCTGCGGGGGATGCCATGGGATCGGGGGGATGTCGCGGCAGGGAACGGTGCCCGATCTGCGCGGGCAGGCCGGGTATTTCTTATGTACCGACAGCGGCCGCCGTTATGTCCTGCGTCTGCCTAACGTAGCGTTCGCCAATCTGACGACACCTCAACTGACCGAACTTATGAACTACGTGATGTTCACGCTGGGGGCGGGAAGCGCGCCCAAGGGTGCGCGACCGTTCACCGAGGCAGAGGTGGAGGCCGCCCGGCACGAGCCCTTTGGCGCGGTTAGTCTGCAGGCCTATCGTGCCGACGTGGTGCGCGATGTTACCACCGCGTGCCCCCAGGCCGCCGCCCTGACCGATTACGGGGCCGCCCTTGCCACGCGGGAGGTTCGCAACACGCCCTGATAGGAGCGTCCGAGCCGCGCAGAGCTTTGGCGCCGGATCAGGTCGTCAGCCCATGCCCATCGTCACGCGTTTCGCCAAAGAGCTCCACCGCGCCCAGACGTGCCGCGTGGGCGTCGACCAGGCCCACGCGTACCCCTGTGACGGTCTGAGGAACGTAGAACAGCTTGCGTACCGGGAAGGACGGCGTCGCGGCGCTGACTGTGATGGCATCGCGCATGACCTCGATCCAGCGATGGGCGTCGTAGCGCACCAGAACGCAGACATGCAGGGCTTCGTCGGTATCGCCCGGATTATCGATAAAAATCCGGGCTTCGTAGACGACGGTCTCCGTGTCGAACAGGGTGCGTATGGTCTTGCACGCCTGATCTTCGGCCGCATGGTCGGCCGCAATGTCCAGACGCGTGCCCCAGCAATCCTGAAAGGGCTGTCCGCCGAACAGTGTCTGCGCAAGTGGATAAGGGCGTGCCGGGCGGGGGGACGACCGCACGGTCCGCACGGCATCGAACACCCCTTCGGCGATTGCCTGCTGCGGGGCGCCCGTGTCGCGGATCGCGCGCTCGACGTTCAGATAGAGCGAAGTATGTCCGTTAAGCTGGTCGATCATCACCTGTGAGCCGGAGACGTTGCTGGATGCGTGCACCAGAACCAGCATCCGGTTGCGCACAAGTGCCGTAATTACCGCCGCATCCCCGGCGAATGTCACGATCGTCGGGTGACGCCGCCACAGACGGATGCGTTCGGCCAGCGTGCCGACAGTGCGGGTGTCAACGGTGAGAAACCCCTGCTGGTGGAACCCGGCACTGATCTGGGCATTCGCCCCGAGACCATCGGCCTCTGACGGGCCGTCGCCCGGTGCGATGTACAGGGGCCGTCCGTCCGGAGACTCGTCCGAGGGTGCGGCCAGACGATCGGCCAGGTGCATCATGCTGTCATGCCAGACGGACCAGGCGTGACCGTTTTCGATAAAGGCTGGTCCCGGCACCTCGAGGCTCGGGAAGCGATCGAAGACGGTCGGGGTCAGGAAATCGTCGGGGGTGAATCCCAGTGCGCGCCACACCTCCGCGCAGTGCGGCACATCGAACAGTGCATCGGCTGAGATGCCGCTGATCACCAGAACCGGGCGCGGGGCGTCGGGATACGGGCGCAACAGGGCCCAGAGCCGTGTCAGACCGGTCAGGAGGAAACGGGCACGGTCCGTGGGCATGGTGCCCAGCCACAGATATCGCCTTTCGGGCAGCCGATCGGCCTGATCCGGTTGCGACAGCGTGCTTTGTGGGGCGTCGGAGACGATGGCGGCGAGGCCACCCTCGGATGCGCCCTGCCAGTGTGCACTGCCGCTGACCAGCAGCCGGTCCTGACCATAGACGGCATCGCAGTCCACAAGTGCGTTTCGTACGACGACCAGCCCGGGATCACCGTCCAGAAGGCTGCGCCCGCCACCGATATTGGCGCATCTGTCGACGATCTGTGTGCTCACGAGCTTCTTCCTGAAAAAACGGCGTTGCTATCACAGCAGAAAAACCGGGCGGCCAAAACCCTGCAACCCGCGCGGCGTCAGGACGCGGTGCGTGCGGAGAGCGCGTTGCGGCCGACGATCACGATCAGAAGCGATGCGAAGGACACCAGACCACCCGCGGGCGTAATGGCGGCATAACCGGCGCCCGCGCTGAGAACGCCGCCCCCGACCACGGCCCCCAGAGCGTTGCCGAAGTTGAAGGCCCCGATGTTCACCGACGAGGCCAGCGTGGGAGCGCCGGCCGCCGCGGTCATCACGCGCGTCTGCAGAGACGGGACGATACCGAAGGCGGCCACGCCCCACAGGAAGGTGACGACACCCGTCGCGACGGGCGAGCCCATGACAAGGGGGTAGAGCCACATGAGGGCTGACAGAAGTGCGAGGAAGCCGACCAGCGTCCCGGTGAGGGAGCGGTCCGCCATCTTGCCGCCGACGTAGTTTCCAGCCGTGAAGCCCAGGCCCACGAGAGCAAGCATAAGGGTCACGAACCCGGGCGACGCATGCGCGAGGGTTTGCAGGATCGGCGCGATGTAGGTCATGAGCGTGAACATCGCACCCGCGCCGAGCGACGTGGTCAGCAGGGCCATCTGCACCGGAAAACCGAGTAGGACCCGCACTTCTTGGGTGACTTCCGCGCTCGATTCCGCCGCGAGTTTCGGCAGGGCGGTCCAGACGGCCAGCATCGCCACGGCGCCGATGACCGCGATGCAGGCGAAGGCGGTGCGCCAGCCGATCGCGTCGCCCAGCCATGTCGCCAGTGGAACACCGCCGATGGTAGCGATCGTCAGGCCCATGAACATGGTCGAGACCGCGCTGCTCCGCTTTGAAGGGGGCACGAGGCTGGAGGCGACGAGTGCTCCGACGCCGAAAAATGTCCCGTGCGCAAGCGATGTCAGGACTCGGGCTGCCATCAGCATCACGTAGTTCGAGGACGCTGCGGCCGCGAGATTGCCGAGGGTGAAGAGGGCCATCATGCTGATCAGCAGCACGTGTCTGGGTACGCGCCGCGCGCCGATCGTGACCAGTGGCGCGCCCACCATGACGCCCACGGCGTACGCGGTGATCAGCATGCCTGCGGTCGGGATCGGCACATGAAGGTCGCGGGCGATGTCGGGCAGCAGCCCCATCGGCGCGAACTCCGTAGTGCCGATGCCGAAGGCACCGACGGCGAGGGCGAACAGGGGGAAGCGAGCGCTCATGCGGGTCCTTCGCAACACATGTGGAGCGGCACTTTAGATCGATCCTGCCGCCGCGCGAAGACGTGGCGCCGGGACGCGCTGACGCCTACAGATCGAACTGGTCGCGCAGGCGGCCTTCGGCGATCTTGGCCGCGACGGCGAGTTTCCATGCGGCGTGGCCGCGAATGGGTTTCAGCGGTGTGGGGGGCAGCAGTAGATCGCGTTCGGCGGTTCCCCCAACGCGTCGCGCCAGCTCCCGGCCAAGCAGTGTCGCCATCGCAACGCCACGCCCGTTGTAGCCGACGGCTGCGAAGATGCCGGGCATCGGCTCGTGCCAATGGGGGTAATGGTCGCTCGTGGCGGCAATCTGCCCGTTCCAGCCATGCGTGAAATCGTCCGGTGACAGCATGGGCCACAGTTCGCAGGCGCGTCGCACCAGAGTGGGGAAGGCGGCGACGCCGTTGGCTGGCGACATGCCCGATCGGCCACCGAACACGAGGCGCCCTTGCGCGTCCACGCGGTAATAGGTCGTGATGTGGCCGACCTCATACAGAACCTGGCCGTCGGCCATCACGGCGCGCCGCACCGCATCGGGCAGGGGGCGTGTGGCGACGATCGCGCTGAACACGGGCACCACGGAGCGGCGGAGCCTGTCCCACAGGCGATCGGTATAGCCGTTGGTGGCAAAGACCACGTGTTCGGCCGCCAGCGTTCCGGCGGCCGTACCGATTAACCACCGTCCCGCCTCGCGCCGCAGGGACGAAGCACGGGCGTGCGTGTGGATGACGGCGCCTTTCCCCGTCGCAACGCGTGCCAGTTCGCGGCTGTAGGCGAGGGGGTTGAGCTGACCGCCGCTGCGATCGATCATGCCACCCGCGTAGTGCGCTCCCGTGGAGGCGTGCATCGCGGCCGTGTCCAGCCATGCGACATCGCGGCCTAGCGTCAGGCACTCCGCCATGAGCGCCTGCATCGGCATCAACTGGCTGGTCCCCGTGGCGGCCCGGATCGTGCCCCCCTGTCTTGCCTCACACGACAGGCCATGGCGACCGACCAGATCGAAGACCAGGTCCGGCGCCGCCCACGCCGCCTTGACCAGCCGCGCACCCGCTTCTGGCCCGAACCGCCGTTCGACGTCGCTGGGCGGCAGTTTCAGGCCCGGGTTGACGTGACCGCCGTTACGCCCCGACGCGCCCCATCCTATCGAGCCCGCGTCCAGCACGCACACGTCGTGGCCGCTCTCGGCAAGATGCAGTGCGGCCGACAGGCCGGTGATCCCTGCCCCGATGATCGCCGTGCGGGTGCGGGCCGCGCCATGAAGCGGACGGGTCGCGATCGGTGCGGGAGCGGTGAGGTCGTAGACGCCTGAGGGAAAAGGGCCGCCCAGCGGTTCGGTCATGGTAAATCTGCCGTTCTGCGAGGTAACACCGTTCAGGACGGGTCGTACCCGAGGATCGCCTTGACTTCGAGGAAGTCGATCAGGCCCCATTTGCCGCCTTCGCGTCCGTTGCCGGACTGCTTGTAGCCGCCGAACGGCACACGGGCGCTCCAGCCCGTTTCGTTGATCTTGACGTTTCCGGCACGCAGTTTGCGTGCCAGCGCACGGGCGTGGTTGATGTCACCGGACTGGATATAGGCGGCCAGCCCGTAGGGCGTGTCGTTCGCCGCCGCAATGGCCTCCTCCTCCGTATCATACGGCAGGATCGCGAGGACGGGGCCGAAGATCTCCTCGCGGGCGATCGTCATGGTGTTGGTCACGTTCCCGAAGATCGTCGGCTTTACGTAATAGCCGCGCGTCAGTCCTTCCGGACGTCCGGTGCCGCCGCAGACCAGTGTGGCGCCTTCGTCGATGCCCGCCTGGATCAGGCCCTGGATCTTGTCGAACTGAACCTCGCTGACCACCGGGCCCAGCGTGCTGCCCGGTTGGCGGGGATCGCCGACGACCACGCTCGCGGCGACCTCGCCCGCGATGGCCATCGCGTCTTGCAGGGATTCGCGCGGCACGAACATGCGCGTCGGCGCATTGCAGGACTGGCCACTGTTGCCGAGGCAGCTTTTCACACCCCGGCTGACCGCGTCACGCAGGTCGGCATCGCGCAGAACGATGTTGGGCGACTTGCCGCCCAGCTCCTGCAACACGCGCTTGACGGACGCCGCCGAAGCCCGGGCGACTGCGGTGCCCGCGCGGGTTGAGCCGGTAAAGGAGACCACGGCGACATCGGGATGGGCCGACAGGGCCTCGCCCACACCGGGACCGTCGCCATTGACGAGATTGAAAACACCCGGCGGCGTGCCGGCTTCGTGCATGATTTCTGCGAATAAAAGCCCGCTGAGCGGCGCGATCTCGCTTGGCTTGAGAACCATCGTGCAGCCTGCGGCGATTGCCGGGCCGACCTTGCTGGCGATCTGGTTCATCGGCCAGTTCCATGGCGTGATCAGGGCGGCGACACCCACGGGTTCATGCGTGATCAGCGCGGTTCCGACATGTTCTTCGAGGGGAAACTCGCGCAGGGCCTCGATAATGGCTTCCAGATGGGCGGTGCCGGTATAGGCCTGGGATTCGAGCGCGAAATCGAGCGGTGCGCCCATTTCGTCCGATATGGCCTGGGCCATCTCCGGCGCGCGGCGCTTGTAGATCGCAGCGATCCGTTCCAGCAGCGTCAGCCGTTCCTCGCGCGTCGAGGCGCTCCAACTGTCGAACGCCGACTTGGCGGCGGCAACGGCACGGTCCACGTCGGCCGCCGTTCCCATCGCGATTGTCGCACATGTCTCTTCCGTCGCCGGATTAATGACGTCGAGTGTGCGATCGCCAACCGGGTCGACCCATGTCCCGTCGATGTAGAACTGCCGTGAGTGCGACATGGAGACCTCCAGAGCTAAACAGACAGGATACGTCATACACAGGAATATGACGGATAGAAACCATCCGTCACCAAGGCAGTATGCGTCGCGCCTGCATGACTGGCCCGAGACGCGCCATGCAAGGGTGGCCCTTTGGGTGTGCGGCAAGCGGTTGACCATTCAGTCGAGGAAGCGGCTATACATAATATATCGGAATCGTATCAAAACGTGTTTGCAGTGATCGAACCGTGGTCCTATAGGGATGGTATCGCAGGATTTTTTCTGATTTCTCGCGGCAGAGGTGTGCTGCTGAGGCTATGCGAATGCTGTGTTTGCTAGGCGGTGGAAGGGGTCAGTTTATGTCTATAATTACGATATCAAAATTAATAAATCGATTCTTCCCGACCGATCAGTCATCCACGAAAAAGAGAGTGTCTCGGCTTGCCTTGTTGTCGATGTCGGCCGTTTTTGTGTCTTTGACGCCGGTGAAACAGAGTTTCGGAAGCTCCGTTCCCCTCGTGGTAGGAAAAAATTCCAAACAAAAACAGAGCATTCCATTCTCTTCCAGAAAAACCCGAAAATCCTATGCTCAAAACACGTCGTCAGGTCCTTCGGAACCTGACGAAGCCATCGCTGTAATGGGGCAAAGGCAGGCATTCCTTCATGCCAAAGAACAGTCTGTTCCGGACGCCGCAACGCACATTACTGCTGCTGAATTGATCTCTCGAGGTATTGTTAGTAACGTTGGTCTTCAGTCTCTTGCTTCAAATGTTACGACTCAGAGTATGCTTGGAACCGCAACGGTAAATTACTATATTCGTGGTGTTGGACTTCAGGATTACACACAGAACAATACATCGCCTGTCATGATGTACATGGATGATGTCGCGTTTCCTCTGTCCACGATGACGTCGGGGATGCTCTTCGATACGGCTAGCGTGGACATTGTGCCCGGACCGGTTGGAACCGCGCATGGTCTTGCGGACACTGGTGGCGAGATTCATATCCATACAGCCGATCCGACAAAGGTGTGGCACTATGGAGCGCGTCAAGATATCGCAAGCTATGCACGCAGTATTACCGATGTCTATGTGTCTGGTCCGCTGGCGAGGAATGTACAGTTCCGACTGGCTGGACAAACCATGCATGGTGGCGGCTGGCAGTATGATCCGCAGAACCATACGCATCTGGGCGACGCCAATGAAGGGGCGTTACGTGGCAAGCTGGCCTGGCAGCCGGACAACAGGACGGACATTATGCTGACAGGCCACTGGATGAGGGACCTGTCGCAGGTTGTGGTGGGACAGCCCGTCCTGAATCTGGATCCCTCGCTTCCAACCCCGGTGCTTGGAAGCCGTCAGGCTAACTGGGATCTGTCGCCGCAGTTCGCACATCTTGTGGGGCGCAGTGCCACTATGAAGCCCAGCGAGAACAATATGCTCTGGGGCGTCGATATTAAGGCGAGTCGAGATCTTGGTTTTGCGACCCTCAAAAGCATCAGCGCTTATGAAGCGGAGCGTGAATCTGAATACACGGATCAGGATGGAACTGTATATCGCGGTGGCGATATGTATCGAAATATACAGGCAAACGTATTTTCGCAAGAATTGAGGATGGAGTCAGAAAAGCAGTCACCTATTGAGTGGGTTGTCGGTTTATATTATAATCGTGTTCGTATGAAGCAATCATTTTATTATGATTTTACGGACTATAGACGATTCATGGTTAATACGCACTATGGACAAAACCAACAGGCTTTCTCACAATTTGCCGACCTGACTTATAAACTGCCGCATGGTGTTCGTCTGCTTGGTGGGATTAATCACGAATCTGATGACCGGCAACTGCTCAATCTCGAAACTGTCCATATCAATAGTGAAAGGCTGTCGTTCTATAACGAAGGTGGCAATTACAATCAGTTCTCGGGGCATCTTGGTGTGCAGTGGCAACCGATCCAGCAGTTCCAGGTTTATTTCAAAGTAAGCAAAGGTTATAAGCCCGGATCCTTTACGGCGAATGACACGGCGGTGCAGGCTCAGCTTCGGCCGACAAAACCGGAGAGTGTTCTGGCATTTGAAGTCGGGGAAAAAGCTGATGTCGTGCCAAACAAGATTCGCCTGAATGCGGCAGCCTTCTATTATAGCTATCATAATCAGCAAATTTTAAGCGACTACCTGGTGCCCAACTATGGACCCGAAGGTATGTTCGTGAATATACCGCACTCCGAAATATGGGGGGTCGAATTCAGCGCTGAGATTCACCCTCTTCCCCATGTGTATGTGCACGAAAACCTCGGCTATCAGCGTATGAAATTCACGCAATTTCAGGCGCTCGATCTTTCCGCGACGAATGCGCTGTATAAGCAGAGTGGGGCATGGTCGGCGGTGTTCAGCAGTTATAATGGTGTCGACGGCGGGATGCCGAAACTGACGCTGAATGGTGACGCGGAATATCGCCAGCCTGTCCTTTCCCAGAAGTATCAGATCTCTCCCGGCATCGACTGGATGTATAGAGATTCGCAGGCTCTTCAGCCGGGTGGCCTGGGGCCTTATCGTCTTCCCCCTTATTTCCTGCTCGGGGCGCACCTTACGCTCAAGCCTATGCATGGCCCTTGGTATATATCCGTGTATGCCTCGAACCTTGTTAATCGCCGCTATTATGTAACCGGTCAGGAAACGACGACGACGTTCTTTTGGGTGCAGGGGCCGCCGCGTTTTGTGGGGGGCAGGTTGGGCATCAATTTCTGATCGCCCCTCGGCAGGTATACACAACGGGGCTTAAAATGAGCCCTTTCCTGACACCGTCTCATCAGGCAAGAGTTATTTTTTATCATATCGTGATAGTAACGGTAGGCGTGACGGAACGGGGTCAGGTGAAGGACGATACACAATCAGGTCGCGGTCGTTCGATCGCACGTCGGGACTTTGTTAACGGCGTTCTGGTCGCTTCCACAATGGGTGTGGCGCCTCTCACGAGTTCGCGCGCTGCCACCTCTGGTGGCCCTTATGTCCCCGCCCTTACCGGCATGCGCGGAAGCGCGCCGGGTCTGTTCGAGGCCGGGCATGCGTTGCGAGACCATGCGCTGGGGTCGCACCACACGCAGGACGTGGACGAACTTTATGATCTCGTGATCGTGGGTGCCGGGATAAGCGGACTCTCGGCGGCGCATTTTTATCGGAAATATGCTGGCTCGAACAAGAAAATCCTGATTCTCGATAACCATGACGATTTCGGCGGACATGCGCGACGCAATGAATTCGATGTGGACGGCACCCGACTGGTTCTCAACGGTGGCACGCTCGAGATCGAATCGCCGGGCCGGTACAACCGGTGGGCCCGGACACTGCTGGACGATCTCGGGATTGATCTGGCGCGGTATCGTCGGGACTGCGCGCCGGTCGAACGGGTCTATGAAGCACATGGCCTGACCCATGGTGTCTTTTTCGATAGCGCCACATGGGGGCGGGACGAGATGGTGTCCGCGTCGCTGCGCCGGGGGGGCGTGCACTGGTCATTTATCGACGCGGACATGGTGGCGCGCATGCCGCTCTCGCCACGCGCGAAGGCAGATCTGCTGCGCCTGATCGACCCTGCGCAGCCGGACTATCTTGGCGCTCTGGACGTTGCGGCGAAAAAGACGCTGCTCGCGACGATGTCGTACAAGGACTACCTGCTGACGGTCGCGCGCGTTGATCCCGGTGTGTATTGGCTGTTTCAAAAGGCATTGAGCGGTGTCTTCTGTGTCGGAGCCGACGCGCTGCCGGCGTTGTTCGCGTGGATGTACGGCTATCCCGGTTTCTCCGGCCTCGGGCTTGGCGAGGCGCCGGAGGGGCTTTTGTCCGACCTGCCGGGCGGGCAGCATGGACGCCAGCGCGAAAGCGGCGAGGACGTGCACTTCCCCGACGGAAACGCGACGATCGCGCGCCTGCTGATCGCCTCGCTCGTGCCCGGCGTGACCAAGGCAAACACTCAGGAGGCGATGGCCGGCGCTCATCTCGACTATACAGCGCTGGATCGGCCGGGTGCGGCGGTGCGCGTCCGGCTGAAGTCGATGGTCGTGCATGTCGCCCACGATGGCGATCCGGCGAAAGGCGGGACCGTTGCCCTGACCTATTCGCCCTCGGGCGAGGCGCACCCGGCGCAGATGACACGCGTGCGCGGGCGGCAGGTCATTCTTGCCTGCTGGAACATGGTCATTCCCTACATGATGCCCGAACTGCCGGAGGCGCAGAAAAAGGCGCTGTCGGACGCGGTCAAGGGGCCGCTTGTCTATGTCAATGTGGCACTTCGCAACTGGCACGCGTTCGAGCGTCTGCGCGTGTCGGAGATTTTATGCCCGGGCAGTTTCTTCGACGAAGTGGCGTTAATGGAGCCCGCGCAGATTGGCGCGGTTCAGGCTCCGCACGATCCGGCACGTCCGATCGTGGTCCGCATGATCAAGACGATGGGGCAGCCCGGCCTGCCCAAGCGCGAGCAATATCGCGCCGCCCGGTCCCTTCTGCTCTCGCTCGATTTCGCGACGTTCGAGCGAGAGGTGAGGGGGCAGCTGCAGCGCATGCTCGGCCCGGGCGGCTTCGACGCGGCCCGCGACATCGCCGCCATTACGGTCAACCGCTGGCCGCACGGTTACGCCTACACCTACAATTCTCTGGATGATCCGCTGGACTGGGTTTTTACCGAGACTGATGATAGGCCCTGTGTGCGGGCGCGGCAGCCGTTCGGGTGCGTCTCGATCGCCAATTCGGACGCGGCGGCCAGTCCCCATACCGACGCCGCAATACTGGAGGCGCATCGCGCCGTGGAGGAAGTGCTGGAACGTTCGACTTTTCCGTTTGTGGTGCATCGTTGAACGATGACGTAGGCCCGGTCGTGCCGCATGACCGCGCGCCGGAAGGCGGTTCCCTGTCCCACGCGCTGCGCGGCCGCCATGTGGCGATGATCGCGATCGGCGGCACGATTGGCTCCGGATTGTTCGTCGGGGCTTCGAGTGCGCTGGCGCTGGCTGGTCCGGGCGCCCTGATCGACTATGCCGTGGGCGGCCTGATCGTGCTGTTCATCTGCCGGATGCTGGCGGAGATGGCGATGGCCTCGCCCGGTACCGGGTCGTTTGTGGCGCATATCCGGCGTGGTCTGGGAGACGGGGCCGGGTTCGTGGCGGGGTGGCTGTACTGGATCATGTGGGTCTGCGTCGTGTCGGTCGAAGCGCTGGCGTGTGCCAATTTGATCGGGCCCTCTCTGCCAATCCCGTATCTGGCGCTGGAAATTCTGGTGATGGGTTTCGTCACCGGCATCAATCTGTTTTCCGTGCGCGGATATGGCGAATTCGAATACTGGCTGTCATTGCTGAAGGTCGGGACCATCGTCGCGTTCATCGGCGCCTGCATCGCCGGGCTTCTGGGATTGACCCCTTATGGGGTCGCCGTGTCCCATGTGATGGACGTCAACCTGCATCCGGTTCCGCGCGGCGCGATGGCGATCGTTGCTGCCGTGCCGCTGGTGCTGTTCGCCATCGGTGGAACCGAGGCCTCCACCATTGCGGCCGTGGAATCCGACGATCCGGCAGGTAATGTTCTACGTGCGACTCGATCGGTGGCACTGCGTATAGCCGCCTTTTACGTCATCTCCGTCGGCCTGATCCTGGCGATCGTCCCGTGGACCGACGTGCACCCCGGCGTCTCCCCTTTCCTGACCGCGTTGAACAGGCTGGGTATCCCGGGGGCTGAAGTGCTGATGGGCGGCGTGATCCTGATCGGCTGCTTCTCGGCGCTGAATTCAGGTTTGTATATTACCTCGCGCATGATGTTCGAACTGGCGGAGATGCGTGGCGCGCCACGTTTCTTCGTCCGTCTGAGCGCCAACGGCACGCCACGCCACGCCATCGTGACGGCGACGGCGCTGGCCTTTGTCGTGGCACTGGGCGGCATTCTGTCGCCAGCGGCAGCGTTCAATTTTCTGCTGGGCAGCACGGGCACCTTCGTCCTGTTCGATTATGTGTTGATCGTGCTGGCCCATATGCGGCTGCGCTTTCAGGCCCAGCGGAGGGGCGAGCGTCTGGCGGCGCCGATGTGGTGCTTTCCGCTGCTCTCGGTCGTGACGCTGTTCTTCCTTGGCCTCGTGTTCGTGGTCATGCTCGGCGATCCCGAAACGCGCACGCAGATGATCGCCGGTACCGTGACGATGCTGATGGTCGTGCTGGTCGAGCGCCTGACCCGGCGGCGGCGGGCTCTGGCGACCTGATGGGGTCGGTCCCCCACGGGGGCGGGGTGACCCTTTGGGCTCAACCGCGTCGCAGGTCGAGGGTCAGTGGCTGCTCGAGCGCGCGTTCGGCCGCAGGTGGCGTCATAGGACCGGGCGTGTGGCCGAACGGCAGGAAACGGATACGCCGACGGGCCTCGGCTTCGTTTGCGTTGACCGGTCGTGTCTCGTAATTGCGGCCGCCCGGGTGCGCGACGTGGTAAGTCGCGCCCCCGATACTGCGGCCGGTCCAGCCATCGACGATGTCGAACACCAGCGGCGTGTGCGCGCCGATCGTCGGATGCAGCGCGCTGGGCGGGTTCCATGCCTTGAAGCGCACGCCGGCGACGTAGTCCCCTTGACGATCCGTGGCCGTCAGCGGAACCGTCCGGCCATTGCAGGTCAGGACGTAGCGTTCATCAACCCACCCCTCCACGTATACCTGCACCCGTTCGACGGAACTGTCGACATAGCGCACGGTGCCACCGATGCCGGGTTCCTCGGCCAGCGTGTGCCACGGCTCCAGCGCGTTGTGCAGCGCGAGGCTGATGCCCGAGGTGCTGACCGTGCCGATTTCGGGAAAGCGAAAGGCGAGGTGTGGCGCGAACCACTCGGCCTGCAGCGGGGCGCCAAGGGCCTGTAGCTCCGCGATCGCGTCGCGGAAATCCTGCTCGACGACGTGCGGCAGCATGAAACCGTCATGCAGACGCGTTCCCCAACGCACAAGCCGTCGGCGATAGGGGTTTTTCCAGAACGCTGACAGGGCTGCGCGCATCAGCAGGGTCTGCGCGGCCGCCATCCGGTGGTGCGGCGGCATTTCGAAGGCGCGGTACTCCACCAGACCCAGACGCCCGGACGCACTCTCCGGCGCATAGAGCTTGTCGATGCAGAATTCGGTGCGGTGGGTGTTGCCGGTCATGTCGGCCAGCAGATTGCGGAACAGGCGATCGGTCAGCCAGGGTGGCGTGGTGCCTTCGCGGTCGAGTTGCGCGAAGGCGATCTCCAGTTCGGCCAGGGCATCCTGCCGTGCCTCGTCGACGCGCGGGTGCTGCGACGACGGCCCGATGAACAGGCCGCTGAACAGGAACGAAAGCGACGGATGATTATGCCAGAAACTGACGAAGGAGCGCAGCAGATCGGGGCGGCGCAGGAAGGGACTGTCCTCCGCCCGGGTGGCGCCCATGACGATGTGATTGCCTCCGCCCGTGCCGACGTGACGGCCGTCCAGCATGAATTTCTCGGCAATCAGGCCGACAGAGCGCGCTTCGTCATAAAGCTCGCGTGAGCGACGTTCGAGGTCGTCCCAACTGCTGGCCGGGTGGATGTTCACCTCGATGACACCCGGATCGGGCGTGATCGAAAACGACAGCAGACGCGGATCGCGCGGGGGCGGATACCCTTCCAGCACCACCTTTCGGCCCAGGGCATCGGCCGTGGCCTCGACGCAGGCGCACAGATCAAGCCAGTCTTCCACGGCATAGAGCGGCGGCAGGAACACGTGAAGCACCCCGCCCCGTGCCTCGACGGTCAGGGCGGTGCGAACCACATCGGGCTCCTCGCGGTCGAGACGGAGGAGGTTGTCCTGAAACGCCGAGTCAGTGGAAAGGCGCCAGGGCTTGCTGACCGGATAGGGCGGCAGCGCCGGCAGGTCCGACAGCATGGGCATCGGGCGCGGGTCGGCGGCCGGTGCGACCGGTGCCACGCTGTCTGGCCGTGCCGCGCCATACGGCGTCGCGGAGCGTCG
>NZ_JABXXR010000009.1 GCF_013376175.1 Ameyamaea chiangmaiensis
CCCAGCGCGTCGGTCGCCGCTCGTGCAAGCCGCGCGCCATCCCGGGTCGGCCGCACGCCGCGCCCGTCCGGTTCCAGCAATGTCAGGTTCAATTCGGCGGCCAGCTTGGACACCCGGCGGCTGACCGCCCCATGCGTCAGGGCCAGTTCCACAGCAGCCGCCCGCACCGAGCCCAGGCGGACCACCGCCGCGAAGGCGCGCAGATCGTCCAACGACGGGATATCGGATCGCTTCATTGGTCAGTTTTTATCACCAAAATAGGTCAGTTCATATCGATTTTCCTCCGGCACCGTTCCGCTATTCTCACCATCATGACCGCACCATCCTCCTGCCACACCCGGCCGCTGGCCATCACGATGGGCGATCCCGCCGGGATCGGGCCGGAAATCGTGGCCCGGATGTTCCTGCGGCGACCGGCGCAACGGCGGTGGATCGTCGTCGGCGATCCGCTGGTGATGCGCCACGCACTGGCCGCACTTGATCCGGCGGCGCGCGTGCGCCGGATCCCAACATCGGCGGAAGCCCGGTTCGATGACGGGGAGCTGAATGTCCTGGTGTCATCAGAAGGCGTTTCCCTGCCGCCCATAGGCCGGATCAGCGCCGAAAGCGGCCGCGCCGCCTATGCGGCAATCATTGCCGCCATCCGGCTGGCAAAAACCGGTGCCGTCCGGGGCATCGTCACCGCGCCGATCCACAAGGAAGCCCTCGCCGCCGCCGGCCTGCGTTACCCCGGCCACACCGAAATCCTCGCCGAGCAGGCCGGTGGCGCAGGTGTCGCCATGATGCTGGCGAATGAGGACATCCGCGTCGTGCTGGTGACCACCCATTGCTCGCTGCGGGATGCGATCCGACGCGCCGATCAATCCGCGCAGATGGCGGCGATCCGCCTCGCCCACGCGGGCGCGCGGGCACTAGGCATCGAACGTCCGCGCGTAGCCGTGGCGGGTCTCAACCCCCATGCCGGGGAAGGCGGCCTGTTCGGCGGCGAGGAAGCCCTTATCATCGCGCCCGCCATCGCTCAGGCCCGGCGGGAGGGCATCGATGCATCCGGCCCCTGGCCCGGCGACACGGTGTTCATGCAGGCGCGCGAGAGGCGCTTCGACGTCGTGGTGGCGCAGTACCATGATCAGGGGCTGATCCCGGTGAAATATATGGGCCTGGCGCAGGGCGTGAACATCACGCTCGGCCTGCCCTTCGTGCGCACCAGTCCCGACCACGGTACCGCCTTCGATATCGCGGGACGCGGCGTCGCCGATCCGTCCAGCCTGGAGACGGCATTCGATTACGCCCTTCGCCTCACCGGAGCCGCGACATGATCCGACCCGATTTCATTTTCATGCTGACCCGCAACGACCGGACGGTGGAGAATGCGGCCGATCTGGTCGAAACCGCCCGAACCGCGGGGGTCCGCCATATCGGGTTCAAGGATATCGGCCTGCCGTTTCCGGCCCTCCAGGCGCTGGCGGCCACGATCCGGCAGGCCGGGGCGAAGATTTATCTGGAAGTCGTCTCGCTCGATCGCGAGAGCGAGCTGCGCTCGGTGCGGGCCGGCATCGCACTGGGTGTCGATTATCTGCTGGGCGGGACGCATGTCGATGACGTGTTGCCGCTGCTGGACGGCACGACGATCCGCTATTACCCTTTTCCCGGCCGAATCAGCGGTCATCCCAGCATCCTTGAGGGAACCGAAGCCGAAATCGTGCGCAGCGCCGTCGATCTTGCCTCTCGGCCCGGCGTGCATGGACTGGATCTGCTGGCCTATCGGTTCGCTGGGGACGTGCCGAACCTGATGCGACGGGTCTGCGAAGCCGTGGCGGACAAGCCCGTCATCGTCGCCGGCTCGCTCGACCGGACGGAACGGATTCGGGCCGCCGCGTCGGCAGGGGCCGCCGGTTTCACGGTCGGCACGGCGCTGCTCGACGGCGCGTTTCCGGCGCCGCCGGATCTTTCGGACCAGATCGCCCATGCCCAGACTATCCTGTCCCAGATCTGATGGAGAACCTTCTGATGGAAAAGATAAACCTGGCGCAGGCCTTTGCGACATTTTCCGATTACTGGAGCCCCCGCGTGGCGGGTGAGATCAACACCTCCCAAATCAAGCTAGCAAAATTCAAGGGCACGTTCGACTGGCACCATCACGAGCATGAGGATGAATTGTTCCTGGTCGTCTCCGGGATCTTGCGCATGCATTTCCGGGATCGCGACATCGACATCGAAGCCGGCGAATTCATCATCGTGCCACATGGGGTGGAGCATTGCCCCGAGGCCCTCGGCGATGAATGCCATGTTGTCCTCCTGGAGCCGAACACGACCCTCAACACGGGTAATGTGACCAACGACCGGACTGTGCCCACGCTATCCCGGATATAGCTGGGAAAGGGGCGGTCAGTAGTGTTCGGCCATCTTCGCGCATGCCCAATGCGACGACCTACAATCCGAGTCCACGCTTGCGGCCGAGATTCCAGTCGACACTGCCTCCCGGCGACATCGTGCCGCTAACATGGCGGCCGAGCTTCTGCTCCAGCGCCGGACGCCACGGCACGAGCTGGAAGCCCAGCCCGTCATCGACCATCGCGAAGCGGCCGGAGGACAGATCGACCCGCTGGCGATAGACCCCCGAGACGATCTCGCCCTCCCGCGCGGGCCGGTGCTCCAGCCCGGTCTGCGCCGCCAATCTGGCAACCGCCTGATCAAGATCGCGCTGACGCAGGGTGCCGATCAGATCAGGTGCGAACACCACCCGTTCGCCCTGCCGCCGGGCCAGCCCCTCGGACGCCAGATGGTCGATCCGCCGCGCCATCGCCGCGCGGACCTCCGCGCCGAAGCCCGCATTGGCCAGTGCCGGCTCTTTTGCGAGTAACTGGCGATCTAGCCAGGTTGCACCGGGTGCCGTCACCTGCTCGGCCAGCGTGAAGTCCGAGCGCGTCGCCAGTGACAGGCACTGCGTGCCTTTGGCATCCTCCCAACTCCGGGTCTCGACAATCGCACCGGTCCTGGCATCGCCGGTCAACTCCAGATCGGGGAAGCGGACATGATGCGTCCGCCCGTCGGTGCCGGCTATGACCACGTAGCCGGAGCCTTTCAGTTCGTCATCCAGCCCGCGCTCGACCAGCCGGCCAATGACGGGATCGGCCAGCGTCTCGCCGTGGATCGCGAAACCCGCGACATCGGGTTCCACCCCGCCGCCGACCATCGCGCGGTGCATGGTCTTGATGATGTCGCCCCGGATGGAAAGATCGCGCAGCGTCGCCTCCAGCCCCGGCTTGAGAGCCCAGCGCGCTACCCCGACTCGTTCGGCCAGGCCAAGCCCTTCCAGCTTGGTCGCCCGGCCAACCAGCAGGCGCCGCAGTTGCGGGTCTTCGGCACCCGCGCCCGGCCGCAGATCGACGATGCCGCCCCCTTGGTCGCTGATGTCCTGCAGCGCGCGATCGAGGCTGGTCCAGCGGTCGGCGCCGATCTCCCTCTCCAGGGCGGTGCGGATGTCCTGTTCGCTGCGCGGGCCCAGCTCCAGCGTCACCCGTTCGGCGGCGCGGTTGTGCATGCCCTGACTTATATAAGCGCGGCTGATCACCAGATCCTTGCCGTCATCGGCCACGCCGCGCACCAGGATGTGGACATGCGGGTTGTCGGTGTTCCAGTGGTCGACCCCGACCCAGTCCAGCTTGGTGCCCAGGTCGCGCTCCATGTCCTGCATCAGTTCACGCGCGAAACCCCGCAGATCCTCCATCCGCGCCGCGTCCTCGGGCGAGACGATGAAGCGGAAATGATGCCGGTCGTCGGAGCAGCGCTCCGCGAAGGCCTTGCTGTCCGCTTCGTCGGAACCGGCATCGAACAGATGGGCCCTGGCGCCGTCGCGGGTCACGCCCTCGCGCCTGAGATAGGCGATGTGCCGGGCGAGCGGCGCCGACCGGAAGCGCGTGCCCTGCTGACGAACAACGCGCGCCTTGACCACGACCCGACGGGCGTTGCCGCGCAGCCGCATGGATAGTGCTGCACGTCGGCCCCGCCCGAAACGGGAACCACCGCCGCCTCCCCTGCCCTTCGCGCCGAACCGGGTGCCGGTATGACCGGCCCTTTTCGCGGCACGCATGACCTCACCGACGAAGGACTTCGGTCGCGCGCCCTGGTTGCCATGCTGGATGCGTCCGGGCCGGACAGTCAGGCTGTCATCGCGCGTCGCCATGGCCCGCTCTCCGCTGCGATGTGCGCCTGACGGCGCCCGGATCGTTGAAAAGATTAGGGAAATTGTCCGAAGAGCCGCAGGCGCTGCATCGTGAGAGGACAAATTCCCCAATCAAACCAACCACATGCGGCCCCGAACGGGCGCTGCTTTTACCTTGCCGTCCTTCCTTCCGTTGCCTGCCTCCCCCCGGCACCCCATCCCCAAGGCACCCGTAGGCCGCCAGCGCCCGATGGACCGGAACGGGGGTCATCGACGTGCTTCCCCATGCCCTGAGGCGATGAACAGACCGGCCGATTGCGGGGCAAGCGCCGTCCAGTCAGTCGGGCGGGGACCGGATGAACGTGCCGGATCGTGCGGGCTTTCGACAGGCCGGGACGCCTCGCCCGTGCGCAGGAATGAGGCCGGAAAGAGGGAGGAAACCTGCCACAATGGTACAGCCGAAGCACTGACAGCGATGTCATCGGCAGGCGGAAGAGCCAGCTGCGCGCTGACCGATGCGACGTAATTCCGCGTCTCGACAGGAAGCGGCCGACCGGTCGCGAGATGTTCGTCATAGCGCGCGGGACCGGCATTATAGGCAGCAAGAAAACCGGCCTCGCCGTAGCGGTCCCGCATCCAGCGCAGATAGGTCGCCCCCGCCAGAATGTTGTCGTGCGGATCGAAGGGATCGTCGCCGAGGCCGAGCGACGTGTGCAGGCTGGCCCATGTTCCGGGCATCACCTGCATGAGCCCCATAGCACCCGCCGACGACACGGCATGCGCATCGCCCCTACTCTCGGCGTGCAGGACGGCAGCAATCCATGCGGCCGGAATCCGCGCGCGCGTGGCGGCTTCCGCGATCATGTCGGCGTAGGGATCAGCGGCCGCGACATGCCCCGGTATCGTCAATGAAACGACGGTCGGAAGCACGATACAGAGCAGACGGAGCGCCGCCTTACCGCCGGTCATCACGCTTCACCGGGCGGCTCCAGACCAGATGAAAGGCACGCCCCTGACGATCGGACTGGAACAGGTTGGCGCGGATCGGCTGCGCCAGCATGGGGTCATCGAGAACGAGCGAGAGATAGGTGCCCGCCTTCTCGCCGGTGCGTTTCCACCCCGCGCCGACCTCCGGTCCGGCATCGGCGTCACCAAGATGGATGCGATAGTCGGGCGCATGCTCGGCGTCCGACGATGTCGCCGGCACGATCGTCAGTTCAACGTCGAGGGCGAGCGTGCGCAGGCGACCGGCAAAGCCGTCAGCCGTGCGCGTGAAAGTACCGATCTGGGCCATGTCAGCCTCGTTTCTGGTTGGGGTTGAGAGACATCGGTGACGCCATGAGCCACAGTGGCTGGGCGCGGCCGAGCACTGCATCGACCGGCAGGACGCCGAAATAGCGGCCGTCGAGACTGGTCGGGACTGCCGGGTTCATGACGAAAATCTGCCCGGGCAGGACGTGCCGGCATCCCTGCCAGACCGGCAGCGGACGGCCGCGATGATCGCGGGCCAACGCATCGCCAAGCACCGTGCCATCGACCGAAACGACGGTGCCGATCCGGCAGACCAATTGCCCCGGCAGTGCCGCAACCGGCTTGAGCAGTGGCACACCGAGCGGCAGATAGCCGCCGTGCGCCAGCATCGTGGCAATGTCGGAGGGTGGCCGGATCGCGATCAGGTCGCCGACATGCAATGAGCGGGCCGATTGCAGGCGATACAGCCCGACCGGCGTGCTGGCGGTGGCATTCCAGATCAGGCGGGGCGCCGGATGGATCGCCAATGACGTGCCGGCACCGAGGACTGCGAAATACGTGGTGAAGAACCAGCCGAAGCGCGTCATGATACCGCCCTCCGGCGCAACCAGGCATCATGGCGGTCGCGCGTGTAGGGGCGTGGTGCCTGCCCGGCGAGCATCCGATTGTGCAGATGCCGCCAATGCTCGGGGGCCACGTCGACTGGGTCGATACCGGTCGCCTCGATGCGATCGATCACTTCGAGCACCAGCCGGACCTTCGGCCAGCCGCTCTGGCGCAGCAGGCTTTCACCACCAGGGCGCACGAACGGCACCGTCTGATACGGCTCGCCGGGACGGGTAACGCGCACGATGTCGATGCAGGACACCACCGTGCCGTAATCGTTCGCTGCCCAGCGCAGGAAGGCGAACACGGCGTCCGGAGGAAAGCTCAGTATCCGTCGGCGACGATCAAGAATCTGCTCATGGGCGACTGGACCAAAGCGGATCCAGTGCTCGATGCGCTTCTCGATCCAGGTCAGTTCGACATGAGCGAGGGTGTCGTTCATGGCACATCTCCAGAGGTATCGGGGAACTCGCGGGCCAGCAGCACGCGCAGCATGTCGGCGACCGTGATGCCGCGCTGGAACGCCGCGACCTTGAGGCGGGCGCGGAGCGCCGGCGTAACGTCGATGGTCAGCCGGGCGGTAAAACGGTTGGGGGTCGCAGGCTTCTCCGGCGCCCTGACCCAGCGCTCAGGATCGGCGGGACGCGCGGCGAAACCGGGCGGCGTGCGACGTTCCGTCATGGCGAAATTCCTTCACCGAGCGGCAGCACGGACGCGATACGGTCACGCGCCTTCTGCGCCATGACAGGATCGATCTCGCAGCCGACATAGCGCCGGCCAGCCAATCGGCAGGCGACACCGGCCGCACCCGATCCGGCGAACCAGTCACCCACCAGACCGCCCGGCGGGCAGCTCGTACGGATCAGGATCTCCAGCAGGGCCACCGGCTTCTCGGTGGGATGGATGGCGCGGCCATGCGCATTGCGGACCGGAATCACGGAACGCATCAGGCGCGGGCCGCCATCCTCGCTGACGTAATGGCCGGCATCGATCTGCCCCATATGCGGCGGCCGGTGTTTCCGCCGGACCGTGCGCGCCCGAGCGTCGGGCGTGGTCGGGACCGAGTTGTAAACGGCACGCCAGGGCGTATCGTCGCGATAGAACTGGACGAGCAATTCATGCACGCGGCGGAAACGGTCGGCATGGAAGCTGGAACCGTTCTGCTTCTCCCAGACCAGTTCCTGGGCATATTTCCAGCCCGCATTCCGGAATGCGGCGCTGGATGCAAGAAAGCTCCGCAGTGAACCGAACACCCAGAGCGAGCCACTCGGTTTCAGGGCGGCGAGCGCCTTGCCCGGCCAGTCCGGCACGCATCGGTCCCATGCGAGCGACGTATCGCCATAGGGGGGATCGACCAGGATCATGTCGTAGGGGCCGTGCCAGGGCATCAGGAGCGCGCTGTCGCCGGTCAGGAGGGTCATGGCACCAGTCCCCCGATCTCGGCCGTCAGGGCGGCGATTTCGCGGGCTGCGATCCCGTGCGGGCGCAGGTCGCAGACCAGGCGGCCGGTGCGCGCGGCGTCGGCGAAAGCAATCCGCTGGCCGATCCGCGCCGCTAGAGCGGCAGGCTCATGCCCCACCAGCGCGAGCCGCGTTTCGCGGGCAATGACCGTGCGTGCGGCGCAGCGGTTGAGTACGAAACGGGCCAGCAGGCCGGGACGGAAGAAGCGCGCGTCCTCCAGCAACCGCAGCATCTCGGCCGAGGCCCAGCCGTCGAATGGCGAGGGCTGGGCCGGAATCAGCACCAAGTCGGCAGCCAGCAGGGCGGAGCGCAGCAGTGCTGCCACCCGAGGCGGACCGTCGATGACGACGTGGTCCACCCCCTGCGCCAGTTCCGGCGCTTCGTGGTGGAGTGTGTCGCGTGCCAGCCCGATCACGCCGAACAGCCGGGGCAGTCCTTCCCGCGCGCGCTGCGCCGACCAGTCCAGCGCCGAGCCCTGCGGGTCGGCGTCGATGACCGTCACGCGCTGGCCTTCCCGAGCCCATTGGCCTGCGAGATGCAGCGCCAGCGTCGTCTTGCCGACGCCGCCCTTCTGGTTGAGGAAGGCCACGATCATGGCCCCTCTCCGGGGGTTTTCCACGGATCGGCAGGGGGGCCAACATTCTTAAAGTTAGACTCTTTTAAGTTAGATTCTAAGTTAAGGGTGTCATAACCGCTTGATTCGATGTCGTGATTCGGCGTTTTCCGCAAACGATAGCACGGATGCCGTGGCAGTGATGGCACGGATAAATCCACAACTGATAGCACGGATGAATTCACAAGTTGTCCACGGGTGCCTGTGGATAATTTGACAGGCGCGAAGGCCAGCGTGTCATTGCCATTGCGGTCAGGGCGCACCGACAGCCGATAGCCGGGAAAGGGCTGCCGCTTCGCCATCTCACGCAGTTCGAAGGCAAAGCGGCGATACGGGGAAAGGCTGGCGGATTTTTCGTAAAGATGACGCAGGCCGAAGGCCCAGCCCGCGCGCTGGCGACCGCCATGCTTGCGCACGATGCGATAAAGCCAGCGCTCCAGACCGCCTGTGAGGCCAAAGTAGGCCGGGTCAATGGTCAGCACGAGCGCGTCATCGAGAACCGCCTGGTAGAACCAGTCGGGCAGGATCAGTTCGATCACGCGGGTGCGCCCTTCCCGCGCGGTGTGCCGCTTCCATTCGTTGATCCAGGAAAAACGGTGCAGTTGCCCCTTCCCGGTCTGCCGGAGCGACGTCTTGATCGTGGTGGATTGCAGTCGATCGAACGCCGCTTCCAGCCGCTCATAATCCCGCGCGCTGTCGCCCCGGCCGATGAAGGTCAGGATCTCGCGCGGGCTGGCCACCATCAGGCGCGACGTGCGCCGACCGGCGTCGCGAGCGGCAACGAGATGGCTGGCGGCCCAGATCAGCACGTCGGCGTCCCAGATCGTGGCCATGCCATGTTCGGCTGACGCCTCGACCCGGATGGTGACGTCCGGGGTCCGGTAATCGATCGGGACCATACGAGGGGATTTGGCGAGGCTGAAGAATGGGAACGCCATCAGATCCTGCGCGTCACGAGGGGCGAAATCTCCCGCAATCGCATGGAAGAGTTCCAGTTGCTCGCGCTCGGAGCGCACTCTGCCCGTCGGGGACATCAGCGTCGGTTCCCGCGTGAAGTCGCCGGTGTCGGCGGGATCAGCGGGCTTTGCCGCGCGGCCGCCGACACCGTGCCGGCGGTGGTGTCAGAGGTATGGGCGCGTGCCCCGCTCTCGACCCAGGCCTGCAGTTCATCGACCCGATAGACCACGCGGCCACCGAGCTTCGAGTAGCGCGGGCCGGTGCCGTAGATCCGGTGTTTTTCCAGAGTGCGAATGGAAAGCCCGACGAAGCGCGAAGCGTCGGGCGTGCGCAGATAGCGCGGCGGCAGATCGCTGTAATTGGCGGACATGAGAAGGCTCCGTGATCGCTGTCTGGGGCCGCGGGACAAATGCGGCCAGCAGGGATCAGCGTGGCGGAGCGGGCATGTTCGGAACTAGGACCGATCTCACCACGGGGTGAGATCGGTTCTTGACAGGCAAAGGCGCTATGTCGACTCTCAATCTCGGCTCGCGCATCCAAACGGAAGGCAATTCTGTAACAATGCAAAAATCAGAAAAATTGGCATTCGAGATTGACCTGACCGAGGCGATGCACGGCAAGATTATCGTGGACGGTTATCACCTACGTAGCGGATATCACCGGTGCCACAAGGAATGGCCTAGCGCAGCTAAAGTAGGAAAGGTAATCGCCAGTATTTCCAGCGAGATAAGTTCATGGCTCCATAACAACACGCAGCATAGCCTGTTTTCTACGCAGACATCCTATTGCGATGCGATTCTGTCTGTTCCTGACGAAGTAAAAATCAAAAAATGGCAGAAGGAAAAGGAGATTGAGCGAAATTCACTTTTCAAAGAGCTAGATTGTAAAAATATTTCCACTGATCGGCGTACAGAACTTCTTCAAGCGCTGCCGCTCACAACCTTGGAATTCGATATTGAGCGCTATATTCAGGCGCGCACAATTTTTCTTAAAGAATCGTCTAACGAATTTGAAATAGAAAAAATTCTAAACCTTGAGATTAAAGACGGAGACTGGATACGCCTCCCACCACGCCAAACCAATGTTGATACGCAGATCGCAACTGAAATGATGGCGTGTTTGAACGATGGTTTTCCTTGCCATTTTATCGTTCTGGTATCGAACGACGGGGGCTTTTCTTACACGATGAAAAAGATGCGCGAATGCGAATTTAATGGACTCATTCTCAATGTTAAATTCGGACAAAGTAACCGTGAATATGGTTACTATTCCACAGCATTAAGAGACGAAGCAGACAAAAGTTTTTATTTCGACACGAACAACTCCCTTACGGAAGTAAGCAAAAAACCTTCATAAAATCGACACTTATTCCCATGTCGGAAACACCCCAATTGACACGGCTAACCGCATTTGCCCGGAATTGAAGTAAGTGTTCCGGGGCACTTCATCGCCCCCGAAACGGATGCAGCAGGAGGCGTCTATAGCCACCCGCGGTCAGCCGCCGCGCGAAACGCACCAGCCGTTTCATGCGGAAATGCAGATCGTGCGAGAGCCAGTCCCGTGCGGAAACCTTCTGACCGAAAAGGACGAACGCGATCTCATGCTGCGTCGCCCCGGCGTCCAACCCATCGAGCGTACGGAGCGCCAGGATCAGCCGAGTGACCCGATCTGGCGACAGGGTCGCGGGATCGGGTCCGGAGCGCCGGCCCACCAGCGCGCGCCAGAGCCGCAACGCGGCCTGGACGCGCACCTCAAACAGGGCGTCGAGCGGCAGGACGACGGAGAGGGCTTCGATCCCCGACGTCACCAGATGCAGGCGCAGAACGACGCCTGGGCGCTCGAGCAGGAGTTCACCAACCTGGCCCGCCGGCAATCCGATAAAAACAGAGGTGAACGGCGGGTGATCCGGCTCAGCCAGACCGGTCGGCGCTTCCATCAGCGCGATCACGCTCGGCAGCACCGCGGCACTCCACAAGGCAGTACGCGGGTTCAGCGCAGTGCGCACACTTTCGAAATCGCAACCCCCAGCGCCGGGCGAAGGCCTCGGCATCCGGCTGCATCAGGGCACCCCGGCGCAACGCGCGCTGAAGAGTGGCACGCTCACGGATAAAGTCCCGATTGCGACTGACAAACTGCAAGGCAAAGGCAGGGGCGTCGAGCGACCGCAGGCCCTCGTACGCGCCCGCCGACCGCCAGTTGGCGCGGCTCATGGCGTCGTCTCCGATGCGTAACGGGTGGGAACAGGGCAAGCACTTGCTGGCGAGAGTATGCCAGACCATCCCGCTGCCCGCTACGCCCCGGTCCTGCAACAGGTCTTGCGGATCACGCAACGATCCAGGGTGTCAGTGGGGCGCGCCGCCGCGCAGCAGATGCTGGTAGCCATGCTCGGTCATCCAGTGCGCCCGCGCCAGATGGCTGTGCCAGCAGCGGTGGACACCCTCGGGATCGGCCGCCGGGTCGCGGTGGAGCACGATCCGGGCGAGCTCGCGCCAGTCGGCACCGTCGGCCTCGGCGTCCAGCAGACGCAGATAGGTGATGAGGTGCTGTTCGTCGTAGCCGGTGAGACAGGACGCTTCCGGGGCGCTGTCGGCGACGGGCGGGTCGAGCGGGGGCTTCTGCATGGTGGGGCCAATCAGGTCGGAGAACGAACGCGACGCACCCTAGCCTGCCGCGCTTCATTACCGGAAGTCTCGTGAAGAAACATGACGCCGCGTCCTTGTCCGGACTCGATGAACAGGATGCCCGCCGCCTCCAGCGCACGGCGGACCTGGTCGGTCGTGCCCTCATGGACGCCGAGACCGCGTTCGGATTCAAGGCGCTTCAGCGCGGTCAGTGCTACGAGGGCTTTTTCAGCGAGCATCTCCTGTGTCCAGTTCAGAAGTGCCCGTGCCGCCCTAACCTGTCGGCCAGTGATCATCCATGATCACATCCGACACGCGGAGCATGCACACCAGAAATACGACTATAATAGTCGTGTTAGAGAGATTCAACATCGTTCTTTCAGGATGATGGCCAAGTGGAACCGGCGTCTGGATGTCCGAAGGTACGGGCGACCATACGAAAAGCCCCCCGTTCTATGCGGGGGGTGTCTCATCGTAGCGGTCCGCCGCGAATTGCGCGCATGCCTGCTTCAGTTCGCGCTCGATCTGTGCCCGCTCGCGGCGGCTGAGTGCGTAGCTGGTGAGTTCGGCGCGCAGCATCTGGATCTGGTCGTGTAGCGTGGTCATCGTCCTGCTCCTTTCGTTTCTCGAAGACAGGCCGTTGCCTCATGCACGCGTGAACCGGGTCAGGGATCGCCGCCGGCGACCGCGCCAGCGGCGCGCGGGGGAGCCGATTTTGTCTGGTGTGCTCGCAGGGGCGCCGGGCAAAATTGGGGGGACCGCGCGTCCTTGAGGCGGTTCACGCCGGGCATGGTACAATGGGAAGACTGAGGGAAGCCCTATTCCCGTTTCTTGCCCGCACACCGGCGGATCGGGCACGGCGCAACCGTTGCGGGCCCGCCCGCCAGTTCCCGATCGGTCATGCGAAGGCCCCGCCCGGACCGGCCGGGCGGGGGATCGCTGGCACTTCAGTCGCCGTTGCGGCGACCGTTGGGGCGGGACCAGATCAGGCTGTAGGTCTCGCCGTCCTCGTCGTTGAAGAGATTGGCGAAGATCGGGGCGTTGAAGCTCGGATCATCCAGCTTGAGGCCCAGATAGCTGCGTCCCTCGTTGGACTGCTTGGACCAGGCCGCCCCGATCTCGGCCCTGTTGACGAACACCCTGTGGCTGGGGGCGTTCTCGCTCTGGCGTCCGGTGTCGGGAACGATACGGACATTGCGGACCTGAACCGAGAGGGTGACGATTTCGCCGACATATTCGTTGCCGGTCTTCCTGAAGGTGCCGATGGTGGCCATGATACTGCTCCGTGATCTCTGTTATCGAGCCCGCACCATTGCGGCCTCGATGGCGATCGGACAGACGGAGGCGACCGGCGGCGCATCCCACAGGGACCGAAGCGCAACGGAGGACGGCGGGACGGAATTTTCTTGGTGCGCGAGGAATGACGGCGCAGCCGGCAGGGGAGGAAAATTATGGCCCGCTGTTGCGCCATAGCCGATCGAGGCGAAGCCGCCCTCCGGCTAGATCAGCCATTTTCAGAGGCCGTATGCGTGCGCGGCCCGACAGAGCGCACGTCACGGAGGACATGATGCCCCCTCGGCGTGCAGGATCCGGCAGGGAAAAAGCCAGGCATCGTCACCGGGCCGTTCCGGCCATGACCATGACCCGTTCTCGTGGGCGCGTGCCCTGCGGGCACACTGCGTCGGCCACTGTTTTTGTCAACGCGCGCAGAACAGGAAAATGGTCCTGAGCCGGCAGCCCCGCGAGAGGGACCATCAGGGGCGGATGCACGTTGCGCCAGACTTTATCGCCACACCCCGCCTTTCTCATGACGAAAGGACGCGCATCTCCACGAAGTGCCTGATCCAGGCCTGCCTCCGGTTGCCGCGCAGGCCGTCAGACCCGCGCGATGCTTCCGTCGGCTGGTCCGGGTGGGGCCATGCCGGTAAAGCGGACGACCGCCGTGATGCCGACCGCAATCGCGCCGATCACCGAAAAGAAGAGCTGCCAGACGGCGGACGGCATCATCATCTGGGCAAGGCCGTGCGTGGCGCTAAAGCCGGCGATGATGGCGGGCACCGTATAGAGCAGGACGATCAGTCCTCGCAGCCAGATCCATGGCGCGCAGGCGAGTGCAATCTGGCCGAGCGTGAAAGTCGCAATGCCCGCCATGACGCCCACGATCAGGGCGCCGATCACGCCGGCACCGGTATGAAACGCCCAGAGCCCGGCATACAGGCCGCCGGCAAACGGCAAGGCGAAGACCGCGAGCGTGAACATGAGCCAGCAGAAAAATCCGATGCCGGCGACGATCAGGAACGGTGCGAAGATCACCATGGTGGCGGCTCCCGTGAAGATGACATGATCTGACGGTCGCGCCTGCCACCACCACCACGGCGCAACCCGCATCATAGCGAAAACGATGTGTCGACGGAACGAGAATCGTACTGGCGTCCGGCACGCGGACGTGCATCGTTATCGTCTCTCAGGGAGAAGACGTCATGGCGGAAATCACGGGGCGCGAACTGCATCTGGTCAAAAAGGCGCTCGCCATAGCGGTGCTGGCGATCGAACGGCAACCAGGGCCGTTTCAATCCTATTCGGACATGCAGGACATGAAGGGCCTGCTCGACCTTCTGGTGCCCGGCGATACCGAACTGGCCTTCTATGCCCGTTCCGCGCGGATCGCGGTCACGGGCAATCCGGGCTAAAGACGGCGCTCACGCGCCGCCGCCGAACCGCAGGACCGGGATACCGAGGCGCTTCGCCTTATCGGCCAGGTTCTCCTGAATGCCGGTTCCGGGAAAGACGATGACGCCGATTGGCATGGTGTCGAGCAGCGCATCGTTGCGGCGGAAGGGCGCTGCCTTGGCATGCTTCGTCCAGTCCGGCTTGAAGGCGATCTGCACGATCTCGCGGTGATCGGCCCAGCGTGAGGCGATGAATTCGGCGCCTTTGGGCGAGCCGCCGTGCAACAGCACCATGTCGGGATGCTTGGCCCGGACCTTGTCGAGCCGATCCCAGATCAGGATATGATCGTCGAAATCGAGACCGCCGGTCACGACCACCTTGGGGCCGGGCGGGACCAGTAATTCGCCCTCGGCGCGGCGTCGGGCATTCAGGAAATCGCGGCTGTCGATCATGGAGGCCGTCATGGTCCGGCGTGAGACCAGCGAGCCGGCCTTCGGACGCCACGCGCTCAGGGTCAGGCGTTCGAACTGCTCCTGCGCCTCGTCGCGGAAGATTTCGTAGGCGTTGCGGCGCTCGATCAGGGTCAGCCCTTCGGCGATCAGCCGCTCCAGTTCCACCGAGCGGATCTCGCTGCCGTCCTGCTCCTGCTGACTGCGTTTTTGCGCCACCTCGTTGCGGTCAAGCTCGCGTTCGACCTGGCCGACCATGCGATGGAAGATGTTGACCGTGGACCAGAGCAGGGTTTCGAGGTCGGGTTCCAGCCGTGTGTCGGTCAGGGTCGCGGCAATGGCGTCGAAGATGTCGGCCACAGCACCCCCGATGCGCGGCGCTTCGGGCAGCGGCCTCGGGTCCGGCTCGTCCTCGAAGGGACGGTAGCCATACATCTGGAGTTCCGCCAGCACATGGGCGGTCGGGGATGCGGCATGGTCGGGTTCGAAGTCGTCTGTCACGTGGGTCATGGGGCTGTCCTCCGGGATACCGGCCGCGCCCTTCGCGACCTTTCCGGGGGCGGATAGCGGCAGACCAGGGACGGGCCGGAACCGCGCGCTCGCGCGCGGCCGCAGCGCAGCGAAGGATGGCAGGGGCGCCAGCTATTTTGCCTCGCGATGTAAAGCGCCCCCCCCCCCAAGGGGCGCGACGGAAAATAGCCGGCCCCCGCCATTGAAGGCCCGGCCCGGCTGACGCCCGCTCCCCTCCAGAAAGGCCGGGGCGCGGACCTGTCGCACGGGAGGCCGAACAGACCCGCCGAAAGAAGAACGGAACCGCCCGCCCCTCTTTCCGGCCCGCTCAGGTGCCGGCGGCCTCCAGAAAGCGGGCCACGTCCGCTGGCGCGAGTTGGGGATGCAGGATCGCCCGCAGCGCCCCGCGTCCGAGGGCACGGAGATCATCGTTGAAATCGCCCAGCCGCGGCGACAGACCGATCATCTCGATCCCGGCGTCATTTGCGCGGGCGTGCAGCGTCGCCAGCGCCTGATCCCCGGCCGGGTCGTCATCGCGCAGCACGTAGAGACGGCGCAGCGTGGGCGGAAAGATCAGGGCAGCGAGATGTGCCGAGGACAGGCAGGCGGCCAGCGGCAGGTCGGGCAGAACCTGCCGCAGCGACAGCACCGTCTCGATGCCTTCCCCGGCGGCGAGCACATCGGTTACGACCCCGAAGCGCACGGCATGGCCGAGCAGGCCCCCCAGAGCACGACGCGGATGATCGACCGCCGCCTTGCCGCGCCCTTCCGCCGCCAGCCAGGTGCGATGCACCCCAGTCAGAGTGCCGTCGAGGTCGGTGACGGCGGCGATCATCGCGGGCCAGGTCTCGGTCGGACTGTCCTCGTCCGGGCGGTAAAAGCAGTGCGGATGGAAGCGCAGGGCTCCGGCTCCGTGCAAAAGCGTAATGTCGCGTCTACGGAGATACGCTTCTACGGACGTGCCCGCGATCGGCCCGGACATGGCCCAGAGCCGACGCGCGGCTTCGGAAGAACTGGCAGATCCGCGTTCCTGAACCGGGCGCTCCCGCGACGACGGTACTGGATCGGGGCGAGGGAGGCTGAAGAAGGCACGCGCCTCGTCGGCCACGTCGCGGAAGTCCACCAGGCCGAGGCTTTCGCGGATCACGTCGAGCAGGTCGCCATGCTCGCCCGACTGTGCGTCGGTCCACTTGCCGGCCCTGCCATTGGCGGTGTCGTGCAGCCGGACGAACAGCGACCGGCCGGGCGCATTCCGCACGTCACCGACCAGCCAGTAATTGCCGTGACGGCGACCGGCGGAAAGATACCGCCGGCACACCGCCTCCGCATTTTCCGCCAGACGACGGGCGAGATCGCCCGCATCATGCGAGGCCATTACCCCTGCCCTCCTGTGTCTGGATTGCCTCCGTCAATGGCGATCGCCAGCCAGCGATCGGTGGTCATCCATGAAATCGTCTTGCGCCTGCCAAGGTCAAGCAGATGCGCGCCGCCGCTGAACGCGCCGATCCGGGGATGGGACGCCGTATTGGCCCACTGGAATCCCCATCGGCCCCGCAACCGGAATGCCCGTGCGCAACGTAGCACGAATTCCACAACCTGATGCGGATCGCCGGTCGTCTCATCGTGCATCCAGAGTTTCGTGCCGCCATACTCAGGCACGATCGACAGAATAAAACCGTCAGACGGCGGGTCTTCCGCCGCCAGTTCGTCCATGAACGCGTTGTAGAGGTCGAGCGCCTTTGCGGCATTGTCCACTGTGCCCACGTCGAGAACGCAGGAAAAATGCGTGAAGAAATCGGCCATCGGAAGAACTCCCGAAACGAAAAAGCCCGGCTCAGTGGCCGGGCTCGTAAAAACGTCTTTAAGGAAAGACAGAGAAGCGGCTTTCAGGAAGCACGCTCCATCAGCCTGCGGGCCTTCTCTTCCAGATCCAGCCGCGTGTCCTGATTGGCCTTTGTCCGCGCCAGTGCCGTGATCCCCTGCACGAAATCGAACACGCTCTCCGGCTTGCGTCCCTCCTCGTGCAGCACGGTTTCGATGATCTTCGTAGTTTCCGGTTTCGAGAACCCGCGACGACGCAGGAAGATTTCACGATCCTCGTCACTCTTCGCCACCAGCGCCTTGCGCGAGGCCTGAATGCCGGAGACGAACGAGGCCGGGCTGGCGGTGGCGAAATTCCGGAGCGCCGGTGTCGCCTGATGCACGAAACGCGATGCGGCGAACTTGCTATGCCGGATCGTGATCTGTTCGAAATTTTCCACGCCCCACAACATGCGATTCTGGCACACTCCGCGCAGATAGAAGGAGGCGATGCCGAGGCTCTTGCTACCGACCTCGCTGTTCCAGGCATAGAAACCCCGGAAATAGAGATCGGGTTCGCCGTTGGGCAGACGGCCGGCTTCAATGGGATGCGTATCGTCCACAAGGAACAGGAAGACATCGCGATCCGATGCGTAGAGCGTCGTGGTTTCCCTGGTGATGTCGACATAGGGATTGTGGGTCATGGTGGCCCAGTCGATGACACCCGGCACCTTCCAGTTGGTATCACCCGTGCCATCCCCGGCGATCTTGCGTACCGCGCCGACCAGTTCATGGTCCCAGATGCGGCCGTAATCGGGACCGGTCACGGCGCGCAGTTCCACTCGACCGTCTTCGGTTTCCAGCGTTTTGACCAGTTCGGCGCGGTGCGACAGCAGCCCGTGCTGCAGGTTGATCGCCGCCAAGGGAGCCGGAAGATTGCGCAGGTACGACGACGGGGCACCAACCAGACTGCACATCTGGCCGAACGACCAGTGGGTGGGGGCGATCGGCTCGTTCTGTCCCGGCACGGTGAGCGTCAGGCGCTCGGCATTGTCGCGGCTCGCCTCCACGCGAATGGCCCGGCTTTCCACGGTGCGGGCCGAGGCCCGGTCTGCCCGCGCCAGCGTGGCGGCATGCAGGTCGGACAGCGACAGGTACCGCTCATCATCCGGGCGCGAGAACCACTCGGACGAGACGCGGGCATTGCGGTCGCCACGGGAGGGGTCGATCCGGAAGCCGCCGGACGCGGCATCACGGGACGCAGGGGACAGGATGGTGGTCATGGAAAACTCTCCTCTGATGCCGGTTATTCGGCAGCACAGGCGAAGCCGCCCTCTTCCTCTGATCACCACTTCCCACGCGGGATCCCATCCAACCCCAGAAACACCCAGCCTCTCATCCCGGAACACGGCGTTCCCCTCGCCTACCAGAAATCACGACAGCAATGGGTGGGGGGAAAACCGAGCAGTCCGCTTTCCGAGTGGAACCACTCAGAAGCAGACGTTTCCGCTCGCTTCAGGCGGTTCACCTCTTCAGTCTATGCTGGAGGCGAGTCGGCGGCCGGGGCCGAGTTCGGATTGGGGATTAGCCTTATCACCGTAGGGCCTTCGAGAGGTTCCCTGCTATCGAAAGCGTATGGCCGCCAACTCCCAACATTTCCGTAATGCTGGAAAACATCGTCAAAGACCGGACTTCCAATAAAATCTGGCTCTTTCACATCCCTGTCAGAGAAAGGAAGATGGAAAACGAATAGAAAACAACCTAGCCGAAATTCACCCACGATGTGCGGGAGCGGCGACTTCTCGTCCTTTCGGATGTAGACCGTCAGTTGTGCAGACGAATTTGGCGGAAGCGGTACGATTGCAGCCTGCACTGGTAGAAGAGCGCGGACTGGAGACGGCACTACTCCGTTACGCACCCAATCTATAGTCCGAGTGAGGTGGGCCAAGTTGTCCTCGGGAATGATCGAAAGCACAAACTTCGCTAATGTGCGGTAACAGCGTTCCGGTATGATGGGCAAATCACCAGCCAAATCAATCGTGATCACGCCGTCTTCGTTACGAAGCTTCTCTGTCGGCACGGCGACAACCATTTTCTCGCCATCGTTGAGGATGGTACCTCCATGACTTACTATGCGAAGGTTTCCGGCGCGGCCAGTAATTCCAAGGAAAGCACGCTGGATTTTGAGAAATTCAAGAAGGTGCGGCTCCAACTCATTGCCGAAGAACTCGTTGCAATCGTCACACTCGTCTGCGAGTATCAAGTGAATGTTCCCGAGTGCGCGCGAGATTGCATGCGCTTGTTTCACGAACTTGGCCCCATCCGCCTTGGAACGTCGACAGAACCGACAAGTGCGCCGCTCAATCTGTGCGTTGCCGACCTGCGTGCGCCGATCAGTACGCGCTACACAGCAATTATATTTGCTCAAAAGCCCACCAAACAACTGCCCATGTTTGGTGATGTCCTCCTCCTTCACCGTACCATTCGACCACCCGACCAACATCTCGAAGACGATAGTCTGCTCCGATGTCCACTCCCTCGCCGGAACGATAACAAATCCCTCGCCGTCGGCGAGCCCGCCAATTAGCTTAATGAACGCACCAAGCTGCGGGGCTTGTGCGCGCCGCTCGGCACAAAAGTTAGCGATGGCGGTTTTCAGCACTGGGGTGGCACGCTGGACCGCCTCGGTGTTTATTTGGCCATCCTTGACCGTCCCAAAGATACCGAAGAACGCTACGACGTCGGACTCGCCACAGGCGTGAAAATCTAAGCGGTGGTGTCGATCCTTCGTGAAGATGTCGACCGAAAATAAGGGCATTACGCGATACTCCTCGAAATGTGTACATTTGGAGCACGGTCGTCAGGGCTCAAGAGATACTTAGCTATCGGCTGCGACAGGTCGACCTCACCAATCCGCATCGACGATAGCCTCGCACTCATGATCGGCGAGATGCGCTCCTAGACCCACAGGCCGTCAACAAAGTCTTTGGAGGTGCCCCCCGAGATCAGCGCAGATCGACTTTCGCCCGCCGTACGGTCATGTCAGCTTTCGGGAAGTGCGAAACTCGCCTACAAGGTCGGAGAAGAGGCGACTACCGCCTGTCCGCTTAAGCAAGTGGAGCAAACAGGCGGCTTGGAGAGAGAACTGAATGGCGGCTCCGTGAAAGGAATACTCGGAAGCGGGCGCTACCACCTATCCCCGCGTGGTTCAGAGCACGTATCTGACAGCCCCAAGGACAATGAGACGAATTTAAGTTCTATATACTTAAGTAAAACGTCTGCATGGATGCCAATTCTGCTCTAATGAACGTCCTTTCGTGAATCATGAGCAGCCTTTTACCATATAGCCCTCCTAGAAGAGGGATAAGCTTTTTCATACTCATCATCTGAGAGTAGGTGATCAGCACGAAAGCTAGGATCGAGCGCAAACTGAAATACTGGAGCGATCGATATGCTACCGTCTAGATGGTATGTCGGACCGTCCAAGACGGAGTTAAAGAAAATTCTTTTGCGACGTTCGCTCTTAAATCCGGGAGACGACCAATATTGATGCGCAAAAGTAAGAAAATCATCCTCTCCGATATCAAGAGGTAAACTAACAATGGTCCACTTTATCCGGTCCGGCTGCCGCCACTTATCGCTCATTAATGCCGTATAGCGCTCAGCGGTCGCGATAATTGTCGACACTTGAATGCACATACCTGCACACCATCGAAGTAGATGCTCGAACGATAGTGGAGTTTTGCCTGTTTCGATCTTCGTCCAGGCGCTGGGGGTCATACTGCACATATCAGCGACCTGAGCCTGCGTCTGATCACGCTCTATGCGTACCGCGCGCAGTAGAACGAGGCAGATGTTGGTGAATGAGGCGGTCTTAGTTTCTAAAGCCTCCACGAGACTCTCCTCGCTCTATTCGTGAGTAAGGAGCACTATCAAGTTCCCAATAGGAATGTCAAGATTCTTTTTTGGAACTCCCAAAGGTTCTCATTTATGAAAGCGAAACCTGCACACGGCCTAGATTGCGGGAAGGGAAAGGCCTGATTTTTAGAGCATCTTTATAGCTTGAGGAAAACGTGTATGCCGATGTCCGCTCCCGTTGAAAAGGGAAGTCGTTTCTTGTGGCTGGCATGAAGGCGATAACCGAATTACAATGAAGGACGCGGGACGGAGATCGTCCCCGCGTGGCAAAGCCAGACTGGCAACTCGCACCGAGCTGGTTCATTGTTTCTGTGATGAATCCGTTTCGTTCGCCCGACACCGACCTTCCCCTGTCGCATGCCCTCATCCTGAAGACCGCGCTGCTGACGATCGGCTATATTGAGGAGAACGGCCCGATCGGCCTTACGCCCGCCAAGGCGCTCAAGCGCTATTTTGTCGCGTGGGCCGCCGAGGCATTTGACTGGCCAGCCTATACGGTCGAATACCTCTACGCCGTCAACAAAGTCCTGAATGAGCATGATTTCCCGCCGCTGGTGATCCTGCATGAGGTTCTGCTCAGCGCGAAGCTCGCACGGCATTTCAAGGGCACCCTGCGGCTGACCGACCTAGCGAGACAACTCAAATCAGAGCCTGCCCGGCTCTGGATACTGTTGACAACCCACCTCCTGTTTGTCGTCGACCACAGTCCTTACACCCGAAGCGATGAGCCGCTGTTCGGCAACTGGGATATCTTTCTCAACGTCATCAATATCGAGGCCCAGGCTGCCGTCACAGAAGAGCGGCTATGCGCGGTTCTCTACGGGGGTGAAGAGGAGGATATCCGTCACCGGGATTTCAAGCTGACCGCCAGTCTTTACGTCCATGTCCTGCGTCCGCTGTGCTGGGCAGGACTGCTCAACGAGCACCGAACCGGCACCGGCCTCAACAGGCGAGATTTCTATACCAAAACAGCATTGTGGACAGCAGCCCTCAAACTCGAAACAGATCGACACCTGCAGCCTATGACCCGTCACTGACCATCGTCGACAGCCATTCGGACGCGCCATCGCTCCCATATAAAAGGCGGCTTCCGGAGACCGGAAGCCGCCCATATCAGTCAATGGACAGATGTTACTCAGCCGCAACCGCGTCCAGGCTGTCGGGCATGTCAGCTGCTCCTACCTCTCCTTCACTCCGCCCTGCCACGTTCCTTGTGCGCAGCGCCTCTGGCAACCAGCCCGAACCGTCCAGAAGCCGCTCGGCAGCCTGCGCCATGTCGCCCTTCTTCATATGGGCGATGCGGTCGGCGGCCTCGTTACCCCGCGCCTCGCGCACGGCTTCGAGGATGCGCGCCTTGGTGACGCGGCCGAGATAGTTCTCCACCGTCGGCTGCCAGCCCGCTTCGGCTAGATCGAGCCTCAGCGCGGCGGCAAGCCGGTCGGCGCGGGCCAGCCGCTCCCTGACGCTACGCGCCAGAGACGGACCATGGGACGATTCATGCAGCGCGTTGATCCCGAAGGACAGGCAATGCGCCAGCAGAGCCAAGCGACTGGTGTCGTCCAGCCGGTCGAGCCACTGCCAGAGTGCATCCTCGTCCTCCGGTAGATCGTGCTTCCAGCCCTCGTTGCGCTGGCGCAGCGCGTGGGCGGGAAGGCTGCCCTGCATGTCGGGGGAATGGACCTGCAGCGGGATCTCCCGGACATAAGCTTCCAGGCAGTCCACGCCCGAGACCTGCCAGTAGACGTCACGCACCAGCGTGTGGAGCAGTTCGGTCAGCGCGATGTGCGGATTGCCAGCAAACGCATCGCGCAGCGCCAGCGTGCGCCAGGCCGTCAGTTCCGTCAGCAGGCGATCGGACAGCGGCTTCAGTCCGTCTTCCTCCTCGGGCTCGGCGTCCGGACCACTTTCCCGCAGGCCCCCTTCGCCATCGTCACCCACGCTGTGATAGACGACCGCATCATCATCACTCTCGGGAGCACCGTGGCCGTCCTCGGGCTCCGCCGGCACATCTTCCGGCCGGACGAAACCCCGTTCGACCAGCAGCGTGCCGTCCGTATCCAGGCTGACGAAGGCACCAGCCCGCGCCGTGTCCACCGGATCGAAGGATACCGGGCGTTCCTCCAGCGCCTCGATGGCCAGCTCGATCTCACCAAGGCGCGCGTCGATTTCCTCCGGGAACTCATCGGCCTGCGCGTATTCCGCCTCGATCGTTTCCTGCTCGCTGTGCAGCGCAGTCAGACGGGCGGTTTCTTCGTCCGAAAGCGCAACAGGCGTGCCCTCGATCTCCACGAAGTCCCGCGTGTGTCCCCACGGGAAAGACAGTGCCGTTTCGACCCATTTCCAGCCCTCGGCACGGATATCCTCTGCGGCTGACGACAGCTTTTCCATGACCAACCGGTCGAGCATGGTCGGATCCTGCAGCCAGCCGCCATCGTCTGCTTCGAACAAGTCGCGCATGACGGGACCGCCGGCAGCAAGATAGGCATCCAGCCCGACGAAACGCACGCGGCGATCCGATGCCCGGACGGTTTTCTCGGTCAACATGCGGCGGATCAGATAGGGCTCGCGGTTATGGCTCTGGGCAATAATCTCCCAGACCTGTTCCTGACGGGCGTGATCGTCGCTGATGGAAAATGCCATCAACTGATCCAGCTTCATGCCGTCCTGCTCGTAGATCTCGAGCAGTTTGTCGGACACGGTCATCAGCCGCAGACGCTGCTTCACCACGGCTGGCACGACGAAGAACGCGGCGGCGATCTCTTCCTCGGACATGCCTTTCCCCAGCATGTCGCGAAAGGCGCGAAACTGATCCAGCGGATGCAGCGCCACGCGCTGGACGTTTTCGGCCAGGGAATCATCCTCGGCAAGAATGGCCGATCCGGCCTCGCGCACGACGCAGGGCACCGGGGCGGTCTTCGCCAGCTTCTTCTGCTTCACCAGCAGTTCGAGCGCACGGAAGCGGCGGCCACCGGCAGGCACCTCATAGGTGCCGGTTTCTGCCCCCTCCCCGTTCAGGACGGGGCGGACGTGCAGGCTCTGCAGCAACCCGCGACGTTCGATATCGCGGGCCAGTTCCTCGATCGACAGGCCGGCCTTCACGCGCCGCACGTTGGACTGCGACAGCACCAGTTTGTTGAAGGGGATATCACGGGACGCATTGAGAGCGATTTTCTGGATGGCGCTCGCCATGGCGGGACACTCCGTGACGGACGGGCGGAAGCCTCTCTCCCACCCCTGAATCCGTCACGAAAACCCCACCTCCCTCTTCCTCTCTTCCGGCCCCACCAGACGCCGGATCGCCTCCACGGAACCGCGTAGAGACGGCTTTACGGAACGCAGGTCCGTGCCAGCCAACCTGCGAGTCGATGCACACTGCGATAAATGGCGACTATTATAGTCGCGACATCACCAATTTGTGATAGTGCCGACGGCGATAGCCGCGCGTGTTCGCGACTATCCCGAAGCCCTCTTCTTATGACCCATCCCTTTGTTTCCGTGTATTTTTCTGTTCACGCCCATCCCGTCCGACATCCACAGTGCCCTCAGAGCCAGGTACAGGTCCATGCAGAAAGGACGGGAAGATGGCACCCCAACGCGATACGATAGCTGGCAAGCTGCGGCTCGTTCTCGACGCCCCGGACGCCAACGTGACACCATTGCGCAGTGGAGCCGATCCGCGGCTGGTCAGTCTGGTCCGGCTTCTGGCCCGTCAGGCCGCACGGGATTTCGTCAACGCTGAAGTGGAGGCCACGAGGCGACGCGATCTCCAGGATTAGGGAGATGGGATTGTGAAAGTCGCGCTCTACGCCCGCTATTCGTCCGAAAACCAGCGTGATGCCTCGATCGAGGATCAGTTGCGCCTCTGCCGGCTTCACGCCGAAAAGCAGGGCTGGACGATCGTCGACAGCTACACGGACCGAGCGATCTCGGGTGCCTCCCTGCTCCGCCCCGGCATTCAGGAACTGATCCAGGATGCCACGCGCGGCCGCTTCACGATCGTGCTGGCTGAAGCCATGGACCGGTTGTCGCGCGACCAGGAAGATATCGCCGGCCTGTTCAAACGGATGACCTTCTCCGGTGTGCGGATCATCACCCTGTCCGAAGGCGACGTCACACACCTGCATATCGGCCTCAAGGGCACCATGAACGCCCTGTTCCTCAAGGATCTCGCCGAGAAGGTCCGGCGAGGGCTGCGTGGCCGGGTCGAGGACGGCAAGTCCGGCGGCGGCAATTCCTATGGCTATGACGTGGTGCGCCAGTTCGATGCGAAAGGCGAGCGCATCCGGGGCGACCGGACCATCAATGAGGAGGAGGCCCGCACGGTCAGACGGATCTTCACCGATTACACGCGCGGCAAATCCTCGCGCACGATCGCGATGGAACTGAACCGGGATGGCGTTCCAGGCCCGCAGGGACGCGAATGGGGCCCATCCACCATTCACGGCAATCGGGAACGCGGCACCGGCATCCTCAACAACGAGATGTATATCGGCCGTCTGGTTTGGAACCGGCTGCGCTATCTAAAGGATCCCGATACCGGCAAGCGCGTGTCACGCCTCAATCCTGAATCCGACTGGGTGATCCAGGACGTACCGGAACTGCGGATCGTCGAGCAGGATCTGTGGGATGCTGTAAAGGCCCGCCAAGCCGAAACAACCTTCAGCCAGCCGGAACGGGGAAACGAGGCCCTCAGTGAGCGTCGGCGTCCCCGCCATCTCTTTGCCGGTCTGATCCGCTGCGGCTGTTGTGGCGGTGGTTACAGCATGATCTCGAAAGACCTGCTCGGCTGTTCGACGGCCCGCAACAAGGGCACCTGCGACAACCGCCTGAATATTCGTCGCGATGCATTGGAGGCCTCGGTCCTGAGCGGGCTGCGCACGCATCTGATGGAACCCGACCTGTTCAAGGAATTCTGCAACGAGTTTACCCGCGAGGTGAACCGACTGCGCATGGAGCACGGTGCGGACCTCGCGGCGCGTCGTAACGAACTCGTCAGGGTCGAAAAGCAGATCAGGGGAATCATCACGGCCATCAAGGACGGCATGTACCAATCCTCCATGAAGGCGGAAATGGAATCCCTCGAAGCTCGTAAGACTGAGCTGATGCATCTTCTGACAGATGCAGAGGAACCGCCTCCCCTTCTCCATCCGAACATGGCGGAGATTTATCAGCAGCGGATCGCGTCTCTCTATGAAAGCCTTCAGGCCGAGGAGACGAAGACGGAGGCGGCCGAGCGCCTGCGCACACTCGTCTCGCAGATCACGCTTCAGCCGGCCGACGGCGAACTGGCGATCATCCTGCGCGGCGACCTGGCGGTGATCCTGCGGTTCGCGGCGCACAAGAAAAACGCCACGGTCCATCCGGACAGTGGCGTTCTTGATACGTTCGTATCGCAAATATCGTTGGTTGCGGGGACACGGTCTGGCCGATACCGACATTCCCTCCACATTGCCGTCTAAGCTGGACTTAAGCAGTTTTGAGCGATGAATCGGATGTGAAGACGCATAGGATTCCTGTGCATCTTGGGGCGGGCGAGACACTGCTGCGAAGAAAGCAAGATATGACCAATGGAGGGAGAAGGCGGCAACAATGTTGGGTTCAGCGGGATAGCCTCGTGGCTGGCACGGTTCCGGACGGCCTTCACGACGCCGACATGGCGTCGGGTTCTTGTGCTGGCATCCGGTGCGATCGTGTCGCCGGGACGGCACTTAACCGCCAAAGTTCAGCGTTGCGCAGTGTGGAACGTGATGGCGTAGCCATCGGGATCGCTGGCCACAAAGAATCTGCCGAACGGGCCATCGCGCAACTCGGTCAGCACCTTCCCGCCACGCTGGACGACCAAGTCGTGGAACGTATCTGCGTCGTCGCAGGCAACCCACAGCACCATGCCAGTTCCCAAGGGACCATTCTCGGGCAGAGGTCGCAGCGGTTCTCGCAGTGCCAGCGCAATGGGCTTGGTGGTGAAGACAACGGCACCGGGCGTATTTCGGTCCCCTGCTGTGAAACCGAACACGTCCCTGTAGAACGCGGCGGACACGGCGAGGTCGCGAACCTGCAGAGCGATGAAGGATGGTCCGATTGGAATTGCCATTGTTGTGCGTTCCAGCATATTATCAGGTTCCTTATATTTATATCAGGCTCCTTACATGTCAATGCGTAAAATGAATCCGTCGAGCGGAGAGGCCTGGATCGGTTACAGTCTGAAAATCACTCAACATCGTCTGCGCCAACGGTTGGAGGCAGAACTGACCGGGATTGGTGTCTCCGCGTCTCAGAATGCGGTTCTGCTCGCCATAAGCAATAATCCGCAAATCTCGAATGCTTCTTTGGCGCGAGCTGCCTTCGTGACACCGCAATCCATGCAGGGCATGCTTGTCACGCTGGAGCGAGACGGGTTCATCGTGCGCACGCCGCATCCCGAACATGGGCGGATCATCATGACGGAGCTGACCGAAAAGGGCAAAGCAGCGGCACAGGCTGGCATAATCGCGGCCGAGACTGTCGAGCGGCAGATGCTCATCGGCTTGACCGACGACGAAGCCAGACTGCTGGGTGATCTGCTGCGGCGCTGCGCTGACGCGCTTGAGGCGGCCTGACATCATGTCGTTCTGGATGGGTGTCGCATCGGCACAGCATGCGCGCGGCGGACGTGATGGTGGTTTTGCACAACTTGGGCACGGCAAACATATCGCGGTGAAGTCTCTCCGGAAGGGCGACTGGATCGTCTACTACTCCCCCCCTGTCTGTTGGTGATGTGCGAAAGTGGGCGGTGGAAGGGAGCCCGTCCCCCCCGAGGGTCTGGAGCCCGTTTGGGAGCATGGGTGAAGGGGAGACGGTTCAGGCATTCACAACCATCGGCCGCGTGACGTCGGACGCCCCTTATCGAGCCGAACAGGCGATGAACTTCCATCCATATCGGGTTGACGTGGATTATCTGAAGAACGCTCAGCCCGCTCCGATCAAACCTCTGCTGGACAGGCTCCGGCTGACCCGCAATCAGGGAACCAACTGGGGTATCGCGATGCGCGGACCGAAACGCCGCCTGGACGAGATAGACATACGGCTGATCGCGGAAGCGATGGGCGTCCTCGCGGAGTTCGAACATTTGCAGGGCTAACATTTGCTGAGAGCGGGAGGATGCTCCATGCTGGCAATGGCTTTCGGGGAGTTGGAAACTCGTAGTTGCTGGTCGCAATGATGGCGACTTCTACCCATCTGCTTCTTTCGTCAGGCCTGGCACCCAACTTCAGGAGAGAAGGAGGGCACGATGGATTTCACGCAAAACGTCGCGACGCTTTTCCTTGTCTCCGCTCCCGGTTCAGAGGGCCTTGATCGACGTTGCAAGTGCGTCTCCGGTCCGGGTGAGGAAGCGCATGATGAGCTCGAATTCGCTCTCACTGTAACCTTCCAGTTCCTGCCTCATCATGCCGCCCAGTTCCCGATAGAGCGTAGATGCCTGTTCTGAAATGGAACCGCTCGTCTTCAGCAGAACCCGGCGCTTATCGGATAGGTCACGCGCGCGCTCGACCAAACCCTGTGTCTCCATCTTTTCGATCAGCCCGGACACGGTTCCGAGTTGCAACCCTGCCTCCTGTGCCAGTGTCGTCATTGGCAACGGCCCCAGAAGCGCGATCAGCCGCAGGCATTTGAATTCGGTCGCCGTCAGGCCGAGGCGTTCAGCCACTTTTTGATGGAACAGCACGAGACGGGCCGCAAAAAGCTGGATCGTCGGGACATAACGCGTAAAGCGGTCGCTTGACTTATCGGGCATTATGGTTAGATATCCTAAGTATATTGTTAGATATTCTAAGGAATCGTGCGCGCCATGTCGATCCCCTCATCCTGCACCGTCCTCATCGTCGGTGGCGGCATCGTCGGCCTGACGGCTGCCGCCTTTCTTGCGAAACACGGCGTAGACGCCGTGCTCGTCGAACGGCGCTCATCACCGTCGAAACGTCTGCGTGCGAAGTTTTTCTATCCGCGAACAATCGAACTCTATCGCTCGCTCGGCATCGAGCCGGAGATCGCAACGCCTTCCGGCATGCTGACCGATGCCGCGATCGTCCACTCCCTGGCAGGAGAGGAAATCCGCCGCTGGACGCTTCCGGCCATTGAAGGGACGGCGGCTTCGCCCTGCGTGGCCTCGTCCATCAAGCAGCAGGATCTGGAGTGCATCGTGCGGGACACGGCACAGCGTCTGGGGGCGCGTCTCTTCTTCGATCATGCGCTGACGGCGCTCGACCCGTACCCTGATGGCGCGATCGCGACCGTCAGGTCCGGCGACGGGACCGAGACCACACTCCACGCCGATTACGCGATCGGATGCGACGGCAACAAGAGCATGGTGCGCGATCGTCTCGGTATCCGGACCGAAGGGCTGGGTGATCTCGTCCATTCCATGAGCATCACGCTCCGCTGCGACATTCGGGACGCCCTGTGCGGGCGGCCTCTCAGCTTTGCATGGGTGCGGCAGGCCGGGATCAATGCTTTCCTGTCATGGAGCACCGATCTCACCTCGGTCGTGCTGAGCGTCGAGTATAACCCGATGGACGCGGACGATGCTGCGCGCTTCACGCCGGAAAACTGCCGGTCGCTTGCGGCCTCCTGCCTTGGAATGCCGCCGGATCGGATCGAGGTGGTCGATATCCATCCCTGGTGTCTGTCGTCGTGGTATGCAGACAGCTTTCGGAAAGGTCGGGTCTTTCTGGCTGGTGACGCCATTCACAGCACGCCGCCGCTTGGCGGGTTCGGCGCCAATACCGGCATTCACGATGCCCATAACCTTGCGTTAAAGCTCGTCTCCGTGATCAGGCACGGCGCGCCGGACTCGCTGCTCGATCTTTATGAGGTGGAGCGGGGGCCGGTCGTGCGGCTGGCTGTCGCCCAGGCCACGGCCCGACTGGCGCAGCGTTCGGACGTCCGGCTTCCCCTTGAGGCGCTTCAGCCGGTTCTGGACGAGGAAACGATCAGCATGGGGTATCGCTATCCGATCCTGCCCCACGCCGGGAACGTGCCCAACCCGATCGCCGTGCCTCTGCGCAACCTTCATGCCGAGCCGGGAACACGCGCGCCGCATATCTGGCTGCATCGGGACGGCGTGCGTCTCTCCAGCCTCGACCTGTTCGGCGACGGGCTTGTGCTGCTGGCGGGGACAGATGCGGCCGACTGGTGCCGGGAGGCGGAGGCTTTATGCCAGCAGCACGAAATTCCAATGTCCAGTCATGTTGTGGGGTGTGACGTGAAGGATCCCGACGCCCTGTTTCTGGCGGCCTACGGGATTTCCGCAAGCGGAGTCGTTCTTGTCCGGTCCGACGGGTTCGTCCTGTGGAAGGCCGTGCGGACAACGACTTTCTCTGAAGAAGATTTGCTGACTGTTCTCGTCAATACACGGGAAGTGCGCAGCGAATAACCTATGTTCCCATATGTGCCTCTTTCTGTCCTGCGACATCCCGCACACGTTCATTGAGAAACCGCTGCCCCCTCGCCAGCCGCCGGACCAGCACCTCGTTGAACCGGGCATACATCTCCGCACCCCGATCCCTGGCGACTTCGTTCTCGTTGGCGGGGATGGGGATCTGGTGCGTCATCCAGCTCCGGGCATAGAGAGCGAATGCCTCCCCCAGCACGGCGACGGCCTCGTCCACATCGTCGATCCGTCGTCCAAGCCGGTCCAGACGCTTGGACAGCGCAGCATCCCGGCGTTCATCGTCCTCGCCGGAGACCAGCGACAGCACCGCCGCCTCGATCACCGCCGATTTCGACACCTTCCGGCGCTCCGCCAGCGCCTCGACCTGCTTGAGCAGGCCCGGCTCGAAATACACGTTCATCCGCTGCCGTCTGGTCATCGCCGTTCCCCTGGTTTGGAGGTGTGATGACAGATTGAGCTGAAAATTCCCTGACGCAAGCCCTTGTTCGATTGGCATGGTACCGGGGCGTAGCCTGGCGTAAAATTGGCGGCTTTTGTCGGTGTTTGTCTGCATTCCGCAACGACTCGTAGGGGTACCGCACTACAAGCCAAGCCCCCTGCCCCGACCCAGTTCCCACGAGATTCCGCCATGCTCGTCCATGGAGATGGTCATCTCCTTCTGGCGCTGTTTTCCGATCTCCGGTCGCCAGGGCACCAGCGAGAATTCATGTCCGCTTTCCAGCACCGCAAACCGCCCGCTGGCCAGATCGACCGGACCTTTCAGCGTGCCCTGGATGGTCTCGAAGCGATCAAGCGGCCGCCACAACTTTTCCCGCTTGGCAGCCATGGCCTGTCCGACCCGTTCCACCTCCCGCGCTTCCAGCGCCGCCAGCAGATTCTTCCGGTAGCGGACCATGCCCTCCGAGGTCAGGCTGGCATCCCCACGGTCGAGCAGCGCTTTTTGCCGTCTGGCCAGGGCGTCGCCGACTTCGCCCCCGAACCCGGCCTCCACCCGGTCGCCCTCCCGACCGACTCCGGCCACCAGACGCCGGTCAAGCCAGGTCGCGCCATCGGAGCCGATCTGCGCCTCCAGATCGAAAGCCGACAGCAGCCGCACCGTCGCCTTCGGGGCACGGGCGGCGTCATAGGCGATGGAGCGTTGCTGGAAATCTTCCGGGATGCGCCAGCGGGCGGCGTCTAGCCGCTCCACGATCCCCGCCCGGCGTAGCGCCTCCAGGCGGCGGACATGCCCCTTGATCAGATCTTCCGGCGTGCCCTTGAGGCTCCAGCGGTCGAGTTGCATCCGCTCCAAGTGGGCCGAGGGGTGATAGATCCCGTCCCCCGTATGGGCGAGGATCGCCCGGTCGGACGGGCGCGGTTTGTCGGGCACCGGGGCGGCACAGATCTCCACGATCGCATTCCTGGGGATGTCCTCCATCTGGGCGGGATCGAAGCCGCGAAGGTGATGAACCCGTCCGTCGAGGCCATCGACCACGAGCGACAGTTTTTCCCCGAGTTCGTCGGTCAGATGTCTATCCACCAGCCGCCCGGTCACTGGTTTCTCGGGCACCTCGCCGTGAAAGCGGAAATGCGCCGGGTCGCGTGTCGGCGCTGTTCCCTTGTCGCGCGCCTTCAGGGCGCGGTGCATCTGCTTCGTGATGTCGTCCCGTTCGCCCAGATTGCGCAGACGCTCTTCCAGCCGGTCATCGAGCGTCCATCCGCCCGGCGCTGTCGGACTGGCCAGTCCCATGCGCTCCAGCTTCGCCAGACGTGACAGGCGCAGCCGTCGGTCCACCAGATCAGAAGTCGGTGTGTCGCTGCCGGGGCGCATGTCGAGATGGTTTTCTGTTGCCTGATCCAGCAGGGCACGGTCGATGCTGGTGAAGCGGTCACGGTCGATCTCGGTTTCCAGCTTCTGCCGCTGCTCGATCTCGGATACCGGACCGAGGTCCAGCGTCACGAATTCGGAGGCGCGTTCGCGGAGGCCGTGCGTGATGTAGCCGCCATCGATGACGAGGTCCTTGCCCTGGTCATCGCGACCGTTGATCACGACATGGACATGAGGATGCGCGGTGTTGAAATGGTTCACCGCCACCCAGTCCAGCCGTGTGCCGAGATCGGCTTCCATCTGCGTCATCAGCTCGCGCGTGAAGTCCGTCAGATCCTCCAGCCGGTCGGCGTCTTCCGGCGAGACGATGAAGCGGAACTGATGCCGATCCCCCACCCCGCGTTCGAGGAAGGCTTTCGCGTCGGCGCGGTCGGTCTCCGCGCCATACAGCACGCCACGCTCGCCGTCACGGGACGTGCCGTCACGCTGGATATAGCGCAGGTGGGCGGCGGCTCCCCCTCCCTTCCCGGCCTGACGCACCACACGCGCCTTCACGGTCACACGCCGGGCACCGGATAGCTGATGCCGCCAGCCAGCGATCCCGCGCGCCCGGACGAAGGACGCGCCACGCCCGCGACCCACCCCACGGGTGGAACCGGAACGCGACGTGCTCCCCGCACGCGAAGACGCAACAGACTCAGAAGAAAAGCGGCGGCCACTGCCGCCGCCCGACCCGCTGCCGCCCCTCTTTCCGGGGGACAGGGATTGCCGCCGAACCTGTGTGCGGATGCTCGCCAGAAAGTCGGTGCGACCGCGCTCCGGGCCGCCCTCCGCGCGGAGGCGTCCAACTCTGGGACGGAACGCGGTGTCATCATCCTGCGCCATGGGCCAGACCTCGCGAAAACAGGGCTTTTCGGGGGGCAGTGCCGTCAGAAACGGCCGGAAACCCTCGCTCCTGAAAAGTGACGGCTCAGACGCCAGAAATCCAGAGTGCCACTCAAACTTTCCCTAACCCCATGTGCAGACAGAGAAAACCGCAGGGCTGGGCCGGCCAGAGTGCCGGTTCCTTTAATCTTGCCCTCACGTTTTTTCTTCTTTTCGGCCTCTGAATTCGACTTTTCCGAATCTGACACCCCCTTTGCAGCCTGACCGGGGTGACTGGCAAAACCTACCACAAACTGCCTCCCGACACCACGCGAACAGGACGACAAAACGCTGCGCCTCGACCTGTCTTCGATGTCTCTTATGGCGTGCCGAACACACGTCAAAATCATGCGTCGGACGCGATCGAAAGTGACATCCATACATGACATGAAACCGTCAAACTGATGATACTCCCGATGACGATGCCCCATCAGTCAGCGTGCATTCGGGCCGCCCTTCCATCGCACGCAGATGGTGTTCTGGATGCGGGAAAACTCGTGTCACTAAACGTCGGATTGTGCGCCGCAATGGTGTCCAAAGCAGCACCAAAGACGACACGAAAGAGACGCGGCGGCGTAGCCGACGCCTTCCGCTCGCGGCGTGAAGCGCCGCGTTGTCCCGGCACAAAACGGACGCGACAGGTGGATGGTAAAGCGGCCGGAAACAGAGGAAAAAGGCACGGGAAAACATCAGTCGGCCAACGGCGGGTAGCACGCTTACTGCAACGCGCGACGACGCAGCCATGCCCGATGGCGTGTCTTCGTGTAGGTGTCGGGCTGTTGTCGCGCCTCCAGTCGATGGTGCAGGTGACGCCAGTAATCAGGACTGACCTCTATCGGGTCGATGTCCTGCGCCTCGACCGCGTCGATCGCTTCCAGCACACGCTGGACGCGCGGCCATGAATTCTGGTGCAGCAATACCTCGCCGCCGGGCCGCACGCATAGGACGGTCTGGTAGTCTTCGCCGGAGCCGACCGTGCGCACGATGTCGATGTGCGATTCAACTGTGCCATACTCGTTGGAGGCCCAGCGCACGAAGGCGAACACGCTGCCAGGGGCGAAGCTCAGAAGGCGCCGTTGACGGTCCAGAATGGTGTCCGTGACCGGCCGGCCGAAGCGCAGCCAGCGTTGCACCTGCTTCTCGATCCACGTCAGTTCGACCGTCGTGATCAGCGCGAGCGGATTATCGGTCATCGCGTCTGTTTTATCTTCATGGCCTACTCGTGCGCCAAAACGGGCATTGTCGACAATCTCGGCTACGAAAGCACCCCCGAGTTTACGACCATGTTCCGTAAGGCTCTATAAATCTCGCCGGACCACCACCTGACGGAACGCCACAGGTATCTTTGACAGTCGTTTGAATCGAAGCATGAAGAACAAAAGATCAGGAACCTCATCCATAGATTGTCAACCTTGTGTCGGTTTCACGAAGGGGAAATCTCTCCGTTTTGATACTGGGATGGGGTAAAAATCATGAACATGCGGCCAGTTGTCACATCTGGGAAGACGGCTTATCGCGGCACACCAAGGGCAGGAAGATGTCGTCGACGATCTCACGGATCGTGTCGTCAGAGAGCGGCTGGAACGTCATCAGCATCTCGTGCCGGGCCAGATCGAGCGGAAGCGATGCGATCCGGGGGGTAAGACGGGCCGGATCGATCTCGCCCCGTTCGATGGCCCGTCCAAGGACGGCATGAAACTGACTGCCATCTACGATGCGCGCCCGTATATCGGCAAAGCTCGATCGTTCGGCGACAAGATCCTTCTGCATGTCGAAGAACAGTTGCAGATCCCGGGACCCGGCGCGATCCGACATGCAGCGGAGAAGAACACAAAGTTCCTCCCGCAGACTGCCCATATCCGGAATGACGATGTTCGCCCGCGCGAATTGCTGGGCGAGTGCGGCCGTCGCGAGCGCCGTGCGGCTCGTCCAACGGCGATGCAGCACCGGGCGGCTGGTTCCCGCGCGCCGGGCGACATTCTCCATCGTCAGGCCCTCGTAACCACGTTCCATTACTTCGGCCCAGGCGGCCTCAAGGATCGCCTCTTCCAGCGCCGCCCCGCGCCGCCGCGTTCGTCCCCGAACTCTCATGACACTCCGTTAAGATGCATTGCGAATCTTATTGCTTCTCTTCGCGTCCCCTATAAGATGCGAGAGGAATCTTATCTATGAGTGGATATCATGAGCACGCCAACGATTCCAGCCCGCCGCCGGTCCGTCCTCATCTCCGGCGCCAGCATCGCAGGTCCGGCGCTCACCTTCTGGCTCGACCGTCATGGCTTCGACGTCACGGTGGTCGAGCGGGCGCCGACGATCCGCACCGGCGGATACCCGATCGACGTTCGCGGCACGGCGATCGACGTGGTGGAGCGGATGGGTCTGCTGCTGCAGATCCGTGCCGCCCATATCGCCTCCCGCGCGATGACTTTCGTTGACCGAACGGGGCAGGTCATCGGCAGCGTGCCGATCTACGAGGCGATGGGCAGCGACACCGAGCGCGATGTCGAACTGCCGCGCGGCACCCTGGCGACATTACTGCATGACGCGACACGAAACGGCGGCGTGGGCTATCGTTACAACGATTCGATCGACACGCTGCATGACGATGGTGAAGGCGTCGATATCGGGTTCGCCAGCGGTCGGCAGGCACGATACGATATCGTCATCGGCGCGGACGGGCTGCACTCGCGAACGCGCCGTCTGGTCTTCGGCCCCGAGGAGCCGTTCAACCATTCCCTCGGTTTCTGCTTCAATCTCTTTTCTATGCCCAACGACAAAGGCCTGTCGCATGGCGGGATCGTTCATGCCGAACCAGGACGGACGGCCGGTATCTGGGCGGTGCAGGACAGCCCAAGGGTTTTCGGTTTTCTTGCTTTTGCGACGGACGAAGCGTCGGTTTCCGCCATCCGGGACGCGGAGGAGCAGATCCGGCGTACGCGGACCGCCTTTGCCGGCATGGGCTGGGAGGTTCCGCATCTGCTTGATGCGATGGCGCAGGCCGACGATCTGTATTTCGATTCCGTCAGCCAGATCCGGATGCCGCGCTGGTCGAAAGGGCGCGTGGCGCTGGTCGGCGATGCCGCATTCGCGCCGTCTTTCCGGTCAGGACAGGGCACCAGCCTGGCGCTTGTGGGCGCGTATGTGCTGGCAGGCGAACTGGCCACCCATGACAACCCGGAAGATGCATTTGCCGCCTATGAACGTCTCACGCGGCCCTTTGTCGAGGCGAACCAGGCGCTGGCGACCGATGGCAACGGGGCGTTTTTCCTGCCTAGGACGCAGAAAGATATCGAGATGCGCGACCGTATCCTCGCCGAAATCGCGCGGAACGGGACAGCCAGCATGTTCGACGACACTAAACGGGCGGTACATAGCGCATTGCGTCTGCCGGACTACGCGTCAGCTTCGCTACGGTAAGACAGGACGGTTCTGAGCTTTTCGGCGTCTGCCGGCGTTGCCGGGTTGTAGACGACCAGGGTCAGATCCGGCCGACCATCAACCGAGAACGTCGAATGTTCGAAGGCGAAGGAGCCGAGGACCGGATGGTCGATGTGTTTGACGATGTCGACCGGTGCCTCGGTGACGCTGTTCTCATGCCACATCGTGTGAAATTCGGGGCTGAGCCGGCAGAGTTCGGTCACCAGGGGGGTAACCTCGTCCGCCGCGCCAGCGCGCGTCGTCTCGATGCGAAAGACGCCAACTACGTAGCGTGCCATGCTTTCCCAGTCAGGCTGCATGGCGCGGGAGCGCGGGTCAAGAAAGATGATCCGCAGGATGTTGCGTTCCGTTGGCGGCAGGGCGCCGTAATCCCCCAGCATGATGGTCGCCGCCCGGTTCCAGGCCGGCACATCCCAGGTCGCGGTCCGGATTAGCGCCGGACTGGGATCCAGCGCGTCGAGCACGCGTTGAAGGCGCGGCGTGACCGTGCCGCCCTTGCGATACCGCGCATCAGGTGGGCGGCCGAGGCCGAGCAAAAAAAGATGCTCACGCTCGACGTCGGTCAGCATGAGGGCGCGGGCAATCCTATCCAGCACGTCTGCTGACGGAGCACCACCACGCCCCTGTTCCAGCCAGGTGTACCAGGTCGGGCTGATATTGGCCCTCTGCGCGACCTCCTCACGCCGCAGGCCGGGCGTGCGGCGGCGGTCTGACGGAAAGCCGAAGGCAGTCGGATCAAGCTTTGCGCGACGGTCCTTCAGCCAGGTGCCGAGCCGCTTCTCGACGTGCTGGTGCTCGCTCATCCTGTTAGTCTTTATAATACGATAAAGTCACTACTTTACCAGAATAAGGCATGGACCGAGATTTGTCGTCATCAGAAAGCGGGAGACTTCGCTCATGCGTGTATTCGTCACCGGCGCCACCGGATTCATCGGCATGCCGACCGTAAGGGAACTGATCGCCGCCGGCCATGAGGTGCTCGGCCTGGCACGTTCGGCGGAAGGGGCTCAATCGCTCGCCGCCGTCGGCGCGGAGGTACTGCACGGGTCGATCCAGGAGTCCGAGATCCTTCAAAAAGGTGCATCAACGTCGGACGCCGTCATTCACCTGGCCTTTATCCATGACTGGTCGAATTTCACGGCGAGTTGCGAAACGGATCGTCGTGCCATCGAAGCGATCGGGTCCGCGCTTGCCGGTTCCGATAAACCATTCCTGGCCACGGGAGGACTGGCGGGACTGGCGCCACCTGGCCAGGTGGCGACCGAAAAGGATGTGATTCCGCCGGATTTTCCGTTCCCGCGCGTGTCCGAGCAGACGACGCTGGCGCTGATCCCGCAGGGTATCCGCGCTTCGGTGGTGCGTCTGCCGCAAGTCCATGACCGAGCCAAGCAGGGGCTTATCACGCCGCTGATCGAGACGTTCCGCCAGAACGGCACCTGTGCCTATGTGGGCGATGGAAGCAATCTCTGGCCGGCGGCGCATGTGCTTGATGTCGCCCGTCTTTACAGGCTGGCCATCGAAAAGGGGGCAACGGGCGCCGCCTGGCATGCGGTGGCCGAAGAGGGTGTGGCGATGCGCGATATCGTCGAGACGCTCGGCCGCCGTCTGGATCTGCCGGTCCGCTCCATCGCGCCGGACGAAGCGGCCGCCTTTTTCGGGCAGTTCGCGATGTTCGCGGGCTTCGACATGCGTGCCTCCAGCGCACTGACGCGCCAGGCATTGGGATGGGAAGCTGTGGGTCCGGGACTGATTACCGATCTTGAACAGCTTGAAGTCGGCGACTGATGCCTACGGAGAAGGACGAGGGTTTATGACCGAAACGGGAACGGTGCTGGTGACGGGCGGTTCAGGTTATGTCGGTGCGCGCTGCATCATCTCACTCCTGGAACGCGGCTACATTGTCCGGGCAACGGTTCGGGATATCCGCCGGGAACCCGAGGTCCGCGCCATGGTCGCCAAGGAAATCGATCCCGGCGACCGCCTGAGTGTCTGCGCCGCCGACCTGACCGCCGACGCAGGCTGGGACGCGGCGGCCGAGGGCGTGCGCTACGTCCTTCATGTCGCCTCACCCGTGCTGGTGCGTGCGCCGAAAGACCCGGACGTTCTGATCAGACCGGCCCGCGACGGTGCAGCCCGGGTGCTGCGGGCCGCGATCAGGGCGGGTGCGGAGCGCGTGGTGATGACGTCCTCCGTGGCGGCGGCAAGCCGCAGGGTCGGCGGCCCGGACTGCGAATACGACGAGACCGTGTGGACCGATCCTGATGCCCCCGGTGTGGACGCCTATACGCGCTCGAAGACGATCGCCGAGCGCACGGCCTGGGAGATCATCGGCGCGGAGGGCGGGGCGACCACGCTGGCCGTCGTCAATCCGTCGGTCATTCTGGGACCGGTGCTCGGACGCGACTTTTCCCCGTCCATCGGGCTCGTCCAGCGGTTGCTGGCGGGCAAGGTGCCGGGCCTGCCACGGCTCGGCTTCGAATTCGTTGATGTGCGCGATCTTGCTGATCTGCATCTTCGGGCCATGACCAACCCGGCGGCGGCGGGTCAGAGATTCATCGGCGCGGGCGAATTTGCATGGATGGCGGACATTGCCAGAGTCCTGAAAGCTGCGCTTGGGCCGGAGGCAGCCAAGGTTCCGACGCGCGCCTTACCGGATTTCGTGCTGCGCCTTGTGGGCCTCTTCGATCGCGATCTCGGTGCGATGAACGGCTATCTGGGGCACAGATATACCTATTCCTCGGCGAAGGCGCAGTCCGTCCTCGGCTGGAAGGCCCGGCCGCTGGAAGAAACGGTCGTCGATTGCGGTCGTAGCCTGATCACGATCGGAGCCGTTTGAGGCCCTGTCACGATACACGCTCATACCCGGATCAGACAATCAATGCAGTCTTCTTCCACCTCTTGCTGGCGCTATTTACCCAGCCCATATTCCTGCCGTCGTCCGACACTGCTTAACAGACACGGAGGATTCCAAAATGCATTTTTCTCGTATGATTCAGGCCGGCGCCTTTGTTGCTACACTGGCCTGCTGCGCGGCTGCACTGCCTGCGCAGGCTCAAGATGCGTTGCGCGTCGTTGACGCACGGGGACACCAGGTCGGTATCCTGGTCCCGGTCCAGGGCATCGCGACGACAGCGGCAATGCCCGATATCGACATGTTCGAGGCCGTTGATCGCATGATGGCACGCAATATGGCTCTCATGGAGGCGGCCGATCGGACATTGGCCTCGCAGTTGGACGGCGTCCTGCGCGCCGTTCCGGCTGTTGGTCACGACCTCCCGAAGCAGAGCATGTCCTGGCAGCGTTTCGAAACGGTCAGCACCGGTGGACCCACCGCCTGTATGCAGACGATCACGATCACATCGAACGGTCAGGCGGCGCCAATCGTTCATGTGTCACGCACCGGAAGCAAGTCCTGTGCGACGCTCCCCGCGCCGATGGCAGTTGACAATCTCGGAGATCAAAAGACTGGTTCCAAGGCTCTCACCCCCGCCGTCGAGATGCGGACGGAAGTCCCGACGAACGGACACGCTGGAAGCGCTCTATAAGCCAGGTGGTGGCCCAAAAATCCCAGGCCACCATCATAGAAGGAAAATATATTGATTTTCTGCGATCATCGCCATGATGGTTAACGAAAATCAACAAAACCCATGTAATTTTTGCCCGCAACACCGCCACAGAAAATAAATACAAACATAAATAATAAAATTATTCATGAAAAAGAATCTGCATTTCGTGCCCTCTTGACGAGGCAAGCATCTCTTCCAATCTTGCTTTCGCCGGACGCCATCGGGTCCGGCATAGGCTCCCTGAGCCGGACAACTGGAATCCATGTTGCTTTAATCGGAGGATGTGGATGTCGACACTGAAAGGACTTTATTCCCGCTATCGCCGCTCCTTGCGCACAGCCGCCCGGAGATGGCGCAACCGACTGGAGGGAGGCGTATCATGGTAACGCGCCCCCTTTTCGGAGACGATCCGCTAGCTCCGCGTGTCCTCTCCGTGCTCCGCCGCCTGGGTCATGACGGACGTGGCGTGACGCTAACATCTCTGGTGGCCCATACCGGTATACCGGGGATCAGACTTCGCTCCACGCTGGAACGCCTGGTCCAGGCGGGCGCGGTCGCCCCTGCCGGGTGTGATCCCCTGGCTTCTGATCTCGCGTTCCGTCTCCCCATGCGGGCAAGAGCCGCACCGCCAGTTCCGGTCGCGGCGTAAGGCACTGACCGCGCCGGGTAGATCAGAAACGCCTTCTCCGAGCGGAAACGCCGTCTTTTCTGGAACGACCGCACGAATGAGAGGGTGGAGCGGGGCCTTCCATCGGAGGCCCCGCGTCTCTGAAGGTGAGGTCGAAAGCAGAGAGAACAGGGAGATGTCGAGTTTTATCCATTTTCTCAACCTGAAGGCGCTTCAGGACTATTGGAATAACCATCCCTCCTTGCCCCGTTCACTTGTGACGATGGGGCCAGTTTGGTCGCATTCCGCCGGAGAGACGGAGCGAGCGGAACAGACGGCCAAGCAACCTTGGCGCCTTCGGCAGAGGGAGAGACCACACGTCGCTGTCGGTCTCGTCCTCATGCTGCTGGTCGGAATGGCCTCGCCGACATCAGCTCATGCGCCGCATGATGTGCTGTCGTGCGAGACAGAAAAGCAGCCGGTGAACATTCCATCCATGCCACTGGCCCGCGCCATCGAGATGTTGGGCCGGCAGACCGGGTGCCCGGTCCTTGTCGACCCGCCCCTTATGGACGGCCGGACCTCGGCAGCCGTCAAGGGCACCTATACGCCTCAGGGCGCCCTCCTCCATCTGTTCGGGTCCGTGCATGTCGACGTCACCGCCACTGTTTCGGGCTTGAGCGTCAGCCCTCTGGATGCGACGGCTCTGACATCGGGCGACACGCGCGCCAGCCTGAGGACTGCATCATGACTCTTCACACGGACAGGCCGAACAGAATTATGTCGCTTCCGACCGTTCAGATCGGCACAGAACTGGCGGTCCTGCTGGCCGACTATCTTGGCGACGAGGAAAGAGATCGGGGATATGACGGCCTCATGCGTCGGGCGGCTGACCACCGGGTTTACGATCGGGTTTCTCGCTGGAGAACCGCGTCAGCCCCGGAAGCAACGACCGTCGCCGTGGTCCGAAAACTCCTGCCTGTCGCTGACCGCGCGCACATGGCCAAGGCCCTGGGCTGGTCGTTGGGAGACCTCGAAAACCAGCTGACATCGGCCTTGCCAAAGGCCGTGCGAGATCATGCCAGAACATTGTCCTGTCGTCTGCCACGCTGGCACCGGCTCTGACCCGGATGTGCGCCGGAACGACCACGTGTCTTTCCGCAGACTGTTTCAGTCCGCATGTGGGTCCGCATCCACATCCGAGGGATCGAGCGGTTCGACCAGTCCTTCCTTGTCCGGATCGATTGGTGGCTCCTCTTCGTCAGGTGCAAGCGCCGGATGCGGGCGCTGCTCCTTCTCCCGAGAAGGAAGCGGAGGCGGTTCGAACGGGCGGTGAGCGCCCGTGATCCGTAACGTGTCCTGCATGGGGACATTCTCCATCGCTAAAAGAAAAACCAGACCCAGGACGTGGGAACTATAACGCAATTCATAGATGGGAAAACGGCTATGGAAGACCTCTCCATGAAACGTTCCTGGCAGAGCAGGGACTGGTCCCGCCTCATCAAGCTGTTCAGGGGCCTGACATTCTACGAGCGTTTTGAACAGGCGATCATTCTGACCCTGATTGCGCTCATCATGCTGGTAACCGCCATCGCGACGATTCATCTGATCGGCGCGGTATGGCATCTGGTCGTCGATGTCGGGATCGATCCGATCAACCAGACGATCTTCCAGGCGATTTTTGGCGCGATCTTTACTGTTATCATCGCTCTTGAGTTCAAACACTCCCTGCTGGTCGTTCTTGCCCAGCATGAGAACGTTATCCGGGTGAGAACCATCGTCCTGATCGCCCTCCTGGCGATTGCCCGCAAATTCATCCTGCTGGATCTGCATGATGTGACTGCCATGGAACTGTTCGCTCTCTCGGCGGCTGTTCTGGCTCTGGGCATCGTCTACTGGCTGGTTCGCGAGCAGGATGCGCGTGTCGCGCGCGACGCCAGGGAACAGGCGCCTCTCGAAGATAATCCTGCGGCCCGCTGTGAGCCTGAACGGTCTTCATCCTGAAGAATCGAGGTAAAGGCGGTCTCTAACGCCGCCTTTACTCAAAGCCCCATTACGTCCCGTGCGATGAGGGCGTGTTCTTCGTCGTCTCTGGCCCTGACGGCGCCAGATGATCTGTGTCGATGGGCCGGAACGGCGGAATGGGTTGTCCGGGATAATAGACCGGCCCCTTGTAATTCTGATCCAACTGGCTTGCGTTCAAGCTGTCGACCAGCATATCACCTGTGCCGTCTTCGTAATGAGTGCGAGCTCCGGTTTTGGGGATTGTGGACGTTCCCTCAGTCGCCCTCGCATCGAACGATGTTGCAGCCGCCCGTGCAAGATCAGCAGCATGTGCGTCCGACTGGCCCAGTAGAGACAAGCCCAGAGCAGCGCACGGCAGAAATATTTTCATCCTCTTCATGCTCATGACCTTTCGAGACTCTCCCCCGGCCGGATGAATGGCCGGGGGAGAGGTTTCGTCACGCCATCAGGCTGCCTCTTTCCGCGCCTCGATCTGGGGCACGGCTTCCTCCGCGCGTGTCGTAGAGGACGTAATCGCGATACGACGCGGCTTCATCGCTTCGGGTATCTCACGTTTCAGGGTAATGGACAGAAGTCCGTTCTCGAAGTGCGCATCGGTGACTTTCATATGCTCGGCCAGATCGAAGCGGCGTTCGAATTCTCTGCCCGCAATACCCCGATGGAGATATTCGGCGGCGCTTTGCGGCTCCGGTGCCTTTCGTCCTGTCACGACAAGAGTATTGCGCTCCTGGGTGATCGCTAGGTCGTTCTCGGCAAGTCCGGCAACCGCCATGTCGATGCGGTAATCATCCTCACCGGTCTTGATGATATCGTAAGGTGGCCAGTTATCGGCCGTCGGAATTCGACCGGCGAGATCAACGGCATTGAGCATTCTGTCAAAGCCCACGCTCGAACGGAACAGGGGAGCAAAATCAACGGTGGCTCTCATAGCCATATCCTCCTTTGAGCAACATGGACACAAGATCAAAACTGATAGTTCTGTCTGCCGACCCCTTCGGCGGTCGGCAAATTCAATCTGGGAACTCCATGCATGGTGTCAAGAGGCATCAAAAATGCAGAAGGGCAGGTTTGGGCGTCCTCTATCGTTCGCGTCTTCATTGCCTGCGCGTCTTCGCGAGTGAGACGGACCGATGCCCATTTCACGAGCATCATGCTATAAAGCATCATCGCGTGTTCAGAGTGGACCAGAACAATGCCTGATAGCGTCAGATGGAAGTTTCTGGCCGTGGCTTTCGCCGCGACCATGCTGAGTGCGGCTCCGGCGGAGGCCAGGCCGTGGATTTATGCTGGACCACCAGTTGTCGTTCCACCACCAGTCGTGGTCGCGCCGCCACCTCCGCCTGTCGTGATTGCACCACCTCCCGTCACGATCATTCGCCCCCCACCACCGGTGCCACCCTACGAAATGGTGCCCCTGCCACGCCGAGGCTATGTCTGGGAGCCGGGCCGCTGGTTCTGGACTCCGCGCGGCTACATCTGGCGAAGAGGCTGGTGGCGGCGCTGGTGAACTCTGCCGTCTGTGATGCCGCGACGACCCGGCGAACTCTTGCATGCTTTCCGGAATGAAGAGCCTCGCGTAACGGAGAGGAACATCTACCAACGCGAGCGACCGCATCGCATGCAAGTTGGGCCACGCCCAGCACGGCGCTCGGCTTACCTGGTCTTCAGGCGGCGTTTTGGGGCAGGAAAACGAAGGGGTTTGCCTGCCCCGTCACGATCCGGCCCCATGGCAAAAGCAGGTGTAGCAACGCCGTGAATTATGCGGCGCCCAACGGAAGAGTCTGTGCTTCTGACGCCTCACCTCATTCACAAAAATATCAGAATAATTAATAGTTATTCATCATATCACCGAACGTTCTCCTTTTGTCGTACGCCGGATTACGCCCGGATACGCCAGAGTACGCACACGTCGACAATTGCCGACACCAGTACTATTGTCTCACCTCCAAAGTACAATGTGCTCACCTTGAGGTATTCGTTTTTTATGCCCCATGATCTGGTTCTCTCCAGACGGAAAGGGCAGGACGATGACGGACAAGGACCGCAGGACGAAGGCCGGGCCGATCGCGCCGGCCAACGATAATAATCCACCGGGAACCGTGTCCGATCCGGCGATGAAAGCGCGGATGGACGAACTGGTGTTCATCCTCGCCAGGATGCTGGGACGCCAGATCGCCCGCGAGGAATTCGAACGGCGGCTGGGTCAGATGGACGCCGCCAACGACAACGATCCGTCGAACCGGAGTACACCAAGTCGAGAGGAACCGGATGAGTGAGGCGTGTCCCGACCAGGGCGTAACTTCAGGCACGTCGGGATCACCTGTTTTGCGCTTCCTTTATTCGTACGAATGTATTACATTTGTCATGCAATCAGGAGGAAGCCATGTCCGCCGTGACGTTCCGCGTCGATGACGCCCTCAAATCCGCCGCTGTCGCAAAACTCTCCGCGCACGGCCTTTCTCTCTCCGATGTCCTGCGCGATACGCTGGCTTATATCGCAGAGACCGGCCAACCGCCGGTCAAGCGGCGGCTTGTGACCGACGAGGATGCAAGGCTGATCGAAATCGTCCGCGAACGCCTCGCCAATCCCGCCCCCCGCCACCGCATGACGCTGGCGGACTTGAAGGCCCGCCATCCGGATGACTGAATACGCGATCGAGTTCGACGATCGCGCTCTCCGCGAGTGGGATGGGCTGGACGGCAGCATTCGCAGGAAGTTCGAGAAGAAACTCGAAAAACTGATTCTGAACCCGTATTCTCCCGGTAACGAACTGCACGGCGATCTCGCCGGATTCTACAAGATCAAACTGCGCCAGGACGGCTACCGCCTCGTCTATCAGATTGTGGAACAGCGGATCGTCATCTTCATCATTGCAGTAGGACGCCGTGAAGATAATGAAATCTACATGGCGGCAACCGGGCGCGTCCCGGAGACGCCAGCCGATCGGACAAAGCCATCCAGCGGTAAACGTCGCATAAGGTAAACCGTACGAAATCATTTGCCAGGAGTTTCGCCATGACCCGTGTCGCGCTCTATGCCCGCTATTCCTCGGACAACCAGCGGGCGGCCTCGATCGAGGACCAGTTCCGCCTCTGTGAGGAACGCGCCACGCGCGAGGGCTGGCAGGTGGTGGATTACTACCGTGACGCTGCGATCTCCGGGGCCAGCATGATCCTGCGCCCCGGCATCCAGACCCTGCTGCGCGATGCTCAGGCCGGGCAGTTCGACATCGTGCTGGCCGAAGCGCTGGACCGGGTCTCCCGCGATCAGGCCGATGTCACCACCCTGTTCAAGCGGCTGCAATTCGCAGGAGTAACCATCGTCACCCTGGCGGAAGGCGAAATCAGCGAACTGCATGTCGGCCTCAAAGGAACGATGAACGCGCTGTTCCTCAAGGATCTGGCGATGAAGACCCATCGCGGCCTGCGGGGCCGGGTCGAGGCCGGCAAGTCCGGCGGCGGCCTGTGCTACGGCTATCGTGTCGTGCATCAGATGGACGCGCGGGGGGAGTTGATCCGGGGCGAGCGCGAGGTTGATCCCGTTCAGGCGGAGATCGTGCGCCGCATCTTCCGTGAGTTCGCGTCCGGACGCAGCGCGCTTGCCATCGCTGGACGCCTGAATGATGAAAACATCCCCAGTCCTACCGGCGGCAAGTGGAACAACACCACCCTGCGCGGCAACGCCCTGCGTGGGACTGGCATCCTCAATAACGAATTGTATATCGGACGACTGGTCTGGAACCGGCTGCGCTACCTGAAAGACCCTCAGACCGGCAAACGTGTCTCGCGGCTAAATCCACAGTCAGAATGGATCATCACCAACGTTCCCGAGTTGCGGATCATGGATGATGACCTGTGGCAGGCCGTCCGAGTGAGACAAGCACGGATCGCCGAGAAGAGCGCGAACATCAGCGCGGGTATCCGGGCGTCGATCAACAAGCTGAATGGCCAGCGCCGCCCGAAATCCCTGCTGTCGGGACTGGTATTCTGTGGCGTGTGCGGCGGCCCCTGCTCGATCCGGGGTGGTGACCGCTTCGCCTGCTCCACCCACATGGACAACCGCTCCTGCACCAACAAGACGACGATCCGCCGCCCGGAACTCGAAGACCGGGTGCTGTCCGGTCTGAAAGACCGGCTGATGACGCCGGAAGCCGCCGCCGAGGCCATGCGCGCCTATGTCGAGGAAACCAACCGCGCCAATCATGAGCGCCGCGGCAGCACGGCGGGCTGGCAGGCGGAACTGACGAAGCTGCGCAAGGGGCTGAAACAGATGCTCCAGGTCATCGAGGATGGCGGCTACACGCGCGGCATGGTCGAGCGCATGCGCGAAATGGAAGCCCGCGAGGATGAACTGGTCGCCCTGCTCACCGCCCAGTCGCAGGACGTGCCGGATATCCATCCCAATGTCGCGGCGATCTTTAAACAGAAAGTCGAACGCCTGACCGAAACGCTGAACCATCCCGAGGACCGGCAGGAGGCATCCGAGGCCATCCGTGCGCTGATCGAAAAGATCGTTGTCACACCGGGCAAGGTTCGGGGCGAGATGCACGCCACGCTGCATGGCGAGCTTGGCACGCTATTGGATTTCGCTGCTTCCCGTAGTCACGGAAAACTAGCCCAAAAGAAAAACACTCCCGAAGCCGGAGCTTCGGGAGTGTCGTCATGGGATATTGCGGGGACAGGATTGCTTCTCAAGTTGCGACAATCGCCAGGTGAGAACAAAGCGGGTTTAGATAATTGTTTTGAAAAGATCTTTTCTGCCCTAGCTTCAATACCGTTCACTTAATGATATGGATTGCGTTACGAAGGTCGATGGCTCTGTTGCAAATTCTCGAATAAGCGGCAGGGCCCCGGAGATTTCGGGCGTTCAGAATGTGTAAACTCCGAACTGCCTTTCGATCAGACGCACTTCTCCCACGACGCCC
>NZ_JABXXR010000010.1 GCF_013376175.1 Ameyamaea chiangmaiensis
GGCGGCGGCGGGTGTGTGGATGCATGGCGAGGCCGGGCTGCGGGCAGGCGCGTGGATCGTCGCGGAGGATCTCGACCGTACGCTGGGCGATGCGCGCCGCGCCGCGTCGCGCGATATCGCGCCGACGCCGTGTCCGGCGGAAGGCTGGTGACGTGAACGTGCGGCTGTGTCGCCGCCTGTCGTCCGGGCGACGCTTGCCGCGAGCAGGAGTCTGCGGTAAAGCCGCGCGCTTGTGGTCCCGGCCCTGCGGGCGTGGTGAAATTGGTAGACACGCCAGATTTAGGTTCTGGTGGCGCAAGTCGTGGGGGTTCAAGTCCCTCCGCCCGCACCATAGCCCGGACCAGAATGAATTGTTGAACCTGATGTGGATTGGCCCAGAGCGGTCCCATCGCGAGCAAGACCGAGAGGATGGCCTGGCCGATGCAGGTTACTGAAACGCTTTCCGAGGGCCTGAAGCGCGGCTTTACCGTGACCGTGCCGGCGGCGGAGATCGAGTCCAAGCGCGCCGCGCGTCTGAAGGAAGTCGGGGCGTCGATGCGCCTGCCGGGTTTCCGTCCGGGCAAGGTTCCGACGTCGATCGTGCGTCAGCGCCACGGCGCGGCGGTGCAGGGCGAGGTCCTGGAACAGACCGTCAACGACGCCACCCAGTCGGTGCTGAACGAGCGCGGTCTGCGCCCGGCGACTCAGCCCAAGGTCGATCTGGTATCCGGCGCCGAGCCGGATGCCAACGGCGATCTGGAGTTCAACATCGAGCTCGAGGTGCTGCCCGAGATCGCCCAGCCGGACCTGTCCGACCTGTCGCTGACGCGCCTGAAGGCAACGCCGAACGCGGAGACGGTGGACAAGGCCTTGGCCGATATCGCCAAGCGCCAGCGCAGCTTCGAGGACATCGAAGAGACGCGTCCGGCCGTCCAGGGTGACGTTCTGATGGTCGATTTCCTCGGCAAGGTCGAGGGCGTGGCGTTCGATGGCGGCACAGCCGAAGACGTGAACGTCGAGATCGGGGGCGAGGGCTTCATCCCCGGTTTTGCCGAGCAGATCGAAGGCATGAGCCCGGGCGACGAAAAGGTCATCACCGTGACCTTCCCGGCCGACTATCAGGCGACCGAGCTGGCCGGCAAGGAAGCGACGTTCGACATCAAGGCCAAGGGTCTGAAGCGCGCGATCGACCCGGCGCTGGATGACGAACTGGCCAAGAAGATCGGCTTCGAGGGGCTTGAGCAGGTCCGTGAGCTGATCACCAAGCAGGTCGCCGACGAGTACGAGCAGCTGTCCCGTCTGCGCATCAAGCGTGAGCTTCTGGACGCGCTGGCGCTCAAGACCGATTTCGAGGCGCCTCAGGGCATGGTCGAGGCCGAGTTCGCGCAGATCTGGGCGCGCGTCGAGTCTGACCGCAAGGCCGGTCAGCTGGACGAAGAGGACGTCGGCAAGGACGAGGACACGCTGCGCGCGGATTATCGCAAGATAGCCGAGCGCCGCGTGAAGCTGGGTCTTCTGCTGGCCGAGATCGGCCGCGCCAACCAGATCACCGTCTCCCAGGACGAGATGATGCGCGCGGTTCGGGCCGAGGCCATGCGCTATCCCGGGCAGGAGCAGGCTGTGTTCGAGTTCTTCGGACGCAATCCGCAGGCCGCCGAGAGCCTGCGTGGCCCGATCTTCGAGAACAAGGTCGTCGATTACGTGATCGAGCTGGCCAAGGTCGAGGACAAGGAGGTCACGCCGGAGGAACTGGCGGAAATTCCGCCGGCCGACCTGTCGTAATCTGACCGGCTGATCAGTTGGCAACGGGGCGCTTCGGCGCCCCGTTTTGAGTCCGGGGCGGGACCGTCACGCGAAAATCGGCTGTATTGTCGAGCCACGGGGTGGCAACGGCGCTTTTTGTCTCTATCTTGTCAAAAGACCGGCACGGTCGGCCGGACCTTCGTTGGCCCCGGAGAGCAGGCCGGCCGAGAGGCCGAATCACAGGATCGGGAAGAAGACTATGAGGGACCGCGACCCCGTCGAGATTTTCAACAACGCGCTGGTGCCGATGGTGGTCGAGCAGACCTCGCGCGGCGAGCGTGCGTTCGACATCTACTCCCGCCTGCTGCAGGAGCGCATCATTTTCCTGACCGGCCCGGTCTATGATCAGGTCGCGTCGGTAATTTCGGCGCAACTGCTGTATCTCGAGAGCGTCAATCCGTCGAAGGAAATCTCGTTCTACATCAACAGCCCGGGCGGCGTCGTGTCGGCCGGCCTCGCGATCTACGACACGATGCAGTATATCCGCAGCCCGGTCAGCACCGTGTGCATCGGGCAGGCGGCGTCGATGGGATCGCTGCTGCTGGCGGGTGGCGAGAAGGGGCATCGCTACGCCCTGCCGAACGCGCGCGTGATGGTGCATCAGCCCTCGGGCGGCGCGCAGGGACAGGCGAGCGACATCGAAATCCAGGCGCGTGAGATCCTGACGATTCGCCAGCGCCTGAACGAGATCTACCGCACGCACACGGGCCAGACCCTTGAGGATATCGAGCAGAAGCTCGAGCGTGACAGCTATATGTCCGCCGATGAGGCGCAGGCTTTCGGTATCGTCGATCAGGTGGTGCAGCGTCGCGCCGTCACGCCGACAGAAGGGGGCTGACCCCGGACGCCGGGCAGCCTTATGAGGGTGTCCGGTTTATGGCCTTGATGGCGGCGCGCCTCTGGGCCAAGATTTTTGATCCCGCGCTCGGGAGCGAGGCCGATCGGGGCTTCTGGCGGGGATAGGAGCGGTTATGAGTAGCAAATCCGGCGATTCGAAGAACACTCTCTATTGCTCGTTCTGCGGCAAGTCGCAGCACGAGGTCCGGAAGCTCATCGCCGGTCCCACCGTTTTCATCTGTGATGAATGCGTCGAGCTGTGCATGGACATCATCCGTGAGGAGCACAAGACGCACCTTGTGAAGTCGCGGGACGGCGTGCCGACTCCCAAGGAGATCTGTAAGGTTCTCGACGACTACGTCATCGGCCAGTTCGATGCGAAGAAGGTGCTGTCGGTCGCGGTGCACAACCATTACAAGCGGTTGGCGCACGCGCAGAAGAACAACGACGTCGAGATCGCGAAGTCGAACATCATGCTGATCGGGCCGACGGGCTCGGGTAAGACGCTTTTGGCCCAGACGCTGGCGCGCATCATCGACGTGCCGTTCACCATGGCCGACGCGACCACGCTGACCGAGGCGGGCTATGTGGGCGAGGATGTCGAGAACATCATCCTCAAACTGCTGCAGGCGGCCGACTACAATGTGGAGCGAGCCCAGCGCGGCATCGTCTATATCGATGAAATCGACAAGATTTCCCGCAAGTCAGACAATCCGTCGATCACGCGCGACGTCAGCGGCGAGGGCGTTCAGCAGGCGCTGCTGAAGATCATGGAAGGCACCGTAGCCTCCGTGCCGCCGCAGGGCGGCCGCAAGCATCCGCAGCAGGAGTTCCTGCAGGTTGACACCACGAACATGCTGTTCATCTGCGGCGGCGCGTTCGCTGGGTTGGAGAAGATCATCGGCGCGCGCGGGAAGGGGTCGGGTATCGGGTTCGGTGCCGATGTCCAGACACCGGAAGAGCGGCGCACGGGCGCGGTCCTGAAGGACGTCGAGCCTGAGGATCTGCTGAAATTCGGCCTGATCCCGGAGTTCATCGGTCGTCTCCCGGTCGTCGCGACGCTTGAGGATCTCGACGAGGCGGCCCTGATCGAGATTCTGAGCAAGCCTAAGAACGCTCTGGTCAAGCAGTATGCGCGTCTGTTCCAGATGGAAGGCGTAAAGCTGACGTTCACCGAGGATGCGCTCAAGCAGGTGGCGCAGCGGGCCATCGCGCGCAAGACCGGTGCGCGTGGTCTGCGCTCGATCATGGAGAGCATTCTTCTGTCCACCATGTTCGACCTCCCGGGCCTCGAGAATGTCGAGGAGATCGTGGTCAATCGCGATGTTGCCGAGAACAAGGCCCTCCCGGTCTATGTCTACGGCAAGGGGAACGAGCAGCCGGCGGAGCAGTCCGCCTGAGCGACCGCGGGCTTGCTCTCTTTTGCGCGCAGGTCGGAGGTGACTTGTCCCGGCTTGCGCGAGTTCCGATATACAGTAGCGTGACAGGCGCAGTGGCGATGTCACGGGCATATGCGCAGGCCAGAGTCGGCTGCGCGCGGCCGGATCGTCCAGCAGGAGGTCAGAACCATGACTGAATCCGAAAACCAGACTCCCGAAGGCAACGAACAGAGCGCGTCGACGGGCGACTCGCCTATGATGGCTGTCCTGCCGCTGCGCGACATCGTCGTTTTCCCGCATATGATCGTGCCGCTTTTCGTCGGGCGTGAGAAATCGGTACGCGCTCTCGAAGCCGTCACCCGGGAAGACCGCCAGATTCTTTTAGTCGCGCAGAAGAACGCCTCCCAGGACGATCCGTCCGCGGACGACATCTATCGTTACGGCACGATTTCCACGATCCTGCAGTTGCTTAAGCTGCCCGACGGGACGGTCAAGGTTCTGGTCGAGGGCGGTCGGCGCGCGCGGATTTCCGCGCTTCACGATGTGGACGGACATTTCGAGGCCGAGATCGAGGATGTCGAGGAAGTGCCGGCGCAGGGCAGCGAGGGCGAGGCGTTGGGCCGCACCGCCGTGTCGCAGTTCGAGCAATATATCAAACTGAACAAGAAAATCGCCCCGGAGGTGATGGTCTCGCTCAACCAGATCGAGGATCTTTCCAAGCTGGGCGATACCATCGCCTCGCACCTCAATCTGAAGATTTCCGAGAAGCAGGAAATTCTCGAGACGACTGCGGTGTCCAGCCGGCTGGAGCGCGTGTTCGCGCATATGGAGTCGGAAATTGGCGTACTTCAGGTCGAGAAGCGCATCCGCAACCGTGTCAAGCGGCAGATGGAAAAGACGCAGCGCGAGTACTACCTGAACGAACAGCTCAAGGCGATTCAGAAGGAACTGGGCGAGGGGGAGGACGGTCGCGACGAGACCGCCGAGATCGAAGACAAGATCAACAAGACTCGCTTCACCAAGGACGCCAAGGAAAAGGCACTGGCCGAGCTGAAAAAGCTTCGGGCCATGAGCCCGATGTCGGCCGAGTCGACGGTGGTGCGCAACTATCTCGACTGGATGGTGTCGATCCCGTGGAAGAAGCGCTCGAAAGTACGCAACGATCTGACCGAGGCCGAATCCGTGCTCGACGCGGATCATTACGGGTTGGACAAGGTCAAGGAGCGGATTCTCGAGTATCTGGCGGTGCAGAGCCGTTCGCAGAAGCTTAAGGGGCCGATCCTCTGTCTCGTCGGCCCCCCGGGCGTCGGCAAGACGTCTCTGGCGCGGTCCATCGCCAAGGCGACCGGGCGGCAGTATGTGCGGATGTCGCTTGGTGGCGTGCGGGATGAGGCCGAAATCCGGGGTCACCGCCGGACTTATATCGGCTCGATGCCCGGCAAGATCATCCAGGGGATGAAGAAGGCCAAGACCTCCAACCCGTTGTTCCTGCTCGACGAGATCGACAAGCTTGGGGCGGACTGGCGCGGCGATCCGTCGTCGGCGTTGCTTGAGGTGCTCGATCCCGAGCAGAACAGCACATTTGCCGACCATTACCTTGAGGTCGATTACGACCTGTCGGACGTGATGTTCGTCACGACGTCGAACAGCCTGAACATGCCACAGCCACTGCTGGACCGGATGGAGATCATCCGCCTGTCGGGGTACACCGAGGACGAGAAGGTCCAGATCGCGCGTCGGCATCTGATCGCCAAGCAGACGGAGGCCCACAGCCTTAAGCCCGAGGAGTGGTCGCTGAACGATGAGGCCCTGCGCGAACTGGTGCGGTCCTATACGCGGGAAGCGGGCGTTCGTAATCTGGAGCGTGAGATCGCCAATCTGGCGCGCAAGGTCGTGAAGGAGATCGTGACCGGGAAAGCGAAGAAGGTCGCGATTACCGCACGCAATCTGGAAAAATATGCCGGGGTGAAGAAGTTCCGGTACGGCGAGACCGAGTCCGAGGACATGGTCGGTGTCGTGACCGGGCTGGCCTGGACCGAGGTCGGTGGTGAGATTCTGACCATCGAAAGCGTGATGGTGCCGGGCAAGGGCGGCATCAAGCACACCGGCAAGCTCGGCGACGTCATGCAGGAGAGCGTATCGGCGGCCCTGTCCTACGTCCGCAGTCGCGCGGTGATGTTCGGCATCAAGCCGACCCTGTTCGAAAAGCGCGATCTGCACGTGCACGTCCCGGAGGGCGCGACACCCAAGGACGGTCCGTCGGCCGGTGTGGCCATGGCAACCTCCCTGATCAGTGTGATGACCGGCATACCCATCCGCCGTGATGTGGCGATGACCGGCGAAATCACGCTGCGGGGGCGGGTGCTTGCGATCGGCGGCCTTAAGGAAAAGCTGCTCGCAGCACTGCGGGCCGGCATCACGACGGTGTTCATTCCCAAGGACAATGAAAAGGACCTGGTGGAGATCCCCGAGGCGGTGAAGAAGCATCTCGAGATCGTGGCGGTATCGCATGTCGATCAGGTGATCGGGCGCGCCCTGGTCAGGCCGCCTGAACCCATTGAGTGGGAGGAGCCGGAGGACGTCGTGGCGACTCCGGCCTCCACACGTCCCGTGCCGATGCTGCCTCACTGACGGCGGGGTCCGCCGTTCGGTGCCCACCGGACGTGCGGACGCGTGCCGTCATGACCTGACCATAATGGCCGGTTTAAATGATCGGAGCCGTTTTTCGGTGCTGTCCTTGGTTGACGCGACGAAAAACGGCTTCATAGTGCGGGCACAAAGCGCTCCGGGACGTTGATGGCCGGGGCAGCTAGAAACTTGAAAGGCGAAAGATGGAGAAGCCACTCAACAAGCAGGAGCTGATTGCAGCTGTTGCTGAAAGCGCGGACCTGCCGAAGGCGAAGGCCGGCGAAGTCGTCGACGCGGTGTTCGGTGCCATCGAAGGCGCTCTGGCGAAGAAGCAGGAAGTCCGTCTGGTCGGTTTCGGCACGTTCGTGACCGCCACGCGCAAGGCGGCCAAGGGTCGCAATCCGCGCACGGGCGAAGAGATCGACATCCCGGCCTCGACGTCGGTCCGCTTCAAGCCTGGCAAGGGCCTGAAGGACGCCGTGAGCTAAAGCAGCTTGCTGCGAGAGGGTGTGGCTGCCACGCCCTCGGCGCGGGTCCGGATCGGGCCCGCGTTGATACCGTCTCTGACGGTATACCCCGTATACTGGGGGCGATTAGCTCAGCGGTAGAGCGTCTCGTTTACACCGAGAGGGTCGGCGGTTCAAATCCGTCATCGCCTATACGGACGTGGCCATTATCTCGCTTCTCGGCGTCATGATCGCCGATTGGCTAACCTACACGTGATGGATAGACACCCGATTCGCAGTGCGCGCAGGCGACGTTCAGTGAGTCAAAGCCCTGCCAGTCACGCCGACGGTCGCGGGTTCGATTTCCGTCATGTGCTCTATTTTCTCAGATAAATCAGAAGACTACACCGTGTTAGCGTCCACAGCGCATGAGAGCGTTGGCGCGCGCGCATGCCTTTGTGTCGTTTTCAGGGCTCACAACATTGTGGTTGCTGAAACACGTTCCGGTGCTCTGGCGGTGTGTGCCGGTTGGGGGTAGATTTGCATGAAAGCCGGGGCATTGATGAATGTCTTCCCGGAAAACCCCGCTCTGTCGAGGTCGTGGCCCATGCATGATGTGATCGCCTCCTATTTCCCCGTGCTGGTATTCGGTGTCATTGCCGTCGGCATCGCCGGGGCCATGCTGGGCGGCTCTTTGTTGGCCGGGCACCAGAAGCCCTACGCCGAGAAGACGTCCGCGTATGAGTGCGGGTTCGAGGCGTTTGATGATGCCCGGCGACGTTTTGACGTTCGGTTTTACCTCGTCGCGATCCTGTTCATCATCTTCGATCTCGAGGTGGCGTTCCTGTTTCCGTGGGCCGTGAGCCTGTCGCATGTCGGGTTGTTCGGCTTTTTGTCGATGCTCGGTTTCCTGGGCATGCTGACGGTCGGCTTCATATACGAGTGGTGCAAGGGTGCGCTGGACTGGGATTGATCAAACGCAGGCCGGAATGTCCTTGCAGGAGTTTGCGCGATGAATGGTGTGGGTAAAGCGGACAATGCCGCTGCGGAAGCGGTGGTGTGGAATCGGGAGGCGCTGTCGCCCGGTCCCGAACAGGATGCCGTGATCGACAGCGTCAATCGCCATATTACCGAGAAGGGCTTCGTCGTCGCCAGTCTCGACAAGATTGTGAACTGGGGGCGTACGGGCAGTTTGTGGCCAATGTCGTTCGGTCTGGCGTGCTGCGCGGTGGAAATGATCCACGCCTACATGCCGCGTTATGACCTCGACCGGATGGGCATCATTCCGCGCGGTTCGCCGCGACAGTCCGATGTCATGATCGTGGCCGGGACACTGACCAACAAGATGGCGCCCGCCCTTCGTCGGGTTTACGACCAGATGGCGGAGCCGCGCTGGGTGATTTCGATGGGGTCATGCGCCAACGGGGGTGGCTACTACCACTACTCCTACTCGGTGGTGCGCGGATGTGATCGGATCGTTCCAGTCGATGTCTATGTGCCGGGCTGTCCGCCGACGGCCGAGGCCCTGATCTACGGGATCATGCAGTTGCAGAAGAAAATCCGCCGGACGGGGACGATTCTGCGTGGCTGAGGGAATGTCTATGTCGGACGTGGTTGTGCCTTCGGGGCAGGGCGCTCTGGGTGCACTGGCGTTCGCCCTGTCGACGCGTGTCGCGGGGATCGTATCTGCATCGCTGGAGAAGGGTGAGCTGGTCGTCCGGACGCATCGCGACCGGCTTCTGACGCTGATGGCGTTCCTGCGCGACGACCCGCGTTTCGCGTGCGAGCAGTTGATGGACTTGTGCGGCGTGGATTATCCGGGCCGGGCCGAGCGATTCGAGGTTGTCTACAATCTTCTGTCGGTCACGCATAACCATCGCGTGCGGGTTGTCATCACGACCGACGAAGCCACGCCTGTGGCGTCGGTTCATCGTCTGTGGCCATCGGCGACATGGTGGGAGCGCGAGTGTTACGACCTGTTTGGTGTCCTGTTTGCCGGACAGCCGGACCTGCGACGGATCCTGACCGATTATGGCTTCGAGGGGCATCCGCTGCGCAAGGACTTCCCCCTTACCGGCTACGTCGAGACGCGCTACGACCCTGTCCGCAAGCAGGTTGTGTATGAGCCGGTTAAGCTTACGCAGGACTTCCGCAATTTCGACTTTGAGTCGCCGTGGGAGGGCATTCTGACGCTCCCGGGGGACGAGAAGGCTCATGAAACCCGTCAGGGTCTCAAGCGACTGGATTGAGGAGAGAGCGATGAGCGACGTAATCATCCAGCCGGACGTTCCGGAGACTTTGCTGTCGGACGACGCTGTCGAGGGCAAGGTGCTCAAGCGTGTCGAGATCGACAGTCATGCGCTGAATTTCGGCCCGCAGCACCCCTCCGCGCATGGCGTTCTGCGTCTCATCCTGGAAATGGATGGCGAGGTCGTCGAGCGGGCGATTCCGCATGTCGGGCTGCTGCATCGTGGCACGGAAAAGCTGATCGAATACAAGACGTATGCCAAGGCGCTGCCGTATTTCGATCGCCTGGATTACGTCTCGCCGATGTGCGAGGAGCACTCGTTCGCGCTGGCAACCGAAAAGTTGCTGGGCATTGAGGTACCCGATCGCGCCAAGTGGATCCGCGTCATGTTTGCGGAAATCACACGCGTTCTGAACCATATTCTCAATCTGACGTCGTTTGGACTGGATTGCGGCGCGCTCACCCCGGCCCTGTGGGGCTATGAAGAGCGCGAGAAGATGATCGAGTTTTATGAGGCTGTGTCGGGTGCGCGGTTTCACGCGAACTACTTCCGGCCCGGCGGTGTGTCACGCGATCTGCCTGATGGGCTCGAAGCTCGGATCGCCGAGTGGACCGTCGAGTTTCCGAAATGGATCGACCAGTTCGAGTCGATGCTGACGGAAAACCGGATCTGGAAGCAGCGCACGGTCGGCATCGGCGTGTTCACGACCGAACAGGCTCTGGCCTGGGGTTTTAGCGGGCCGTGTCTGCGGGCGTCGGGTGTCCCGTGGGATCTGCGCCGGAGCCAGCCTTACGACAATTACGACAAGGTCGACTTCGACGTGCCGGTGGCGCGGCATGGTGACTGCTATGATCGCTATCTGGTTCGCGTGGCGGAAATGCGCGAAAGCGTCAAGATCGTTGCCCAGTGCCTCGACCGGATGCGTCCAGGACCAATCAAGACGCAGAATCCCAAGATCTCCCCACCGCCGAGGGCGGAGATGAAGCGCTCGATGGAAGCGCTGATCCATCATTTCAAGCTGTTTACCGAAGGTTACCATGTGCCGCCCGGCGCCACCTATACGGCGACGGAAAGCCCGAAGGGCGAGTTCGGCGTGTATCTGGTCGCGGACGGCAGCAACCGGCCCTATCGGTGCAAGATCCGTCCGACGGGATTTGCGCATCTTCAGGCCATCGACGAACTTTCGCGCCGCCATATGCTGGCGGATGCCGTGTCGATCATCGGGTCTCTCGACCTGGTGTTCGGCGAGATTGACAGGTAACGCCCATGTCGTCCCGATCCCCCGCAGAAGAGGCCCTCCAGCCCGCCGAGTTTGCGTTCGACGCCGAGAGTGAGGCGCAGATCGAAACGATCGTCGCCAAGTATCCGCCGGCACGCAAGGCCAGTGCGGTCATCCCGCTGCTCTATGTGGCGCAGAACCAGATGGGCCGCCTGAGCGGAAGCGCATGGCTGCCGCGCGTCGCCATGGACCAGATCGCGGCACGTCTGGAGATGGCGCCGATCCGAGTCTACGAGGTGGCCTCTTTCTATTTCATGTTCAATGTCCGGCCGATCGGACGGTATCACCTGCAGGCCTGCACCACGACGTCGTGCTGGCTGCGTGGTTCCGATGACGTGGTGGCGGCCTGCAAGACCGCGACCGGTATCCGTCATATGGGCGGGACAAGCGACGACGGTCTGTTCACGCTGACGGAGGTCGAGTGCCTGGGGGCCTGCGCGAACGCTCCGATCCTGCAGATCGACGACGAATACTATGAAGATCTCGACGGGCCACGCACTGTCGAGCTAATCGAGGCGCTGCGGCGCGGCGAACGTCCGGCGCCCGGCCCGTCGATCGATCGCATGGGGTCCGCACCGTCCGGGGGGCGTAAGGTTCTGCTGGACGACGATGTTCCCGTGTCTGTGCCGGGTGAGGGTGTCTGATCATGCTTGCTGATTCCGACCGCATCTTTACAAATCTCTACGGGCACAATGACTGGCGTCTGGCGGGCGCGCGGGCGCGCGGCGACTGGGACGGCACCGCCGACATCATTGCCCGTGGTCGCGATGCGATCATTAACGAGATGAAGGCGTCCGGGCTTCGGGGACGGGGTGGTGCGGGCTTTCCGACCGGCGTCAAATGGTCTTTCATGCCCAAGACGATCGGCGATCTGCCGCATTATCTGGTCATCAATGGCGATGAATCCGAGCCGGGGACCTGCAAGGATCGTGAAATCCTGCGCAATGAGCCGCACAAGCTAATTGAAAGCGCGCTGATCGCGTCGTTCGCGATGGGTGCGCATACGTCATACATCTATATCCGTGGCGAGTTCGCTCTTGAGGCGCGACGCCTGCAATATGCTATCGACGAAGCCTACGCTGCGGGCCTGATTGGCAAGAACGCGGCCGGGTCCGGGTGGGATTTCGATTTTTTCATTCACCGCGGCGCCGGCGCCTATATCTGCGGCGAAGAAACGGCCCTGCTGGAAAGCCTCGAGGGCAAAAAGGGACAGCCCCGTATGAAGCCGCCGTTTCCCGCGGCGATGGGACTGTATGGTTGTCCGACCACGGTCAACAATGTCGAGAGCATTACCGTCGCCGCCACGATCCTGCGTCGTGGCGGGGCGTGGTTTTCGGCACTGGGGCGTCCGAACAACGCGGGCACCAAGCTGATGGCCATTTCGGGTCATGTGAATACGCCGTGCGTGTTTGAGGAAGAGCTTGGCGTTCCGATGCGCGAGATCATCGAAAAGCATGGCGGCGGCGTGCGTGGCGGATGGGACAACCTGCTGGCGGTCATTCCCGGCGGGTGCTCGGTGCCTGTTTTGCCCGCTAAGACGTGCGAGACGGTGCTGATGGATTACGACAGCCTGCGCGCCGAGCGGTCCGGCCTTGGTACTGGCTGCATGATCGTGATGGACAAGTCGACCGATATCATCAAGGCGATCGCTCGGTTTTCCCAGTTCTTCAAGCATGAGAGCTGCGGCCAGTGCACGCCGTGCCGTGAGGGCACCGGCTGGATGATGCGCGTTATGAACCGCATGGTCGAAGGCCGCGCCGAGATCGATGAAATCGACATGCTGGAGCAGGTCACGCGGCAGGTCGAAGGTCATACCATCTGCGCGCTGGGCGATGCGGCGGCGTGGCCTATACAGGGTCTGATCCGACATTTTCGCCCCGAAATGGAAGCGCGGATCATGGCCTACAAGGCAAAGCACGGCGGCCCTGTATCTGTGCAGGTGCCTGCCGACATGGCCGTGGCAGCGGAGTAAAGGCGGATGGTCAAAGTTCAGGTCGACGACGTCATCGTTGACGTGCCGCCCGGCAGCAGCGCGCTTCAGGCCTGCGAGGCCGCTGGCAAGGAAATCCCGCGCTTTTGCTATCACGAGCGTCTGTCCGTCGCGGGCAACTGTCGCATGTGTCTGGTGGAAGTGGTGCGTGCGCCCAAGCCGGTCGCGTCGTGCGGTTTTCCGGTGGGCGAGGGGATGATCATCAAGACCGACACCGAGGTTGTGCGTCGCGCGCGCCGTGCGGTGATGGAATTCCTGCTGATCAATCATCCGCTGGACTGCCCCATCTGCGACCAGGGCGGCGAGTGCGATCTGCAGGATCAAGCGTTCGGATACGGCTCGGGCCGGTCGCGCTATCTTGAGGAAAAGCGCGCCGTAGTCGACAAGGATCTTGGTCCGCTGGTCAAGACGGTGATGACGCGCTGCATCCAGTGCACGCGCTGTGTCCGGTTTTCGACCGAGATCGCGGGAACCCCGGAACTGGGTGCGGTCTCGCGCGGCGAAAGCCTGGAGATCACGAACTATGTCGAAAAGGCGCTGACGTCCGAGCTGTCCGGCAACCTAATCGATATCTGCCCGGTGGGCGCGCTGACGTCCAAGCCTTATGCCTTCCACGCCCGCCCGTGGGAGATGAAGAAAACCGATGCCATCGACGTGATGGATGCCGTGGGCACGAACATCCGGCTTCAGGCGCGGGGCGCGTCCGTGATGCGGATCATGCCGCGCGTCAATGACGCGGTGAACGAGGAGTGGCTTGCCGATAAGGGGCGTTTCTCCGTCGATGGGCTGACGCGCCGTCGCCTCGATACGCCGTGGGTGCGGGTGCATGGCAAGCTGACGAAAGTGTCCTGGCAGGATGCGTTCGTCGCCATCGCGCAGCGGTTGAAGGTCGTCCCGGGTAACAGGATCGGCGCGATCGCCGGTGATCTGTGTGACACGGAGAGCCTGTATGCGCTGCGTCTGCTGATGGAGAGTCTCGGGTCTGCCAATCTGGACTGTCGTCAGGACGGCGCCCAGTACGACGTGAGCAACCGTGCGTTCTATACCTTCAACAGCACGATCGCCGGGATCGAGGAGGCCGACGCGCTTCTGGTCGTCGGTGCGGTGCCGCGGCACGAAGCCCCGGTCCTGAACGCGCGCATCCGCAAGCGCTTTCTCGCCGCCGGGCGTGACAAGTTTCCGATTGCCTATGTCGGTGCGCCGCCGACCGATCCGACCTACGACTATGACCTGATCGGGGAAGGTCCGTCCGCTCTTGCCGATCTTCTCGATGGACGTCATGCGTTCGCGGACGTTCTGGCCGGTGCGAAGAAGCCGATGATCATCCTCGGGCATGGGGCGCTCACCCGTCCGGATGCGCAGGCAATCCTGGCGGCGTGCTGGGCGCTGGCCGACAAGGTCGGCGCTCTGACCCCCGACTGGCACGGCTTCAACGTGCTTCATACGGCGGCGTCGCGCGTGGCGGGTCTGGATCTCGGTTTCCTGCCCGGCGCGGGCGGTCGCACGGCGGCCGGCATGATGAGCGGCGGTGTCGATGTCCTGTGGCTGCTGGGTGCGGACGAGATGGACATGCACCGGATCGGGCCCGAAACCTTCGTGATCTATCAGGGGCATCACGGCGACGCGGGTGCGGCACGTGCGGACGTCATCCTGCCCGGCGCCGCCTACACCGAGAAATCTGGCACTTACGTCAACACCGAGGGGCGGGTGCAGCGCAGTTTTCAGGCGGTGTTCCCGCCGGGCGACGCGCGCGAAGACTGGCGAATACTGCGCGCTCTGTCGGAGACGCTGGGGCATGCGCTGCCGTTCGATACGCTGGACGCGCTGCGCGCGCGGATGGAGGCCGAGCACCCGGTACTGGCACGTCTGGATACGGCGCCGCGTTTCGGCGGGGCAGGGTTGGCGGCCCCGGCCGCGGAGGGTGCCATCGGATCGGAGCCTTTCCATCCGGTGATCGCGGATTATTACGAGACGAACGCGGTCAGCCGCGCCAGTCCGACCATGGCCGAGTGTTCGCGCGTCTATGCGCGCCCGGCTCTGGTGCAAGCGGCGGAGTAAGGACGTGATCGCGACGCTTTCGAACTTCCTGTTTCACACGATGCTCGGCCATGTTGTGCTGGTGGCGCTCGAGACGCTTGCGGTGCTGGTGCCGCTGCTGCTGGGCGTTGCCTATCTGACGCTGGCCGAGCGCAAGGTGATGGCGGCCATGCAGTTGCGCAAGGGGCCGAACGTCAACGGACCGTTCGGCGTCCTTCAGGCCTTTGCCGACGCCATCAAGATGCTAACCAAGGAGACGGTGATCCCGTCCGGCGCGAACCGTTTTCTGTTCCTGTTCGCACCCTTCCTGACTTTTTCGCTGGCGATGGTGGCGTGGGCGGTGATCCCGACCGGCAACGGGATCGCCGTGGCGGACATCAATGTCGGCGTTCTCTATCTGCTGGCGATCTCCTCGCTGGGGGTTTACGGCATTCTGATCGCCGGCTGGGCCTCGAACTCGAAGTATGCGTTTCTCGGCGGGTTGCGCTCGGCGGCCCAGATGGTGTCGTACGAGGTGTCGATTGGCCTGATCATCGTCTCGGTCCTTCTGGCGGTCGGCAGCCTGAACCTGAATGATATCGTGCTGGCACAGCGGCATGTCTGGTTCTGCCTGCCGATGTTTCCGATGTTCATCCTGTTCTTCATTTCGGCATTGGCAGAAACCAATCGCGCGCCGTTCGATCTGCCGGAAGGCGAGAGCGAACTGGTGGCCGGCTTCTTCGTGGAATATTCGGCGCTGGCGTTCGGCCTGTTCTTCCTAGGCGAATACGCGAACATGTTCCTGATGTCGGGCATGACCAGCATCCTGTTTCTGGGTGGCTGGCTGCCGCCCGTCGGTATTGCGCCGTTCACGTGGATTCCCGGCCCGATCTGGCTGATCGTGAAGATCCTGTTCTGCCTGTTCTGCTTCATCTGGGTGCGCGCGACGTTCCCGCGCTATCGCTATGATCAGCTGATGCGTCTGGGGTGGAAGGTGTTCCTGCCGCTGTCGCTGGCATGGATGATCGGCACGGCGGGCTTCCTGATGGCAACCGGGCTGCTGCCCCACCAAGGAGTAAGCTGATGGGTGCTCTCGAGAAGACGGTCCGCACCTTTCTGCTGACCGAGCTTCTGTCCGGTATGGGCCAGACGCTCAAGGCATTCTTCGCGCCCAAGGCGACGATCAACTACCCCTACGAGAAGGGGCCGCTGTCGCCGCGTTTTCGTGGCGAGCACGCGCTGCGTCGTTATCCCAATGGGGAAGAGCGGTGCATCGCCTGCAAGTTGTGCGAGGCGACATGCCCCGCCGAGGCCATCACCATTGAGGCCGAGCCTCGTGACGACGGCTCGCGCCGGACCACGCGCTATGACATCGACATGGTGAAGTGCATCTATTGCGGTCTGTGCGAGGAAGCCTGCCCGGTCGATGCGATCGTCGAAGGGCCAAACTACGAGTTCGCGACCGAAACGCGCGAGGAGCTTCTCTATAACAAGGAGAAGCTGCTGGCCAACGGTGACCGGTGGGAAAGCCTGCTGGCACGGCGTCTCGAACTCGACGCGCCGTATCGTTGACAGGGTGATTCTATGATGATCGTCGCGATGCGGTGTCTTCAAACGGCCGGGCGCCCGGCCCCCCACCTGGGGAGGGAAATGGCCCGATGACGGCTCTCGTTTTCTATGTCTTCGCCACCATTCTGGTCCTGTCGGCCACGATGGTGATCAGCGCGCGCAACCCGGTTCATTCGGTGCTGTTCCTGATCCTAGGCTTCTTCAACGCAGCGGGGCTGTTCCTTTTGGCCGGCGCCGAGTTTCTGGCGATGCTTCTGATCATCGTCTATGTCGGCGCGGTGGCGGTGCTGTTCCTGTTCGTGGTCATGATGCTCGACATTCGCGTCAGCGAGGCACGTGAGGGATTGCAGCGTTACGCCCCGTTTGGGGCCGCTGTGGGAGCGGTCCTGTTTGCCGAACTTATTCTTGCCTTCGGCCATTGGCGTATCGCCCCGGCGATCGACGCCGTGCCGCATCTCGGACAGGCCGCGGGCGAGACCAATACCGCCGCGCTGGGTGATCTGATCTACACGCACTACGTGCTGTTGTTCCAGGCCTGCGGCCTGGTGCTGCTGGTCGCGATGATCGGTGCGATCGTGCTGACGCTGCGCGAACGTCCGACCGGCCGTCGGCAGGATATCGAACGCCAGCATGCCCGCACCGTGGCGGACACGCTTGAACTGCGTCGTCTGCCGCTCGGGCGGAGTGTGCGCGAACTTGGCGGCTTCGCACGTCCGACATCCTACAGCGAGGCGGCCGCCAAGGGGTCCTACGATCCCCACGCGCCGGTTCTGAGCGATGAGTCCAGGGGGGAGTGACACGATGACGCATGATCTCGGCGGGGTCGGTCTGGGCCCCTATCTGACCGTCAGTGCCATCCTTCTGGTGCTCGGCGTGTTCGGCATCTTTCTGAACCGCAAGAACATCATCATCATTCTGATGTCGATGGAGCTGATCCTGCTGTCGGCAAACCTGAATTTCGTCGCGTTCTCGTCGGCTTTGGGTGATCTGTCCGGGCAGGTGTTCACGTTGTTCGTCCTGACGATCGCCGCGGCGGAAGCGGCCATCGGACTGGCGATCGTCACAGTGTTCTTCCGCAATCGCGGCTCGATCCAGGTCGAGGACGTGACGATGATGAAGGGTTGAGGGGCATGACAAGTTCAGCCGCGATTTTTGCAATCGCCGTTCTGGCCCCGCTGGGCGGATCGCTGATTGCGGGCTTGTTCGGCCGTATCATTGGTGATCGTCCGGCCCAGGCCATAACCATTGGTCTGATGGCTGCGGCCTGCGCCTCCGCCATCGCGACGCTGTTCAGCGGCGTGCCGCAGGACATGGGCACGGCCGTCGTGTCCCTGGGCCACTGGATCGACGCGGGCGGGTTCCACGCCAACTGGTCGCTGCGGGCGGATATGCTCTCGCTGAGCATGGTGGCGATGGTGACCACCATTTCGCTGTGCGTTCACATTTACAGTGTCGGGTACATGAACCACGAGGAGATGCCGACCTATCGGTTCTTTTCGTATCTGTCGCTGTTCACCTTCGCGATGCTGATGCTGGTTACGTCGAACGACCTGATCCAGCTTTTCTTCGGCTGGGAAGGAGTGGGCCTCGTGTCCTATCTCCTGATTGGCTACTGGTATGACAAGCCCAGTGCGGTGGCCGCTGCGATCAAGGCCTTCGTGGTCAACCGCGTGGCGGACCTGTTTTTTCTGGTTGGTATCGCGCTGCTGTTCCTCCAGTTCGGTTCGGTGACATACGACAATATCTTTGCCGTCGTGCCGGCCCAGGTGGGGGCGACCTATCATCTGTTCGGTACTGACTGGCCTGTCTTCGAGGTGATCGGCACGCTTCTGTTCATCGGCGCGATGGGCAAGTCGGCGCAGCTCTTCCTGCACACGTGGCTGCCCGACGCCATGGAAGGCCCGACGCCGGTATCGGCGCTGATTCATGCCGCGACGATGGTTACCGCCGGTGTGTTCCTGATGGCCCGGATGTCGCCGCTGCTTGAATTCGCGCCGGGTACGAAGACGCTGATCGTGCTGATCGGTGGCACGACCTGCTTCTTTGCCGCGACCGTCGGGCTGGTCCAGCCGGACATCAAGCGCACGATCGCCTATTCGACCTGTTCGCAGCTTGGCTACATGTTCATGGCGGCCGGTGTCGGCGTGTATCAGGCGTCGATCTTCCATCTGACGACGCACGCCTTTTTCAAGGCGCTTCTGTTCCTGGGCGCGGGCTCGGTCATCCATGCGATCCATGGCGAGCAGGACATGTTCAGGATGGGTGGCCTGTGGCGCAAGATCCCCTTCACCTATGCGGTGATGTGGATCGGATCGCTGGCCCTCGCCGGGGTGTTCCCGTTCGCGGGCTACTGGTCCAAGGACGGAATCCTCGAAGCCATGTGGGCAGCCCAGAGCGGTCCGGCGACCTATGGCTGGGCAATGGGCGTTGTGACGGCGTTCATCACGGCGCTTTATAGCTGGCGTCTGATTTTCCTGGTGTTCCACGGCACGCCGCGCGACGCGCACCTAAGCGAGCACGCGCATGAGGGCGGGATCGCGATCGTGTTGCCTCTGGGTATCCTGGGTGTCGGTGCCGTGCTTGCCGGTGTGTTGCTGGACCGGTTCTATATCGGCACGGCTCAGGCGCAGTTCTGGCAGGGCTCGATCGTCAATGGCGCGGGCGCGGCGGTCATGAACCGCATGGAAGAGGTTCCGGGCCTGATCGCGCTGGCGCCTTCGATCGCCGGCCTGCTGGGTATCGCGGTCGCGTATCTTGCTTACATGGCGCGGCCCGAGCTGCCGGCGTCCCTCGCACGGTCGTTGCGGCCGGTGTACCTGTTCCTGTTGAACAAATGGTATTTCGACGAGCTTTATGACGTGCTCTTCGTCCGTCCCTATCGCGCCCTGGCGCGCATCCTGTGGAAGGGCGCGGATGAGGGGGTCGTCGAGCAGGTGCCCGTCGGTCTTGCCCGCCTGACCGTCGGCACCGCGGTGCAGGCGGCCCGCACGCAGAGCGGCTCGATCGCCATCTATGCTTTCACCATGCTGATCGGCCTCGTGGTTCTGACGACCACGCTGCTGTTCGTCCATTGATCGCCCACGTAGCGGGCCGAGGCAGGTTGACGTCATGAACTGGATCATCGCCTTTCCGGAGCTTGTGCTCACTCTCTGCGGGCTTGTCATTCTGACCGTCGGAGTGGTGCAGAAAAAGTCGACCAATCCGTTTGCGGCGTGCTCGATGCTGACCATCGCGGCCTTTGCGATCACGGGCTTTCTGGTGACCGTGTCGCCCGACGGAAGCGGTTATGAGCACGTGTTCGTCAATGACGGCTTCGCGCGGTTCATGAAGGTGCTATCGCTGATCGGGGGGGCGCTCGCCACGATCATGACGCTTTCGTATCGCGGCACGTCAGGCGGCGGCCGGTTCGAACTGCCGGTGCTGATCCTGTTCTCGACGATCGGCACCATGCTGATGGCGTCGTCGGACAATATGATGACCCTGTTCGTCGGGCTGGAGCTGTCGTCGCTGGCGATCTACATCCTGTGCGCGTTCGACCGCGATTCCGTGGTGTCGTCGGAATCGGGCCTCAAGTATTTCATTCTCGGATCATTGGCGTCCGGCCTGCTTCTGTATGGGATTTCGCTGACCTACGGGTATGGCGGCACGATGGAATACGGGGCGATACGCACCGTCCTGATCCAGTCGGGCGGTGCGTCGCTCGGTCTGATGCTCGGGATCGTGTTCCTGATCGCGGGCCTTGCCTTCAAGCTGTCGGCCGTGCCGTTCCACATGTGGACGCCCGATGTCTATCAGGGGGCTCCGACGCCGGTGACGGCCTATCTGGCAGGCGCGCCGAAAATCGCGACGTTCGCCCTGATCCTGCGGATCATGGCCGGTCCGTTCGGTGCACTGGCGCCGCAATGGCAACTGCTGATCGAGATGATCTCGGTCCTGTCGATGGTGTTCGGTTCTCTGGCCGCCATACCGCAGACCAACATCAAGCGTCTGATGGCATATTCATCGATCGGTCATATGGGTTATGCCCTGATGGGTCTGGCGGCGGCGACGCCAGGGGGCATTCGAGGAACATTGGTCTACCTGACCACCTACCTGTTCATGAACGTGGGTGTCTTCGCCGGTATCGCGGCCATGCGGCGCAAGGGGCACGAGACCACGGACATCGCCGATCTTTCTGGGCTGGGGCGCACGTCGCCCGGATTGGCGCTGATGATGGCGATCTTCATGTTCAGCATGCTGGGGATGCCCCCGACAGCCGGTTTCTTCGGCAAGCTCATGGTGTTTTCCGCTGCTTACGGCGCCGGGCTGTATGGTCTGCTGGCGATCGGGGCGATCACCAGCGCGATCGGCGCGTATTATTACCTGCGTATCGTCAAGGTGATGTATTTCGATGCCTCGGCACCCGCGTTCGACACGCGGTCGCCGTCCCTCGCGTTCCTGTCGGTCAGCATGGGCATCGTGACCGCGCTGTTCGTCCTGGTCCTTGGTCCTGTGACCAGCGCCGCCCAGGCGGCCGCGAGCGCCCTGATTGGCTGAGGACGGTCTGGAAGCCACGCTATCCCCGCCGGGATGGCGTCTTCAGTGTTACACCGCGCTCGGTTCGACGTCCGATGTCTGCAAGGAGGCGGCGGAACGGGGGGAGGCGGGCGGCCGGGCCGTGCTGGCCCGTGCACAGACTGCCGCGCGTGCCAGTCGCGGGCGCACCTGGCAGGAGCCGGAGGGTAATCTGGCGCTGTCGGCTCTGCTCCGGCCCCCCGCTGACGATCAGGCGGGCTACTGGCCGTTCATCGCGGCCCTTGCGTTTCACGACGGTTTGCGGGCCCAGGCCGGCGCGGCGGGGCGTTTGTCGCTCAAATGGCCCAACGACGTTCTTCTGGACGGTCGCAAGCTGGGCGGGATCCTGATCGAACGCGGGCTGGACGGCGCGGGCACCCCATGGATGGTGATCGGCTTCGGTGCCAATCTTCGCCATGTGCCTGACGTCCCGGGCCGCTCCGTGGCCTGTCTGGCCGAGACCGGGGCGCGGGCGCCGGACGCCGTGGCCGTCGCGTTGGACGTGCTACCGGCCCTGACGCGCTGGGAGGCGGTTGCGCGGGAACAGGGCTTCGGCGCCATACGTGCCGAATGGCTCGGCCGTGCGCACCCGATAGGCACGCCGCTTGCGGTTCGGTGTGGTACTGATTATGTAGAAGGTTCGTTCCAAGGTCTCGACGAGCAGGGGTTTCTGCTTCTTCGGTCGCCGGACGCCGGAATTCTCCGCATTTCCACGGGGGACGTGCTTCTGCTGGCATCCTGAGGGTGACCCTCTGCCGGCATCACGACCTCGTCGGTTCGTTCGCGGACAGTATCAGCGCATGGCCATCCGGGTCGGTGCATAGTCGGGGTATGGTCGCCCTCGGGCGCCACAAGCAAAGGGACAGAGGCATTTTCCAGGGCTGCGACGATGACCGTCGAGAGGACGCGCACACGATGACGACATGCCAAATAGGCGCGTTATCGGCCGCTCCGGCTCCGGCCGCAGATCCTGGCAAGGCCGTCGGGACGCAGGCATGTCGTGCCCGTATTTCACGAGACCAACGTCATTCTGGCGCGACGCTTTTCGTGGCCAGCTGAAGATCACAACAATCGAAATGCAACAACAAAGGACTAACAATGAGCGAAGCGCGTAGCGGTCTGGCCTTTCTGCCTCTGGGCGGAACGGGCGAGATCGGTATGAACCTGAACCTGTATCGACTGGACTCCACATGGCTGGCGGTCGACTGCGGTATCGGGTTCTCGGGAAATGACACGCCGGAGGCCGAGGTTCTGATGCCCGACCCGGCGTTCATCGATGGGCACCGCAAGAATCTGGCTGGTCTCGTCATCACGCATGCGCACGAGGACCATATCGGCGCCATCGCGCATCTCTGGCCGCGTCTGGGCTGCCCGATCTATGCGACGCCTTTTGCAGCCGCGGTGATCCGCCGCAAGCTGACCGAGGCGCACCTCCAGCAGCAGGTCAAACTGCACACTATCCAGCCTGGCGGCACGTTCTCGGTCGGGCCGTTCGACATGGAGTTCATTCCCGTCACCCACTCGGTGCCGGAGGCCCAGGCGCTGGTCCTGCGCACTCCTTACGGCACGGTGCTGCATACGGGTGACTGGAAGATCGATCCGCAGCCGATGGTTGGACCGCCGTGCGATCTGGCGCGGTTCGAGGAGTTGGGGCGCGAAGGCGTTCTGGCGATGGTCTCCGACAGTACCAACTGCATGACCGAGGGCGATTCCGGGTCCGAGGTCTCGGTGCGGGCCAGCATGACCGAGTTGATCGGCAGCCTGTCCGGCCGCATCGCGGTGACCTGCTTTGCCAGCAACGTCGCGCGTGTCGAGACGATTGCCAAGGCGGCAGAAGCGGCGGGCCGGACGGTGGTTATCGTCGGCCGGTCGCTGCGTAATCTCGATCTCGCGGCGCGTGAGTGCGGCTATCTGCGCGATGTGGCGCCGTTCCTGTCCGAACAGGACGCCGCCGACATTCCTGATGACGAGTTGCTGATGATCGTCACGGGCAGCCAGGGCGAGCCGCGCTCGGCACTGTCGCGCATTGCCGCGGACGCCCATCCGAACATTGAGCTCGGGGCCGGTGACACCGTCATTTACAGCAGTCGCATGATCCCGGGGAACGAGCAGGCCGTGATCGCCGTGCAGGACAACCTGACGCGTCGTGGCGTCAAGGTTCTGACTGACCGCGACCATCTGGTGCACGTGTCCGGCCATGCGACCCGGGGCGACATCCGCAAGCTTTACGGTCTGGTGAAGCCCGCGCATGCCATTCCGGTGCATGGCGAGTGGCGTCACCTGACCACGCATGCCGCGTTGGCGAAGGAGATCGGCATCCCGGCGATCCTGCTGGAGGACGGGGATGTGCTCAACCTCGCGCCCGGCGCGATGGAGGTGGTCGATACGGCCCCGACGGGGCGCCTCGCGCTTGATGGCGGACGCCTGTTGCCGATGACGGGCGGCGTTCTGGCCGCACGTCGGAAGATGCTGTTCAACGGCATGGTGCTGGGCAGCTTCGCCGTCGATGACGAAGGGTATGTGATTGGCCACCCGAAGGTCAGCGCGCCTGGTCTTCTGGACCACACGGACCCGGAAACCCAGCGGGTGACCAATGAGTTCGCGCTGGCGATCGACGAAATCCCCGACGAACTGCGTCGTGAGGACGACACGTTCCGTGACGCGGCCAAGACCGCCCTGCGGCGTGCCTTGGGACGCAAGTTGCAGAAGCGACCCCTGGTCGACGTCCATCTTCTGCGCGTCTGAGACGCAAACGGGGGCGGGCCGGTTTATCCTGCCTCGCCCCCCGCTTCTGGACGCGTATTCCCTAAACCCGGCGGTGTGATCCGACTTCCGGTGACGCGCACGATAGGTGCGCACCGGGGGGCTTGTCACCCCGCTGCGGCCTCCTGCGCGTTCACACTTGCTTGTGCGTTGCGGCGGCGGGTTTTGCGCTGTCAGAGATATCGTCCCGGCGCGGGATGGTTTACATGCTGGTCACGTTCTTTTTCGTATCCCCTGCTTCTGGACGATAACATGCGGCTGTCACGCGCTTTTCTGGCGACCCTCAAGGAAAACCCGGCGGAGGCGCAGATCGTCTCGCACCGCCTGATGCTGCGCGCGGGCCTTGTGCGCCAGACGGCCGCGGGGATTTATGCATGGTTACCGGCCGGGCTGCGGGTGCTGCGTAACATCAGCCAGATCGTGCGCGAGGAACAGGACGCGCTCGGGGCACAGGAAGTGCTGATGCCCACGCTCCAGCCGGCCGATCTGTGGAAGCGCTCGGGGCGCTACGACGCCTACGGCCCGGAAATGCTGCGTATTCGCGATCGGCACGAGCGCGACCTGCTGTATGGACCGACGAATGAGGAGATGATCACCGATCTGTTTTCGCAGGCGGTGAAGTCCTATCGCGAACTGCCGCAGGTTCTCTACCACATTCAGTGGAAATTCCGCGACGAGGTGCGTCCGCGCTTCGGTGTGATGCGCGGGCGTGAGTTCCTGATGAAGGACGCCTACAGCTTCGACGCAAGCTACGATGATGCTGTGGCCACCTATCGTCGCATGATGCTGGCCTATCTGCGCACGTTCCAGAGGCTTGGCGTCAAAGCCATTCCGATGGTAGCCGACACGGGTCCGATTGGTGGCGATCTGAGCCATGAGTTTCTGATCCTTGCCCCTACCGGCGAGAGCGGCGTGTTCTTCGATGCGGGGTTCGAGGAACAGGACTGGCTGGCCGAACAGGTCGACACGGACGATCACGCGTCGCTCGGCCGCTTTTTCGAGCGGATGACGTCCTTCTATGCCGCGACCGACGAAAAGCACGACGAGGCCGCGTGGGACCACGTGCCGGCCGACCGTCGGCGCGAGGGACGGGGCATCGAGGTCGGACACATCTTCTATTTCGGCCGGAAATATACTGAATCGATGGGCGTCAGCGTTACGGGGCCGGATGGCGAGGCGTTCCACCCCGAAATGGGCTCCTACGGGATTGGTGTGTCGCGTCTGGTGGGTGCGATCATCGAAGCCAGCCACGACGATAACGGCATTATCTGGCCGGATGAGGTCGCGCCGTATCGCGCCGCGATCCTGAACCTGAAAGCCGGCGATGCGGCATGCGATTCCGTGTGCGAAGCGCTGTATGCCAGTGATCCGGACAACCTTCTCTATGACGACCGTGGCGAGCGGGCGGGTGTGAAGTTCGCCGACGCCGACCTGATGGGGCACCCGTGGCAGATCATCGTGGGTCCGCGTGGGGCTGCGGCGGGGACGGTTGAACTGAAGCGCCGTTCGACCGGCGAGCGTATCGAGGTGCCGGTGGCCGACGCACTGGCGCGGATCGCGAAGGCCTGATGTTCGGGTCGTTCGAACGGGCGGTCGCCGGACGGTACCTGCGCGCCCGGCGGGGTGAACGCTTCGTCTCCGTCATTGCGATTTTCTCGCTGATCGGCATTGCCCTGGGCGTTGCCACGCTGATCATCGTCATGGCGGTGATGAACGGCTTCAAGTCCGATCTGCTGAACCGTTTTGTCGGGCTGAACGGCGACCTGTCGATTTACGGACCCGGACAGCACCTGAGCGAGTATGATGCGCTTGCGGGGATCGCGCGCCGTGTGCCCGGCGTGACGGCCGTCATCCCGTCCGTCGACGGGCAGGTGCTGCTGAGCGCCGGCACGTTCAGCGGCGCGGGCATCGTGCGTGGCGTGTCGGCCGAGGGGCTGAAAACCCTGCATGCCATCAGCGATTCGATCGTCGATGGCACGCTCGACAATTTTCGGGGGGACGATGCGATCGCGATTGGTGCGTCGCTGGCGGCGAAGACCGGCCTGACGGTGGGTGGCAAGCTGACCCTGATCTCTCCCAATGGTGCCGCGACGATCATGGGAACGGTGCCGCGCGTGCGTGCCTACCGGATCGTGGCGATCTTTGATGCGGGCGTGAACGATTACAATTCTTCCTATGTCTTCATGCCGTTGCAGGCCGCGCAGGTCTATTTCCAGATGCCGCATGAGGTCTCGCAGATCCAGATTTCGACGGTCGATCCTGTGAACGTGCAGCCTGTGACACGGGCTATTGCGAATGCGGTCGATAATCCGGGCCTCCGCGTCCTGGACTGGACACAGAGCAACAACGCGTTCCTTGGTGCCGTGCAGGTCGAGCAGAACGTCATGTTCCTGATCCTGACGCTGATTATTCTTGTGGCTGCTTTCAATGTGATCTCGTCGCTGATCATGATGGTCAAGGACAAGACGCGTGACATCGCCGTTCTGCGCACCATGGGCGCGACGCGTGGGGCGGTGATGCGAATCTTTCTGATGTGCGGGGCTTCGGTGGGTGTGACAGGCACGGTCGCCGGTACGATCCTGGGCGTCGTGTTCTGTATGAACATCGAACGGATAAGGCAGTTTTTGCAACGGATCACCGGCACCAACTTGTTCAATCCCGAGGTCTACTACCTGGAGCATCTGCCGGCGAAACTCGTCTGGGGGCAGGTGACCGAGGTGATTCTGATGGCGCTCTTGCTGTCGTTGCTGGCCACCCTGTATCCATCCTGGCGCGCTGCGCGCACCGATCCGGTGGAAGCCCTTCGCCATGAGTGAGGGCATGGCACCTCTGGTTCTGCGCGACGTGCGCAAGACCTATCGCAGCGGCGACGAGACATTGACCGTGCTCGACGGTGCGGAGTTTGCGATCCGCGCGGGCGAGATCGTGGCACTTGTGGCGCCCTCGGGCACCGGCAAGTCGACGCTGCTGCATCTGGCCGGGTTGCTCGAAGCGCCTGACGCGGGGGCCGTGTTCGTCGGCGGGCAGGACAGCGCGCGGATGAACGATGCCCAGCGTACGGCAATCCGGCGGCGCGAGATCGGCTTCGTGTATCAGTTCCACCATCTGCTGGGCGAGTTCACGGCGCGCGAGAACGTCGTGCTGCCGCAGTTGATCGATGGCCGATCCAGGCGAGAGGCACGTGCGCGGGCCGACGACCTGCTCGGGGCATTCGGACTGGGCCACCGTCTTGACCATCTACCCGGCAAGTTGTCGGGCGGCGAGAAGCAGCGCGTGGCGATCGCGCGCGCGCTGGCGAACGCACCGGGCGTCCTGCTGGCTGACGAGCCGACCGGCAATCTGGACGTGCACACTTCAGACGTCGTGTTCGACGAACTGTTGCGCACGGTGCGCAATGCGGGCGTCGCGGCGCTGATCGCCACGCATAACATGGATCTGGCGGGGCGTATGGATCGTGTGGTCGGCCTTCAGGACGGGCGGATCGTCGCGCTGTAGAGAGGGCCGCACGCCTGTTTGCGACGATGACGGACGACCCGTGGGTGGGCTATGGTGCGCGTCATGTCTCATGCTGATTTCGTTCATCTGCGCACGCACTCCGCCTACTCGCTGAGTCAGGGAGCCATTCGGGTCGCTGAAATCGCGAGCCTGGCGCGGCAGCACGATATGCCGGCCGCCGCGATCACGGACTCCGGCAATCTGTTCGGCGCTCTGGAATTTTCGCAATATTGTTCGGGCAAGGGTGTTCAGCCGATCATCGGCTGCCAGATCGGCCTGCCGCCCCGTGGTGAGAAGCCCGGAACGCCAACGGAACCACTGGTGTTTCTGGCCCAGAACGACCAAGGCATGGCGAATCTTCAGTTCCTGTCGTCCGAAGGCTTTCTGAGAAGCGATTCGTCCGACCCTTTCGTCTCGCTGGACACGATATGCGCGCATGCGGAGGGGCTGATCGTCCTGACCGGCGGCACGCGCGGGCCGCTGTTTCGTCTTCTTGCCGAAGGCCAGGAAGACGAGGCCGCCCACATCATGCGCCGTCTGACGGACGCGTTCGGTGACCGGGTCGCCGTCGAGCTGCATCGGCACGGCCTTGGCATCGAAGAGGCGGTGGAGCCCGGTCTGATCGCGTTGGCCGAGCGGTTCAGCGCGCCACTTGTGGCGACGAACGAGTGCTTCTTCACCCGCCCGGAGTTGCATGAGGCGCACGACGCCCTGCTGTGTATCGCGCAGGGGCGCACGATGGCGGAGAAAGACCGCTGGCGCGTCACGCCGGAACACTGGTTCAAGCCCCCGGCGATGATGCGTGCCCTGTTCGCGGATTTGCCCGACGCGTGCGACAATACGATCGAGATCGCACGGCGCTGCGCGGTAAAGGTCGAGACCCGAAAGCCACTTTTGCCGGTCTGTCCGAAAGTCGAGCCCGGCGCAACCGAGGACGAGACGCTGCGCGCGATGGCCCGGGATGGGCTGGAGCGTCGGCTGTCGATGATGCCCGGGGTGACGGACGACGTGCGTGCGCAATACGGCGCGCGTCTGGAGTTCGAACTCGACATCATCGCGAGCATGGGTTTCCCCGGCTATTTCATGATCGTTGCCGACTTCATCCAGTGGGCGAAGGCGCACGATATCCCGGTGGGTCCGGGGCGCGGGTCGGGTGCCGGATCCTTGGCGGCCTGGGCGCTGACGATCACCGATATCGATCCGATCCCGTTCAATCTTCTGTTCGAACGGTTTCTGAATCCGGAACGCGTCTCGATGCCGGATTTCGATATCGATTTCTGTCAGGACCGCCGGGACGAGGTCATTCGCTACGTGCGCGGCGAGTACGGCGGCGACCGGGTGGCGCAGATCATCACGTTTGGAAAATTGCAGGCCAAGGCGGCGGTTCGCGATGTCGGGCGTGTTCTCGGTCTGCCCTACGGCATGGTCAACCGTGTGGCCGAACTGATTCCGAACAACCCGGCCAACCCGGTTACGCTGGCGCAGGCGATCGAGGGGGAACCTCGCCTTCAGGAGATGCGTGATGGAGACGAGGCCATTCGCCGTCTGCTGGAGATCGCGCTGCAGCTTGAGGGCTTGTATCGGCATGCCAGCACGCATGCGGCCGGCGTGGTGATCGGTGATCGGAAACTTGTCGATCTGGTGCCGCTGTATCGCGATCCCAAGAGCGATATGCTCGTCACCCAATACAACATGAAATATGTCGAGCAGGTCGGGTTGGTGAAGTTCGACTTCCTCGGTCTGACAACGCTGACAATCCTCCAGCGTGGCGTGGGTTTTCTCAACCGGATGGGTGTGCATGTCGACCTGTCGACACTCCCCCTCGACGACGCCGCGACCTACGAGATGCTGGCGCGCGGCGATACGGGCGGCGTGTTCCAGTTCGAAGGTGCTGGCATGCGCGATGTTCTCAAGCAGATGCGTCCGACGCGGCTGGAGGATCTGATCGCCGCCGTGGCGCTGTATCGGCCGGGGCCGATGGCCAACATCCCCGATTATTGTCGACGCAAGCATGGTGAGGCATGGGAGCCGCCGCACGAGGAGATTCGCGAGATCCTGGAGGAGACCTACGGCATTATGGTCTACCAGGAGCAGGTGATGCAGATCGCTCAGAAGATGGGCGGCTATAGCCTTGGTGGCGCCGATCTGCTGCGCCGCGCGATGGGCAAGAAAATCCGCGCCGAGATGGACAAGCAGCGCGAGATCTTTACCGCAGGCGCGACCGGGCGTGGCATCACACCGGAGAAGGCCGTTGAGGTCTTCGACCTGATGGCAAAATTCGCCGATTATGGCTTCAATAAATCACACGCTGCGGCTTACGCTCTGGTGTCCTACCAGACCGCGTGGATGAAGGCGAACCACCCGGTTGCGTTTCTCGCCGGCTGCATGTCGCTTGCCCGGGAAAAGACCGACAAACTTGCCGCCTTGCGTCAGGAGGCGGAGCGGCTGGGCATTCGCGTCCTGCCGGTCGACATCAATCGCTCCGACGCCGACTTCACGGTCGAACAACAGGACGACGGCACGTACGCCATTCGCTACGCGCTTGCGGCGGTCAAGCGGGTCGGGTTCGCGGCGATGGAAACGATTGTGGCCGCGCGGGGGCGCACGCCGTTTCGCGATCTGGCGGACCTCGCCGCGCGTGTCGATCCGAAGCAGCTCAACAAGATGCAGTTCGAAAATCTTGCCAAGGCGGGGGCGTTCGACACGATCCTTCCCGATCGGCGCAAGGTGTTCAGCGCTGCCGAACTGGTGATCCGGCGCGCGCAGAGCCATGCGCAGGAAGCGGCGAGCGGTCAGATCGGTCTGTTCGGCGGCGGCGGCGCCCAGGTCGATCCGCTGTTGCTGCCCGACGTCGCGCCGTGGCCGGAATTCGAGCGGCTTGCCATGGAGGCCGAGGCGATCGGCTTTCACATGACGGCGCATCCGCTGGATTCGTATGGTCCGATGCTGCGCCGAATTGGCGTCACCCGCTCCACGGCGCTGGAGACCGCCGCGCAGGCTGGGACGACGCGTGTCAAGATCGCGGGTTGCGTCGTGGATCGAAAGGAACGCCCCACGCGCACAGGCGGCAAGATGGCCTGGGTCAGGCTGTCGGATGCGGGTGGCGGGTGTGAGGTGACGTTGTTTTCGGAGGTGTTGTCGCGCACCCGCGACGTTCTTGTGGCCGGGCGTGCCGTGTTGGTCACGGCCGAGTTGCGTCTGGATGGTGACGCCTTGCGCATCACCGCGCAGGACGTCGTCGACATCGAGCAGGCGGCGGCGGAGGCCGGGGTCGAGATGCGCGTCTGGTTCGACCGACCCGACGCGGTGTCCGGTATTCAGGAGGTTGTGGAGGCGCACAGGGGCGGACGCGGCCGGATCGTGCTGCTGCCGTCGGTCGCCGAGACGCGGGACGTGGAGGTCCGGCTGGCCGCGCGCTACAGCGTCACCCCGCGCATGATCGAACGGCTGCGCTTGGTTCGGGGCGTGGAGCGGGTGGAGCAGACCTAGGCGCACTCTTATTTTTTAAGGCGTCGTTAATCTTTATGTTGCAGCCTGGGCGCGGGCGGAAATGCGCGTCAGAAACGCGGAGGCGGCGTGATGCACGGTGTGGGTGCGGTTTCGGTCGGGCAGTCGGTGGCGTCGGTGCAGGCCGGCCCGGGTGCCGTGGCAACGTGGGGCGCGACAGGCGGCGCGGCCGCCTCTGTCGACCAGCGTCCGATCCTGAACCCCGCGCAGCATATCGACCCCGCGCTCGGGCTTGTGGTGACGCAGTTCTACAACGAGGCCGGCGACGTCACGCAGATCTACCCGAGTGCGCAGGCGATGCGCCACTACGCCGTCTATGGTGTGGGCACCAGCGGCGGGTCCGCCGGGGACGACCACACCCCCGCGGTCTCCGGGAACGGTGCGACCGTCCTCACGGTCGGTTCCGGCTAGTCCCCGCTGTCGAAGTCGGGGGTCAGCGGCCTGAGATCGCGGATATCTGCGTAGGGGTCCGGTCCGGCGTGGGTGTTCGTGCATGCCTCGCTGCGGGTGAAAACGGCGCTTCACCGCGCTTTTCGGCTTGATATTCCCGGGCAAACGGCCCATATGCGGCCGCGGTGGCTCGTTGCCATCAATTCGCACGCGGAGTCTACCGTCTGGTGCTGGTCCTTGCGGACCGGTGACGCTCCGCGGAGGATCAACCGGAACGTAAGGATGTGCCTGTCATGGCGATGCCCGATTTCACCCTGCGTCAGCTGCTTGAGGCTGGCGTTCACTTTGGTCACCACACTCGTCGTTGGAACCCGCGCATGGCGCCGTTCCTGTTCGGCGTGCGTAACCAGGTGCACATTATCGACCTGCAGCAGACTGTCCCGATGCTGGACCGCGCCCTGAAGGCGATCCGCGACACCGTTGCTGGTGGCGGCCGCGTCCTGTTCGTGGGCACCAAGCGCGCCGCTGCTGACCAGATCGCCGAGGCGGCTGGCCGTTGCGGGCAGTATTACGTCAACCATCGCTGGCTCGGCGGCATGCTGACCAACTGGAAGACGATCACCGGCTCGATCAAGCGTCTGCGCCAGATCGACGAAATGCTTGGTGGCGACACGCACGGTCTGACCAAGAAGGAAATCCTCGACATCACCCGCGACAAGGAGAAGCTTGAGCGTTCGCTGGGTGGTATCAAGGAGATGGGCGGCCTGCCCGACATCCTGTTCATCATCGACACCAACAAGGAAAAGCTCGCGGTCGAAGAGGCCAACAAGCTGGGCATTCCGGTTGTCGCGGTGCTGGACAGCAATTCCGACCCGGCTGGCATCACGTATCCGATTCCGGGTAACGACGACGCCATCCGCGCGATCGCGCTGTATTGCAACCTGGTGTCGGGCGCGGTTCTAGACGGCATCACGGCCGAGCTGGGCGCTTCGGGTCAGGATTTCGGTGCGTCCGAGGAACTGCCGGTCGAGACCGTCGTGACAGAAGAACCCGTCGCTGAAGCCGCTCCGGCGGAGTGATGTGTCCGGCGGTGCGCCCGGTGTCGGGCGCCCGCCACTGATATGCCGATGTGCCCGCGTGCTCGATGTGCCAGACCCGGCATCTGACGAGTAAGGCGGGCACGTTGTGTTTTTCCGGCCGGACCCTTTTTTGTCCGGTACGAACTGGGAGAGAGAGACATGGCGGAAATCACCGCGGCTCTGGTGAAAGAACTGCGCGAGAAGACTGGCGCGGGCATGATGGACTGCAAGAAGGCCCTCAATGAGGCCGCTGGCGACATCGAGGCGGCCGTTGACTGGCTGCGCACGAAGGGTCTGGCCGCTGCCGCGAAGAAGTCCGGCCGTGTGACGGCCGAGGGTCTAGTCGGCGTTGCCTCCGCCCCCAAGGTTGCGGCGATGGTCGAAGTGAACGCCGAGACCGACTTCGTTGCCCGCAACGAGGCCTTCCAGGGCTTCGTCGAGGCGGTGGCCAAGGCGGCGCTGGAGGTTGGTGACGACCTTGAGACGCTGAAGGCCGCGCCGCTGCCGACCGGTCGCACGGTGGCCGAGGAACTGACCCACCTGATCGCCACGATCGGCGAGAACATGGCCATCCGCCGCGCCCGCGTGCTGCGCGTGCCGTCCGGTGTGGTTGCGAGCTACGTCCATTCCGCGCTGAAGCCCGGTCTGGGCAAGATCGGCGTTCTGGCGGCGATCGAGGCGCCGTCCGAGAGCGATGCGCTGGAACTGCTGGGCCGTCAGATCGGTATGCATGTCGCCGCGACGCGTCCGAGCGCGCTGGACATCACGGGTGTCGACCCCGAGGCGCTCGAGCGTGAGCGCGTGGTGCTGGTCGAGCAGGCACGCGCGTCGGGCAAGCCCGAGGCGATCATCGAGAAGATGGTCGATGGCCGTATCCGCAAGTACTACGAGGAAGTGGTGCTGCTGGAGCAGGTGTGGGTGCATGACGGCGAGAGCCGCGTGAGCGCGGTCGTGAAGAAGGCTGGCGGCACGCTGGTCGGCTTCGAGCGCTTCCAGCTTGGCGAGGGCGTCGAGAAGGAAGAGGCCGATTTCGCGGCCGAAGTCGCGAAGGTCGCCGGCGTCTGATGCCGATGCCGGTTTCCGACCGGGCTTGAGACGGGGCGGCGCTTCTCATGGAATGGGAGGCAGCCGCCCTTGTCTTATCCGCCGTTCCATACGGCGAGGGCGGGGCGCTGGTACATGTCCTGACCGAGGAACACGGGGTGTTTCACGGTCTGGTAAGGGGCGGTGCGTCCCGCACGCAGTCCGCGCTGTGGCAGACGGGCAATCTGGCCCGCGTGCGCTGGCGGGCCCGCTTGAGTGAACAGTTGGGGCAGATCAGCGGCGAACTGATCCACGCCTCCTGCGCGCGGCTGCTGGATGCGCCGTTGGCGATGGCGATGATCGCGTCCTGCTGCGCTCTGGCGGACGGTATCCTGCCGGAACGCGAGGCCTTTCCCGACCTGTTCCTCTCGCTCGTGCGTCTGGTCAGCAAGCTCAGCCTGGACCCCGACTGGGTCGGCAGAGGTGGCGTGGCGGCGCTGCTGAGATGGGAGGCTGACCTTCTCGCGGCGTCGGGGTTTGGCCTCGATCTGACCTGCTGTGCCGTAACGGGTGACACGCGGGACCTGTCCTATGTCTCGCCGCGCACCGGGCGCGCGGTCTCGGTCAGTGGTGCGGGTGTCTGGCGCGACAGACTCCTGCCGTTGCCGTCCCTGTTCATGAATGAGGACGAGGCCGGGTCGCCCGACGACTGGTGCGCGGGTCTCGCGCTGACCGGGTTTTTTCTCGCGCGTGATGCGTTTGGCCAGCGTCATCTGCCTCTGCCGGCCGCCCGCGACCGACTGCAGGCGCGCATGGATACCCTGGCCGCGTCATCGGTACCGGCGACCGACGTCTGATCGGTCAGAGCGTGTCGCCACCCGCGTGAATCGGGCGGGTCGGTCCCGGATCGGCATTCGTCGCCCATACGCTCCAATCCCAGCCGGGATGGCGGTTGTTCTCGGCGACCATCGCCGATTCTTCCGCCGCCGTTGTCGGACGCGACTGGCGGTAGGCCAGATAGGCCACCGTGGTTCCCATATAGACGCAGCCGCACAGGACCGGATCGGCATACAGATAAGTCCGCCCCGCAAGGCTGGGGCGCCAGGTCATGGTCGCCGCCGGCAGCAGGTCGAGCATCACCTGCCGGGCGGTCGTATCGGCCGGATGGGCGGTAAATCCGGCAGCCGCGAGAGCGTCGCCGACATGGTCGAGGCGGCCGTACGGCGCACAGCCGCCGAGCACGGCCACAAGCGCGAGCGTGGCGGGCAGGGTGCGCCGATGGCGGCGGGGCATGGTGGACAAATCCGGTCTCTCCGCTATGTGTCTCGGACGAAAACAGGGGGTGGCGCATGGATCCGGCGGGAAAAATCGAAGAGACCAGGCTCTCCGAGGCATTGAGCGAGCGCTATCTCGCCTATGCCATGTCCACCATTATGTCGCGCTCGCTCCCCGATGTTCGGGACGGGTTGAAGCCTGTGCATCGCCGCCTGATCTATGCGATGCAGCAGCTCCGACTTGATCCCACGGCAGGGTTTAAAAAGTGTGCACGCGTCGTCGGTGACGTGATCGGTAAATATCATCCGCACGGCGACGCTTCGGTGTACGAGGCGCTCGTGCGGCTGGCGCAGGATTTCGCCGTTCGCTATCCGCTGGTCGAAGGGCAGGGCAATTTCGGCTCGATCGACGGCGATAACGCGGCCGCGATGCGATACACCGAGGCGCGGCTGACGGCGGTTGCCAAGGCGCTTCTGGACGGGATCGATGACGACGCCGTCGACTTCCGGGCCACCTATGACGGCGAGGACGAGGAACCGATCGTCCTGCCGGGGGCGTTTCCCAATCTTCTGGCCAACGGTGCTGCCGGTATCGCGGTCGGTATGGCCACCAGCATTCCGCCGCATAACGTGGGTGAGGTCTGCGCCGCAGCACTTTTGCTGGTCAGGAAGCCCGAGGCGACGACGGCCGACCTGCTGGCGCTGATGCCGGGGCCGGACTTTCCGACCGGGGGCCTTCTGGTCGAGGACGCGGACGCGATCGCGCGTGCGTATGAGACGGGCCGGGGCTCGTTCCGGATGCGGGCGAAATGGTCGGTTGAACAGGGGCGTTTTGGCACCTGGTGCATCGTGGTGACGGAAATTCCCTATCAGGTGCAGAAATCGCGCCTGATCGAGCAGATCGCCGAGTTGATGGAGCAGAAGAAACTGCCCCTGCTGGGTGATATCCGCGACGAAAGCACGACCGACATCCGTCTGGTGCTGGAGCCCCGCACACGCGGGGTCGAGCCCGAAGTGCTGATGGAGACGCTGTTCCGTGCCACGCCGCTGGAAAGCCGGTTCAGCCTGAACATGAACGTGCTCGGCGCCGACCGGGTGCCCGGCGTGCTCGGCCTTCGCGCGGTCCTGCGGGCGTGGCTCGATCATCGTCACGAGGTTCTGGTCCGGCGCAGCCAGCATCGTTTGCGCGCGGTGGAACGGCGGCTGGAAATCCTGAACGGCTTTCTGGCGGTCTATCTGAACCTCGATGACGTCATCCGCATTATCCGCGAGGAGGACGACGCCAAGGCCAGCTTGATGGCGACGTTTTCCCTGACGGACCTGCAGGCGGAGTCCGTCCTCAATATGCGGTTGCGCAGTCTGCGCCGGTTGGAGGAGATCGAGATCCGCAAGGAGCACGGCGCCCTTTCCGAAGAGCGCGCCGGTCTTGAGGCGCTTCTAGCGGACGAGGGGCTGCGGTGGAAGCGGATCGGCAAGGAGATCGAGGCCACACGCCGCCAGTTCGGCGATGGTGCCTTGGGGGCCCGGCGGACGGAGCTTGCCGCGCCGCCCGCCCCGGTCGACCTGACTGCGGCCGTTGCCGTGGAGCGGGAGTCGCTGACGGTCCTTTTGTCTGAAAAGGGCTGGATTCGCGCGGTGAAGGGCCACGGCATCGACGCGGCTTCGCAGAAATTCAAGGAAGGGGACAAACTGGCGCGGGCGGTCGAGTGCCAGAGCACGGACCGGCTGTGCGCGTTTGCCACCGACGGGCGTGCGTTCACGCTGAAAGCCGCCGATCTGCCGCGCGGGCGAGGGGACGGCCAGCCAATTCGTCTTCTGATCGAGTTGTCCAATGACGAGGAGCTGATAGCTCTGTTCGTCGTGGGCGATGGGCGCCGTCTGGTCGCGTCGTCGGCCGGGCGCGGCATGGTCGTGCGCGACGACGATCTGGTGGCCGAAAAGCGCACCGGCAAACAGGTGCTGAACACCAAGGACGGCGAGAGCGCCCTGGCCTGCATCGCGGCCGAGGGCGATCACGTCGCCGTTCTGGGCCGAAACGGTCGCTTTCTGGTGTTCCCGCTTGAGCAATTGCCCGAGATGACGCGCGGTCTGGGTGTCGCGTTGCAGAAATACAAGGATGGCGGTCTGCGGGTCGCGCGCGTGTTCACGGCGTCGGCCGGGCTGGTCTGGAAAGAGGGCGGCCGGGCGCGGGCGATGACCGATCTCGCCCCATGGCTGGGCAAACGGGCCGATGGCGGCAAGCCGGCGCCGAGCTGGGCGAAGTAGGCGCGCGCCATCCCCTGCGCGTGTCGCGCGCGCAGGGGTGCGATGCACAATTGGTGTTGCGAAGCATTCGCGTTGTGGTTAAGAACGACACGCAACAACTCCTGCGGCGTCGATTCCATGATTGTGTGCTCGTGTAACCGGTTGACCCATCACGATGTTGAAGCCGCGGTTGATGGCGGCGCGACACGTCCGAAAGAGATTTACGCGTCGAAGGGATGCAAGGCGCAGTGCGGCAACTGCACGTCGGGGATTGTCTGTCTGCTGAGACAGGCCCTGATGCAGCGCGGCAATGTGTTCGACCTGTCGGCGGGGCTGGCGGCGTCCTGAGCGCCGCGTCCCACTGAGGGGGTCAGGTGGCGGCCAGGTCCCGCCACGCCCCGCGTACCAGAATTTCGGCCGGCCGGAACCGGGCCTTGTAGGCCATCTTCCGGCTCTCGGCGATCCAATAGCCGAGATAGACGTAGTCCAGGCCCAGCGTTGCGGCCTGTTCGATCATCCACAGGATGGCGTTCGTGCCCAGCGACAGCCGCTCCAGCTCCGGGTCGAAGAAGCTGTAGACCGCCGACAGACCGTCGCCCAGGCGGTCCATCAGGCTGACGCAGACCAGCAGATCGTCTTGCGTTCGAAATTCGACCAGTGTCGTATCGATCGGCGTATCTTCCACCATCGCGCGGTAATCGTAGAAGTTCATCGAGGCCATATCGCCGTCGGCGTGGCGGCTTCTCTGGTAGCGCTGGAACAGGGCGAACTGTTCGGTCGTTGCGTGGGGGGGGACTTCGAACCCGTCGATCGCGCCATTGCGACGGCGGACGCGCGACTGCGAGCGGTCGGGCTGAAAGCGCGCGACGGGGATGCGGATGGGCACGCAGGCACTGCAACCCGAGCACACCGGGGCGTAGGCGATCGTGTGGCTGCGCCGGAAACCCGCGCGCGACAGGCGGTCATGCAGCGCGTCGGCATTGGGGCCGGACAGTTCCGTGACGACCTTGCGCTCCGTCCGGCCCTCCAGATACGGGCATGGCAGGGGAGAGGTCGTGTAGAAGAACTGCGGGTTGGCTGCGAACGTCATCGATCTCCCTCGGGCGGGCGTCCCGGGCTGGCCGGGCGGGGTCGTCGAGTCATCACATTGTCACACACCGTACTGTAGGGGGCGCCGCGCGGTTTTGCACCTCTTTCCTTGCGCGGCGCCCTGATCCGGGAGCGGCGCGGGTCAGCCCGCCCGCAACCGTTGCGCGGCCTCGACCGCGAAATAGGTCAGTACGCCCGACGCACCGGCGCGGATGAAGGCCAGCAGGCTTTCCATCATGGCCCGATCATGGTCGAGCCACCCGTTGCGGATGGCCGCCATCAGCATCGCGTATTCGCCAGACACCTGATAGACGAACGTGGGCACGGCGAAACGTTCATGCACACGGCTGACGATATCCAGATAGGGCATTCCTGGCTTGACCATGACCATGTCGGCGCCCTCGCGCAGGTCCATCTCGACCTCGCGCAGGGCTTCGTCACTGTTGGCCGGGTCCATCTGGTAGGTCTTCTTGTCACCCTTGAGCAGGTCGCCCGAGCCGAGCGCGTCGCGGAACGGGCCGTAGAACGCGCTGGCGTATTTCGCGGCGTAGGACATGATCCGCGTCCCGACCATGCCCTGTTCGTCCAAAGCCCGGCGCATGGTGCCGATACGGCCGTCCATCATGTCGGACGGAGCGAGGATATCGATCCCCGCCGCCGCCTGGTTGAGCGCCTGTCCGGTCAGAACGGCGACGGACTCGTCATTGACGACGTAGCCATCGCGCACCAGTCCGTCATGGCCGTGGCTGGTGTAAGGGTCGAGGGCTACGTCGCCGATCAGCCCGATGTCGGGAAACTGGCGCTTGAGTTCGCGGGCAGCGCGGCACATCAGGTTTTCGGGGTTGAGCGCCTCGGTCCCGTGCTCGTCGCGGACCTCCATCGGCGTGACGGGGAACAGGGCCAGCGCGGGAATGCCGAGCGTGGCCGCCGGTTCGACGTGGGCCGCGAGACGATCGATGCTGACCCGTTTCTGGCCGGGCATCGACACCACCTCGGTCTCGACGTTCGTGCCTTCGGTGACGAAGATCGGCCAGATCAGGTGATCCACGCTCAGGCGATGTTCGGCGACCAGACGCCGGGTGAAGCTGTCCTGCCGGTTGCGGCGAAGACGCGTGTGCGGAAACTGGCCGACGGTCATGGCGACCCCTCTGTTACGAAGTATTGGGGGACGCAGACTATCGGTCTCCGGCGGCCTTTGAAAACCCTGCCCTGCCGGATGACAGCCATCAACGACGGGCGTGACGCAGGACGCTGTGGCGGCGGCCATAGCCGGCGTAGATCGCCAGACCGATCGCAAGCCACACGATCAGACGCAGCCAGGTCAGCCCGTCGAGCGACACCATCATGACGCCGCAGGACACGATGCCCAGGATGGGGATGATCGGGCCGCCGGGGACGCGGAAGCGGCGTTCCATCTCGGGCGCTGTTCGTCGCAGGATCATCGTGCCGCCGCACACCATGACGAACGCCAGCAGGGTGCCGATCGAGGTCATGTGGCCGAGTTCGGAAATAGGCAGGAACGCGCACAGTACCGAGGTCAGCGCCATGAAGAACAGGTTTGTCAGCCACGGCGTGCGCAGCCGCGGGTGAACCCGGCTGAACACTGGCGGCAGCAGCCCGTCACGCGACATGGCGTAGAAAACGCGGCTCTGCCCCAGCAGCAGGACGAGCATCACCGAGGTATAGCCGCAGATGATGCCGAGCTTGATGGCGGTTTTCAGCCAGCTGAACGGCGTCACGTTGATGGCGGTGGCCACGGGGGCGGCGTCGCCGAGCATGGCGCGGTAATTCACGAGGCCGGTCATGACGAGCGAGAAGCAGACATAGGCCAGCGTGCAGATCGCAAGGCTGCCCAGGATGCCGATCGGCATGTCGCGCGACGGATTGCGGGTTTCCTGCGCGGCGGTGGAGACGGCGTCGAACCCGACATAGGCGAAGAAGATCGTCCCCGCCGCCCGCAGGATGCCCGAGGCGCCGTAATGGCCGAAGGTTCCGTCGTTGGCGGGCACGAACGGCGTGTAGTTCGCGCTGTTGATGAACGGCAGGCCGAAGGCGATGAAGGCGGCGATGATGGCAAGCTTGATCACGACGATCACGGCATTGACGCGCGCGGACTCGCTGATGCCGCGGATCAGCAGGAACGACACGGCACACACGACCACCACGGCGGGGAGGTTGGCCAGTCCGGCGACCTGATGTCCGTCGGCCAGCGTGACGGTCTGGAACGGCGACGCCAGCAGGCGTGGGGGCAGATGGAGCCCGATCTGGTCCAGAAGGGACACGACGTAGCTTGACCAGCTGACGCCCACCGTGGCCGCCCCCACCGCGTATTCGAGCACGAGGTCCCAGCCGATGATCCACGCCGCAAGTTCGCCCATGGTCATGTAGCTGTAGGTGTAGGCGCTCCCGGCCATGGGGATCATGCCCGCCAGTTCGCTGTAGCACATGCCCGCGAAGCCGCAGGCGATCGCAGCGATGATGAACGATAGTACCACCGCCGGTCCCGCGTTTTCCGACGCGGCGATCCCGGTCAGGGAAAATAGGCCGGCACCGATGGTCGCCCCGATCCCCAGGGCCACGAGTTGCCACGGTCCGAGCGACCGGCGCAGCGTTGCCTCGCCGGAGCCTTCGTCCGCGATAATGGGCTTGCGGCGCAGCAGTGCGGACGGCGGCGGGGCGTGAAGCGTATCGGGCATCGATGTTCTTTCTTGGCGCCGGGATCGGTGGCGCGGAGAGGGCGGGAATGGCTGAAAACGCGTCGTTACGCTTTCTATTATCGTGGCGGACGCATATATGCATCAGCCATAGCGGGTCCGATGGGGCCCGCGCGTCCTGCCGCACGGAGAATTGCCCCGATGTCCGACGAGTCCAGCCTGCATCGTTATTTCAACGCCCCGGTGGCGGAGGTCGACCCCGAGGTCGCCGCTGCTCTGCGCGGTGAAATGACGCGCCAGCGCGAGGGAATCGAACTGATCGCCAGCGAGAACATGGTTTCGCGGGCGGTACTCGACGCGCAAGGGTCCGTTCTGACCAACAAATATGCCGAAGGGTATCCCGGGCGCCGCTACTACGGCGGTTGCTTCGAGGTGGACCGCGTCGAGACACTGGCGATCGAGCGCGCCAAGCAGATCTTCGGCGCGGACTTCGCCAACGTGCAGCCCCACTCCGGCGCGAATGCCAATCAGGCCGCCTTCATGGCGCTGGCCAAGCCGGGCGACACCATCTTGGGCATGAGCCTGGCGGCCGGCGGTCATCTGACGCATGGCGCGGCCCCGAACTACTCCGGCAAGTGGTTCCGCGCGGTGCAGTATGGCGTTCGCCAGCAGGACGGCGAGCTCGACTATGACGAGATGGAGCGTCTGGCACGCGACGAAAAGCCGCGCATCATCGTCGCGGGTGGATCGGCCTATCCGCGGATCATCGATTTCGCCCGTTTCCGACGCATCGCCGACGAGATCGGCGCGGCCCTGATGGTCGACATGGCCCATTTCGCGGGGCTGGTGGCGGCCGGCCTGTATCCGAACCCGGTGCCGCACGCCGATATCGTGACGTCGACCACGCACAAGACGCTGCGCGGCCCGCGCGGCGGCCTGATCCTGACCAACGACGCCGACCTGGCGAAGAAGATCAATTCGGCCGTGTTCCCCGGGTTGCAGGGTGGTCCGCTGATGCACGTGATCGCGGGCAAGGCGGTGGCGTTCGGCGAGGCCCTCCAGCCGTCGTTCCGCACCTATCAGGAAAGCGTCGCGCGCAATGCCAAGGTGCTGGCCCGCACGCTGCTGGACTGCGGGTTCGACATCGTCACCAACGGAACGGATTCGCATCTGATCCTGGTGGACCTGCGGCCGAAGAAGGTCACGGGCAAGGCAGCCGAAGCGGCGCTTGAGCGTGCCGGGATCACGGCGAACAAGAACGCCGTGCCGTTCGACCCGGAGAAGCCCGCGATCACGTCGGGCATCCGTCTGGGCAGCCCGGCGGCGACGGCGCGTGGCTTCGGAGAGGCTGAATTCCGCGAGGTCGGCGTGATGATCGACGAAGTGCTGACCGGGTTGGCGACGTCGGGCGAAGAGGGCAACCAGGCGGTCGAGGCGGCCGTTCATGAGCGCGTCAAGGCACTGTGCGTGCGCTTCCCGATCTATCAGAGCTGAGACCGTCGCGCATCGGGTGGGTGGGGATGTCTTCAGCCCACCCGATGCGCCAGTCGCACGGCGGTCTGGCCCTGACCGGGCCGCAGGTTCGGCATGACCAGCAGGCAGTCATTATAGGGGGTGCGGATTTCGTCCGTGCCGTCACGCGCCAGGACGGTTCCCCCGTCGGCGATGATGTCACCGTTGCGAAACGGGTGCAGGAAGGTAAAACCGCTCGTCCGTGCGGTGATCGTGTCGGTAACGCGAACGCTCCGTCGCGGATCGGGCAGGATGGCGGTCGCGGGCGATGCTTCGCCCCGGATACCGCATCCGTGTCGGAGCATCGTCCGTACCGCCCGGAGTGAACAGGCAGCACTGCGCACATGCCAGTGCTGACCGGCCTCCAGCAGACAGGCCCGGACGGGTTTGTCCCGGGACGGGAAGATGGCCCCGTCGATCAGTCGCGCGCCGCTTGCATGGCCCTGATCCTCGACCACCAGCGTGCCGGGCGCCAGCGTGCTCGCCAGTGCCGCGCCCGACCGTCCTTCCGCCGCGAGAAAGATCGGCGCACCGGCCCACAGCATGGTGTGCAGGTCGAGCAGAAGATCGGCCGAGCGCAGGACGGGCGCGACTTCACGCGCGCGATCGAGCTCGGCCGACTGTCCGCTGCCGTCGAGGATCACGGGCGCCCAAAGGCGGTTCATGTCCTCGTCGATGAACCGTGAGGCAACGGGGTTGGCGCGGTCGAAACGGGCGAACGCGGCGAGATTGAGAAACACGAAACTCAGGCGTCCGCGCGCGGGCCGCACGCCTCGGCGCAGCAGACGGTCGACGGCCACGGCCCCGGCATATTCGTTGCCATGCATCAGGCAGGACACCACCACATGCGGTCCCGGGTGGCGGGTTTCGAAATGCATGACGCCAGGAATGCCCGCGTTACCCCGTTCCCAGCGCGTCAGGTCGGGGGGGCGGAGGGCAACGGCGAAATCCGGCAACGGCGGCGGAGGTGGCGGCAGCGTGTCCCGGAACAGGCTTGCCTTGACGCGCGCCGGTCCTTCGGATCCACGCGGGCTGGCGCCGCAGCTCATGCGGCAAAGGGGCGCGCGGCCATGGCGCGCAAAAAGCGATCGCACGCGACGAGCTGCGATTCGGCAATCCATTCGTCCGGTCGATGGGCCTGGGCGATGTCACCGGGTCCGCACACGATACTGGCGATGCCCGCACTCTGGTAAATCCCGGCCTCGGTGCCATAGGACACGCGGCCTGACGTGTTCGCCCCGGTGACCTGCCGGACACGGTGGGCGAGCGGCGCGTCATCCGCCAGGCTGAGCGGGGGCAGTTCGGTCAGGACCTCGACACTGAAACCAGTCTGCGGGAAGCGGCTCTGCATCCAGGGCTCGATCGTCTCCCCCAAGAAGCGGCGGAAACGGTCGAGTTCGGCGTGGGCGTCGTCGCCGGGCACCGTGCGCCATTCCATCTCGAACGACGCCTGTTCGGGAATGATGTTCAGGATCGTCCCGCCCTGTGCCACGCCGGCCTGAATGGTCGTGTGCGGCGGGTCGAACCCTTCCACCCGACGCCCTGCGTGCGCCAGCCGCCGTGCCTCGGCGGAAATCCAGGCCAGTGCCTCGCCCATCGCATGCAGCGCGTTGACGCCGTCCCCGGGCGCGGAGGAATGGCCGGGCTGGCCCACGACGGACACACGAACCGCGAGCCGCCCCTTGTGGGCGATGACGGGTGTCATCATCGTCGGCTCGCCCACGACGCACAGGGCCGGGCGCACGTCGCGGGCCTGCAGGTCCTCGGCCAGGACGCGGGCGCCGTCACAGGTTATTTCCTCGTCAAAGGTCAGCATCAGGTGGATGGGGTGCGGCGCGCGCAGCGCGATGAAGTCGGGTACTGCGGCCAGCATCGACGCCACGAACCCCTTCATGTCGGCGGCCCCGCGCGCATACAGGCGTCCGTGGTCCGCGTGCAACGTGAACGGATCGCGCGTCCAGGCCTGACCGTCGACCGGCACCGTATCGACGTGGCCGGCAAAGCCGATGCCGCCGTCGGTCTGGGGACCGATGATCGCGTGCAGGTTGACCTTGCCGTCCTGAGGACCGCGAGAGCGCGTGGCTGTCAGTCCATGGGCGCCTAGATAGGCCTCGACCCAGACGATAAGCGGCAGGTCGGGAAGGCGGCTTGTCGTGTCGAACGCGACGAGCCGTGCCAGCATCTCGGTCGTGGTGAAAATCGTCCGGTCCGCACTCATGGTCACCGAGAGTACAGCATCGGGCGGCGGCGGCAATCCCGTCCGGTCACCCCAGCGGGGCGTCCGCCGTCACGACACGTAGGCGCTGGCCCAAATGTTTTTCGATCGCCCGCAGCATCGCGCGTTCGTCCGCGCCGCAGAAGGTGATCGCCATGCCGCGTCGGCCCGCGCGGCCCGTGCGCCCGATCCGGTGAATGTAGGCTTCGGGCGTTTCGGGCATGTCGACGTTCACCACCAGATCGATCTCGGCGATGTCGATGCCGCGCGCGGCGACGTCGGTTGCCACCAGACACGGTGTGGCGCCGCTGGCAAAGCTGCGCAGCGTGCGGGTCCGGCGTGTCTGCACCAGATCGCCGTGCAAAGGCTCGGCGCGCAGGCCGGCCTGCCGCAGTTGGCCGGCTAGCCGGTCGGCGCCCTGACGGGTGCGGGTGAAGAACAGGATACGGCGGAAACGGCCGTCTTGCGCGATGCGCGCGGCGCAGGACGGCTTGTCCGCGGGCTCGGCGAAGAGGATCCGCTGCCGGATCTGGCGCGGCGTCTCGCCCGCCGCGTCGAGCACGATGCGCTGCGGTCGATGAAGGCAGCGCGCGGCAAGTTCGGCCACCGCCGGCGGCATGGTCGCGGAAAACAGCAGCATCTGGCGGTGCGCGGGCAGGGCGGGCAGGATTTCCGCCATGGCGTCGAGAAAGCCTTCCTCCAGCATCCGGTCGGCCTCGTCGAGGACCATCGCCGCGACGGCGCCGAGATGCAGCGCCTTTTGCGCCAGAAGGTCCATCACGCGGCCGGGGGTGCCGATCACGACGTCGACGCCGTCTTCCATGGCCGCGACCTGGTGGTCGAGCGGTGTGCCGCCGATGGCCAGGCGCGCCCGGATACCGCCCTGCCGGCCGAAATCGCGAAACACGGCGGCGACCTGTCCCGCGAGTTCGCGCGTCGGCACCAGCACCAGCACACGCGGGGTCGCGGCCAGACGGGGCACCGGATTGTCCGTCAGTCGCTGGATCAGCGGCAGGGCGTACGCCGCCGTCTTGCCGCTGCCGGTCCGGGCGATGGCCTCGAC